>JAESQX010000190.1 GCA_016764875.1 Gammaproteobacteria bacterium
GGGATCATTACTTTCAAATACGATTTAGCAGTTAATGATAACGTTGAATTGTTTGTAAAGGCATACCAGCACAACTGGGATACCAGGTACACACGTATCTACAATGAATTGGATGCCCAGGGAAATTTGACAGGAGGACTCGTTATTAGAAACAACCGCTCTTACTGGGGTTATGAAGATTATGGCTTTAATGCCATGGCAAAAATTAATTACGGAGGTGGTCTGGAATATATCCTGGGATTTGATCAGCAGAGGTTTTCCGGCGAGGATGATGTCTGGCGCATAGCTGATCAAGAAGAAAAAGTGAACGCAACATTTGTACAGGTACGAACTACAAATGAATTGTTTGAAAATACCGCGCTCGCTCTGGGCGTATGAAACAATCGCGCTTCCAATATGGAAAATTCGACAGTCTGGAATTTAACGGGAAAACACAATCTTACTGATGACCTGTATATTCAGGGAAACATTGGAACTTCATTTCGTATGCCTGATGCCGAAGCGTTGTTTCTGAATGAATACTATGATGATAATAATGACGGTGTCCCTGACGGAGGCTGGTTTGCAATTGGCAATCCCAATCTCGAGCCGGAAGAAAGTGAAAATATAAATCTTTCACTTGGTGGCAGAATCCAGGACCTGACATTTGAATTAACGGCATTCCAGCGGGATATAAAAAATTACATAGAGTCTTATGTGCCGCTTACAATTGCAGGCGTGGAAGGCGAGAGCTTCATCAACACTAGGGATGAGGTGAATATGGATGGATACGAGTTGATATCCTCGATTCCGATTAATGAACAATGGACCGCTCATTTGAGCCACACTCGAACCCGGGCACAACTTAACAGTAGTGGTCCGCAACTAAGAAGCATCCCCAAACGTGAAAGTAAATTGCGAGCAGATTACCGCCCAGTGGGCGCTCCCTATGGCATTTCAATCTCAACAAATTTAGTGGGGGATATAAACGCACGGCGAGGCGCCGAAAGAGGCGACTATGTGGTGACGGATATTGCCGGTCACTATAACCTGGGATCAGATCGACAGCACCGCTTCGTGCTGAGGATCGAAAACGTCACCGATGAGAAGTATGCGACTCGAATAGACCGTGGCACGGTTGATGCAACAGGCCAGTCCTATCTTTTCGAGAATCTGGGAATGTCAAGAACGCTTCATCTTTCTTACACTTACCAGTTCTAGCAGAGAAGTTGTTAAGTTAAAGCCATTATTCAACATTGATCCTATTTGAACTAGAGGTACTAAACGAAACATTTTCTGGTATCTGCCATGGTTAAGATCCTTTTTTTATTACATCGGTATCTTGGAATTACCATTGGCTTGGTTATGCTATTGTGGACGATGTCCGGCATCATCATGATGTATAAGCAGTACCCTGAGATTGATCACTGGGAAGCATCATCGCTCAAGAAAAATATCGAACTTGATAATTGCTGCAAATTACCTTCATCTCAAATCTTATTAGATGAAAGTTTTTCCAAAGTTCAACTGGAGATGCTTAATAGTGAACCTGTCCTGCGTCTGAATACGAAGGATCGCGGCCTGATCAGTTACCAACTGTCAAGCGGTATAGCATTCAATTCTATAGATCAATCCAGAGCAAAGGACATCGCTGAAAACTTTGTTTCAGATCATTATCCTGGTTCTGCGATAACGGGGTCCTTCACTTTAGATAATGACCAATGGACAGTTTCTAGCCGCTACCACAATCACAGGCCGCTTTTTAAGTTTGGGCTAGATAATTCGGAAAGCACTGAATTTTATATCTCCAGTCATACCGGCAGTATTGTGCAAATAACCACATCTGATCAGCGCCTCTGGGGCTACCTGGGGGCCGTTATCCATTGGCTATATCCAACAATGCTGCGGCAAAACACGGCTGTCTGGGCGCAGGTCGTCATCTGGTTAACTATAGTCGGGATATTCTTGACTGTTACCGGGCTTTATATCGGAATTCATCAATTTTGGAAACGTAGAAATGGTCGACTTTCACCTTATCGAGGCATTGTACTCTATCACCACTACAGTGGTTTGATTTTCGGGATCCTGACATTGACCTGGGTAGCAAGTGGACTCTTGTCGATGAATCCCTGGGGCATGTTGGAGGGAGAAGGGATTGCTGATGAATATCAGCGAATGACTGAGAGAGAACTGACATGGCCCGAAGTAGAACAGGTGCTAACAAGATTAGATACCGCACCAATGACACCAGATACCGTGCAGCTGGATATTTCCGTAATGGCTGGCGAAGTATCTGTTATTGCACATGAGCGAAATGGCAACAAACAACGGTTACACCCTGAATCACTTCAAGCCTATCCGTATAGCCTTGATGAATTAGAAAACCTTGCACGTAGATTACAACCTGATTCATTGATCACTTCTATGCAGCTTATTACGGCAGCGGACTACTATTACTATGTTCACCATGAACCAAGAGAATTTCCTGTATACAGAGTTATCATCGGCGATTCCCAGCGGCGTCATTACTATCTTAGCCCGGCGGATGGTCATATATTGCTGAAAGTAGATTCAAACCTGCGCTGGTACAGGTGGTTATTCAATGGGTTTCACCGAGGTGACTTTAATAAGCTGACACGAAGTCGTCCCTTTTGGGATTCCTTCATGCTGAGCTTTCTCATAGGTGTCACACTTGTCTGCGGCACAGGCTCCTACATGGGAATCAGACGATTGCGAATTGATTTGAGTAGAAAGCGAAGGGATAACAAACAGACGGGCTCAAAGGTGTCTGAACCAATGCCCTAAAGTACGGTACTGGGAGTGTTAGAAATTCTGTGTCAATTCTTTAACTTGCAGCATAATACTGTATGGAGAATTGATTATGACAGAAGTATTCGAATTCAATAAGGCCCTTAAAGCAATTCAGTCAGGGCAGGCCATTAGTGGTAAAGATGGGGTCTTAGCCCCGTTAATAAAGCAACTCACCGAGGCGGCACTGGAGGCCGAATTAGAAAATCATCTGGCTTATGATGTGCTACCTAATCGTAAGAATGGAAAATCCAGGAAGAGGCTTAAAACCAGTGAAGGGCGCATTGATCTGGACACGCCCCGTGATCGTGCTGGTAGCTTTGAACCCCAAATCATTAAGAAGAACCAAACCAGCGTCAGCGATGAAATAGAGACCAAGATCCTGTCGATGTACGGCCGGGGTTTGAGTTATTCCGATATCAGCGAGCATGTTGCTGAGATATATGGCATTTCGGTCTCCACCGCCGCGATCAGTGCCATTACTGACAAAATCATCGACACCGTCAAGGCCTGGCAGCAGAGGGCATTGGATTCCCACTACCCCTTCGTCTGGCTTGACGCTATTCACTACAAAGTTCGTGCCCAGGGTCATTACGAAAGTCGTGCGGTTTACACCGTTTTGGGGCTCGACCTGGACGGCAAGAAGGAGGTGCTGGGGCTATATCTTTCTGAAAGTGAAGGTGCAAACTTCTGGCTTGGTGTATTGAGCGATCTACAAAATCGAGGCGTACAAGACATTCTGATTGCATCGGTAGATGGCCTGACGGGTTTCCCTGAGGCTATACAAACAATTTTTCCGAAGACTGAAGTTCAACTGTGCATTGTGCATCAAATTCGCAATTCGCTGCGCTATGTTGGCTCTAAGCATCACAAAGCGTTTATGGTTGATTTGAAACGGGTTTATCAAGCCCTTAACAAAGAGGCTGCTGAATCAGCACTGGACGAACTTGAGAAAACCTGGGGTGACAAATACCCAATTGTGATTCAGTCATGGCGCAGAAAATGGGATAACTTGTCGGTCTATTTTCGATATCCAGAAGCCATCCGTAAGGTGATCTATACAACCAATTCGGTTGAGGCTGTGCATCGACAATTCCGCAAACTGACAAAAACTAAAGGTGGTTTCCCTAACGACAATAGCCTGCTCAAACTATTGTATCTGGGCATTCAAAACGCCAGTAAGAAATGGACAATGCCGATCCGAAATTGGAATTTAACGCTGTCTCAGTTGAGTATCTTCTTCGAGGGTAGGCTTGATGGCGCACTGGATCTGTGATCAGATAGATAGGGTATTTTTACTTTGACACAGAATTCTGAACAGTCTCCTTGAGGATGCTAGATACCAACTTTAGGTCCCCGGTTTCACCAACAATCAACTCCCCAAATAATACCGCGTCAGTAAACCCAGTGCTGAGATAATCCAGAACAACAATATTTGCGCCCAGCAGCCCCAATTGTTTGGCAATGTAACCTGCACCGCCA
>JAESQX010000191.1 GCA_016764875.1 Gammaproteobacteria bacterium
ATGCTAAGGGTATGTTATAGGTTTGGTTTTTAGATATATTTGTAGGCTATTGATATATAAGAAAAATTGGTGCCCAGGGACGGAATCGAACCATCGACACGAGGATTTTCAGTCCTCTGCTCTACCGACTGAGCTACCTGGGCATATATCAAAAAGTGCCATTCCTGCGAGCCGCGTATTAAAACCTCAAGGCCTTTAATAGTCAAGGGTTGACGTGATTCAGCTGTCCTGGGGCACGTAGCCCTCGGCCTGGTCATAATCTTCGTTGCTGAGAAACTTGTCCATTTCCTGTTGCAGGTATTTTCGGTGTTCGGCGTTGGCCATGCTCAGCTGCTTTTCATTGATCAGCATGGTTTGCTGGCTCTGCCATTCGCTCCAGGCCTGTTGCGAGACACTCTGGTAAATTTCCTGCCCTTTGGGCCCCGGGTAAGGGGGTACCGGGAGGCCCGGTAGCTTCTTGTCGTATTTGCGACAGTGCACTGTGCGTGTCATAGCATTCCTCGTCTGTTAGGTTCAATTGCCGGGTTGTTGAGCGAGTTGGCGCAGAAGCTTCTTTACCGGTGCCGCCAAGCCTACCTCCAATGGTTTGTCTAATGGATACCATAGCCAACGCCCGGAATCCATTATTGTATTTTTTTGGCACCGAACCTTGTTATGTACCGGTGTGATATCCAAGTGATAGTGACTAAAGGTATGTCTTACTTCTGGCCACTTTGAGCTGGATTCAACTTCTATTGAATCGTCCAGTAGCGCCGGTTCTTCACTGGGGCAGTCCGCCTCGGGGAAGCTCCAGAGACCGCCCCATATTCCGGTCGGCGGTCGTTTTTGCAGCAACACTTCATTACGTTTGTTTTGTAGCATATACATGGCAACCTGCTTGACCGGCAGGATCTTTTTAGGCCTTCTCCCGGGGTACTGATCAATTGAATCGGTGTGGTGAGCAACGCATTTTTCTGACAGGGGACAGCGATCGCAACCGGGTTTGGTTCGGGTGCACACAGTAGCACCAAGATCCATCATGGCCTGAGTATACTGGGCCACTTTTATTTCAGGTGTCAGTGACTCGTCAAGCTGCCAGAGCCGGGCCTTTACCGCACTGTGCTCGGGCCAGCCGGCAATGCCATGGAATCGAGTCAGCACCCGTTTTACATTGCCATCCAGAATAGCGGCCTGTTGCTTGTAGGCAATTGCCGCTATGGCACCAGCGGTTGATTTGCCGATACCGGGCAATTGACAAAGTTGTTCCACATTTACCGGTAGATTGCCATCATAATCATTAACGATGGCCTTGGCCGCCTTATGCAAATTGCGGCCCCTGGCGTAATATCCGAGGCCGGTCCAATGGTGCAACACCAGATCGATATCGGCGTTTGCCAGCGCTTTAACATTTGGGAAAGTGGCCATAAACCGGTTGAAAAAAGGGATTACGGTGACAACCTGGGTTTGCTGCAACATGATCTCGGAAATCCAGACAACATAAGGAGATAGTTCCTGCTGCCATGGCAGATCTTTTCTGCCGTGGCGGGCGAACCAGTTGAGAACATTATCCGAAAAGTCACTCATGGCGTGGATAAAAATCCAATCAGTTTTGAAACAGATTGCGTAACAATCCTCGGGCGGAGTCCTGCAGTTGCTCCGGAACCTGATCAGTCAGCACGTCATCAAGGCGGCGCTGCACCTGGTTTTGACCCAGCTGAATAAACAGTTCTCTCACCTGGGGGAAATCAGGCCGACAAAACTGGCTTACCGCATCATCGAATGCGGCGCCGCATTGCACCGGCCAGGACACATTGTGATAGCGTTCGCTGATGGGTATGGTTTGTAGAATGGGTTCGCCAAGCACAGCAAACAGAAAACTGTAGTCGAAGCTCTCTTCAATCAAGTTGATGCCACCGGTGCCTGAAATATTAAAATTGTCCAGGCGGACATTGATTTGCTGATTTTCCTGGATGCCGTTTTCAAATAGGGCATAGCCACCGAAATTCGTAAACTGGATTGCATCGGGCCATTGTTGAATTGCTTCGCCTGATGGGCTTAGCGCGGCGATAGCGGTGAAAACCTGTTTGATAACACCAATATCCACAAGATTGTCAGCCACCGAGAAGCTGGTGGAACCACTTACATTATCTCGCCATTGGTTGACTGTGTTGCCACTACTTGTAAAGTCAGCTTCCACATTCAATTTTCCGGTTACGGCTTCAAGCTCAAACAACGGGAGCGTCAGGTCAACCATATTAATGTCACTGGCAGAAAGATGTACCGTGAGTTCACTTTGCTCTGGCAGGCTGCTCACCTGTATATTCCCCTGGACTGATCCGCCAAGAACACCGGTGGGTTGGGTTTCAATATCCAGTACTGAGTTTTCCAGATTGGTAAATATGTTAAGCCCATCGAAGGTCAAACTACCCCATGTCAATGATTCCACGGAGATGGTTCCGCGAACGTTAATGCCGGATAACAGTGATCGAGGTATTTCTATATCTGTTGTTGATTGCGGTTTGGCAGATTGGGGCAACAGCTTGTTTGCAAGGGGATCGTTATTGTCATCGATGGTTGTGTCATCTTCACCTGAGTTTGAAAATAGATTTAAATCCAGAGAGTTTGACTCTATCTCATAACTGATGTTAGTTGGCGATAATTCACTGGCAAAGCGGATATTGGCTTTTGCCTTTATCAGTGTTTCGCCAAGATTAATTTCCAGGGAGGGGATTTGTGTCTGGCTTCGATCACCGTTGAAGCTGGTATGCAATGACACTTGTTGGGGCTGTTGTTCACTGATGCCCGGTAAGGCCAGGGTGTTTGCCGTCGGATCAACCTCGGCCAGATTATCCAGCAAATCATTCAGGGCGAAGGTATTGGACGACAGTTCCCCATTCCAGGTCATCTCACCATTTATATCTCTGACTTCAATAGATCCCCGAAGTTGGAGCGGGCTGAGCGTAAGCTGGATATTGTCGATATTGATATCGCCAGTTTCCAGATCGATGAAATTGTTGCTACTGAAGGTAAAAGGCATTGGCCTTGGAGCGCTGGGGTTAACCAGCTCAAATCTCGCCTCAACAGTAAAAGGGCGATTTTCGACATTGCCGTTTTGACTGCGCAAGTCCAGATGCCGGATGGTGTATTGATAACTGTGTTGAAGATTTTGAATATCAATACTGGCATTAGCAATGGATATCAGCTTGATATTGGTGGAGAGGCCGGGAGTGCTTTCCAGGGTATCTGTGGTGTTATCAGTAGCTTCGGGATCAGTAGTCCATAGGTTGACCCCGTTGGCATCGGTAAACCAATTAATGTGAAAATCATCGGCGCTGAGTTCCTGCACCAGTAACTGTCCGCGCAACAGCATCCACGGATCAACTCTCAGGCTGATTAGGTTAGAGGAAGCCAGTTCCTGTGGTTTTGAAGCATTGCGCAAGCGCACATCATTGAGACTGACGCCCACATAAGGGCGGAAATAAAGAGACAGGTCACCTGCTATGTTCAGCTCCAGTCCGGTGCTTTCCAGTACCGCATTCTGGATAGCCGGTTTATATCGGTTAGGATCAACCATGAACACCATCGCCAGTACGAGCACAATCACCAGCAATGCCAGTGCAGCGACGACTTTTAAGGTTATTTGCAGGGGTTTGCCCATAACTACCGGGACTCCGGGGCCAAAAACTATTTACAGGAGGCGTAGTTTACCGGATGGCGACCAGCCTTGCATACCGGCTTTCTTTGCGGTCTCGGGCACTTTATAATGTGCAGCTCAATTCCACCAGAGCGGTAGTCAGGTTTTGACACCGAAGTCAGGCCCCATGTCAGAAGCACCGGATAGAACAGCCACCGTAGAGCGAAATACCAAGGAAACCCAGATTACTGTCACTGTTAATCTTGATGGTAGTGGTGAATTGTCGGCTGAGACCGGCCTGCCATTTCTGGATCATATGCTGGACCAGATTGCCCGACATGGTTTGATTGATATGAGCATAAAGGCGAGTGGCGACCTGGAAATAGATGCTCACCATACCGTTGAAGATATTGGAATTACCCTGGGTCAGGCCATAAACCAGGCTTTGGAGAGAACCGGTATTCGGCGTTACGGTCATGCCTACGTTCCCCTGGACGAGGCATTGTCGCGGGTGGTAGTTGATTTTTCCGGTCGACCTGGCTTGGAGTATCAGGTTCAGTTTGTACGGGGTGCGGTTGGCAGTTTTGACGTTGACCTGTTTCACGAGTTCTTCCAGGGCTTCGTAAACCACGCGTTTGTGACGCTGCACATCGACAATATCCGTGGTAAAAATGCACACCACCAGATTGAAACCATATTCAAGGCCTTTGGTCGTGCATTACGACTGGCTATTGAAATCGATCCTCGTGCCAGTACAGTGATTCCTTCCACCAAGGGCTCTCTGTAAACAGGTTCCCTGACCACCACCCCAATATAGCTGTCACATGAATAAAATAGCGGTAATTGATTACGGCATGGGCAACCTTCATTCTGTCGCCAAGTCTGTGGAACACGTTGGCCAAACTGAAGATCTTGATCTGCGTATAGATGTTACATCTGACCCCAAAATTATCGCCAATGCGGATAGAGTAATATTTCCCGGCGTTGGTGCCATACGTGATTGCATGAGCGAGATTCGTCGGCTGGGTATCGATGATATTGTTGCCGACGTAATTGAACGTAAACCGCTGTTGGCAATTTGCGTGGGTTTTCAGGCGCTGATGGATTTTAGCGAGGAAAATGAAGGCGTGGATTGCCTGGGGATAGCAAAGGGAAGTGTGAAGTATTTTGGGGGCAAGCTCTGTGATGAGAGCGGCCATGCCTTGAAGGTTCCCCATATGGGCTGGAATTGCGTGGAACAAGCTACGGATCACCCTCTTTGGGACGGAATTCCTGACAACAGTCGATTTTATTTTGTTCACAGTTATTACGTTGCCGCAGATTCTTCAGAGACGTTGGCGGGGGTAACTAACTACGGGTTAAATTTTGCCTCGGCACTGGAAAAGGGGAATATCTTTGCTGTGCAGTTTCATCCCGAAAAGAGTCATATTGCGGGTCTCGCTTTATTGAAAAACTTTTTACTGTGGGAAGGCGTGCAATGATCGTAATTCCAGCCATTGACCTGAAGGATGGTCAGTGTGTGCGTTTGAAGCAGGGGCGCATGGAGGACACAACGGTATTTTCTGATGACCCGGTAACCATGGCGGCGCGCTGGCAGGAGCAGGGAGCCCGGCGCTTGCATCTAGTAGATCTCAACGGTGCCTTCGCAGGTGAGCCGGTCAATGGAGAAATTGTTAAGGCCATTGCACGGTCGCTACCGGACTTGCCCCTGCAAATCGGTGGCGGAATCCGTGAGTTGAGCACCATTGAATCCTATCTTGCGGCCGGAGTTGATTACGTCATTATTGGCACCCGGGCGGTGCGTGAGCCCGAGTTTGTAAAACGGGCCTGTGAAAGATTTCCGGGGCAGGTTATCGTGGGGCTGGATGCCAGGGACGGGCTGGTTGCCACCGATGGCTGGGCCAAGGTTTCCAATGTTACCGCGGTGGAATTGGCGCAATCTTTCTCCACCTACGGGGTTGAGGCCATTGTTTACACAGATATTTCCCGCGACGGTATGATGCAGGGAGTTAATGTAGAGGCCACGGTTAAACTGGCGGAACAGTCCTCCATCCCCATCATTGCCTCTGGTGGTATAACCAATATTGACGATATTGCTGCCCTCAAGGCGGTTTGCGATACCGCGTCCGGTGCGGGCATCAGTGGCGCTATAACCGGACGGGCGATTTACGAAGGAACCCTTGATCTGAAAGAAGCACAGGCGTTGCTGGATAATTGATTTTTGGAATAGGTAGTTGGAATAGTCAGGTAGGTGGAATAAATAGGTACTTGGAATAGATTGTATTGCACTGGCAAAACGAATAATTCCCTGTCTGGATTGTGATAACGGGCGCGTTGTGAAAGGCGTCAAGTTTGTCGATATACGTGATGCCGGCGATCCGGTTGAAATTGCCAGGCGCTACAGTGATGCTGGAGCTGATGAAATAACTTTTCTTGATATTACCGCCAGTTCCGAGGGGCGAGAAACCACCGTACAAACCGTGGAAGCCATCGCCGGGCAGGTGTTTATTCCCCTTACCGTTGGTGGAGGAATTCGTTGCCTGGAAGATATCCACACCATGCTTAATGCCGGAGCGGACAAGGTGTCTATTAATACCGCGGCGGTTAGAGATCCGGATTTTGTACGACGTGCCGCAGAACGTTTTGGTTCTCAGTGCATCGTCGTGGCAGTGGATGCAAAGAAGGTGAGTGAGGAAGGCGAGCCGGACCATTGGCAAATATTTACCCATGGTGGCCGAAATCCCACCGGCATTGATGCCATTGAATGGGCAAAGCGTATGGTGCGTTATGGTGCCGGAGAAATACTGCTTACCAGTATGGATAGAGACGGCACCAGGATTGGTTTTGATCTTGCCCTGAATAAGGCAGTGAGTGATGCTGTGACAGTGCCGGTGATTGCTTCCGGCGGAGTAGGAAATTTACAACACCTGGTGGATGGTGTGCTTGAAGGTCATGCTGACGCCGTGCTGGCTGCCAGTATTTTCCACTTTGGGCAGTACAGCATCCAGGAAGCTAAACGTTACATGGCCGACCATGGCATTACCATGCGTCTGTAAAAGGTTGGCCGATTAGCTTATTGATCGAGGTCCGCTGTCTGGGAATAACTGGCAGGCACTCTGGTCATTCCCAGCGCATTGATGCCTTTTAACAGGTTAAGTGCTTCGTTCAGCGGATAGTCGTTAACCAGTATCTGTTCCATGGAAGTTATTGGCTGAACTGACTGGCTTTGGGTGCCGGTAGTATTTTCCAGGTGCCCCTGCAGGTCGGCTTCGGAGAAGGTGACAGAATTGGGATCAATTTTGGTCACCAGGGCTTCGTCCACTTCTATATCCGGAACGATTCCCTGGGCCTGAATAGAGCGCCCGGAGGGTGTGTAATAAAGCGATGTTGTCAGTTTTATGGCACGGTTTTCACCCAGTGGTAACACAGTTTGCACCGAGCCTTTGCCGAAGCTGGTTTTGCCCATGATTATGGCCCGACCATGATCCTGTAATGCGCCGGCAACAATTTCCGATGCCGAGGCAGAGCCCTCGTTAATCAGCACCACCAGGGGTGTATCCAGCCCTGGATTACTGCGGGTGGCTTCGAATTCCATATTGTTTTCTGGCAGTCTACCCTTGGTGAAGACGATTTTTCCTTCCGAGATAAAGGCATCAACCACGGCAACGGAGGCGGGTAGTACACCCCCGGGGTTGTTGCGTAAATCCATTACCAGGCCCTTGAGTTGGGGGTTCTCCTCTCGAAGCGAAGCAATAGCCTTGACCACTTCTTCGCCGGTATTCATCTTGAACTGGGATACTCGAATATAACCGTAGCCTGGTTCCAGTGAACGATGGCGAACGCTGGCTACAGCGATTATTTCCCTGGTTATCGTGACATCAAAAGGTGCCGGCAGGCCTTCGCGAACCACTGTAATAGTGACATCAGTACCCGGTTTCCCTCGCATCATCTTGGCGGCTTCTTCCGGCAGAATTTCCCGCAGGGGTTGGCCGTCAATTTGAATGATCAGGTCGCCGGCCTGGATGCCGGCCCGATCCGCCGGTGTGTCATCTATGGGGCTGATGATGCGGATATAACCATTTTCCTGGCCCACTTCCACACCCAAACCGCCAAATTCACCCGAGGTCGTCTCCTGCAGGTTATCGTAGTCAGATCCGGCCATGTAGGCGGAATGGGGGTCAAGGCCACCAAGCATACCTCGAATGGCATCTTCCAGCAGTGTCTGGTCATCTACCGGTTCAACATAGGATTTCCTTATTCGGTCCAGAGCCTCGGTAAACATACGGACTTCGTTAAGAGGCAAAGGCAAGGCCTGTGGCTGCCCGCGTTCCTGGGCAGAGAGGGAAAATGCCGTGGTAGTCAGCACCGCTGCCAGAGAAAAGGTTGAGATAAAGCGCATTGTGAACCGTGAAAAAATCATGATTTATGCCTGTGTTCTATCAAGTTACCGGTATTGTAGCAATATAATTTCAGGTTCCGTGCCTCGACGCAATGGTGGTAATAATAAATTGCGGCCGTTGCAGTGTGAACTTATGGATATTATTGGTCTGTCGGCGTACTAATTCTGGGGGAGACACCAGTCTGTTGGATCCTGTGGTCTGCCGTTGTGGCGTATTTCGAAGTAGATGCCGGTTTGCTCCTGCCCGCCGCTGTTCCCCGCCGTGGCTACGGTGTCTCCGGTATTTATCCAGCTACCTTTGGTTCTGGTCAAGGTTTCATTGTGGCCATAAAGACTCATATAGCCGCCGCCATGGTCAATGATTACCAGCAGGCCAGATCCTCTCAACCAATCTGAAAAGACCACGCGGCCGCTGTGTATGGCTCGCACCGGACTGCCGGTCTCGCTGGCCAGGGTAACTCCCTGCCTGTGTAAACTGCCGTTGCCATAACTTGATCCAAAGCGGTTCAGCAAGTGGCCCTGACCGGGCCAGGGCAGATTGCCCTTTAGCCGCGCAAAGGGGATTTGTCCCTGTGGTAACGGGATGTTTTCGATAGCCCGGTTTACCTGTTCTATTAATTTCTCCAGCGCCTCACGATCTGCTACCAGTTTCTCCAGGATGCCATTTCGCGCACGTATGGACTGGTTAAATTCCTCCAGCGCCTGAGTCCGCATCCGTTTAACCTCAGTGAGTTTCCTCGATTGCTGCTCCAGGGTGCGTTTCTCTTTTTCCAACTCGTCTCTAGTAGTTTGTAGCCGTTGCTCAGTGTCAGCCAGTTGGGACAGGGTGCTCTGGTATTGTTTAATCTGATCCACCCGGGCACGACTGAAACTCTGATAATAGTGCAGCATGCGGGAGGTCAGGGCAGGATCTTCCTGGTTCAACAACAGCTTCAGATAGCTTTGGGACCCGTCCATGTAGGCGGCGCGAAGGGCCTGTTGGACCAGTTCTGTCTGCTGGGTTTTGGCCTGGCTCAGAGAAGTACTGCGCTGGTGTAAGGCTTCCAGTTGAGACTCCGTGCTGGCAATTGACGTACGCGTGGAATCAGCGCTAAGAATTAAGTCATTTAACTCCTTTTCTACCGCCGCCAGTGTTTGCTCGTAGTCCGGTCGCTGCTGAATTGCCTGGGTTAACCAGTCTTCTATTTGACTGATGGCCTGATTAATTTGTTCTAATTCCTGTTGCGAAGGAGGTGTTGCCTCTGCCGCCATTACTCTGAACAAGGCCGGCTGGAAAATACCGGCGCAGCCGAGTACCAGGCACAGAAATGGTATTGGTAATTTTATTGGCGACATTGCTCTACAGTGTGTTATCTCAGCGAGCTACAGTTAAGGTTTCGTCCTCGTTTTCACCCGTTGTAGTGCCAAGCAAAGGACGGCCGGTCATTTCAGGGGGTAAGGGAATTCCCATCAGGGTTAACAGAGTGGGGGCAATATCCGACAGACTGCCTTCGGTTTTAAAGCCCAGATCGGAAGTGCCAACATAAACCAGTGGCACTGGGCCATTAGTATGGGAAGTCAGCGGCTGCCCGGTAGAGTTATCAACCATTTGTTCAACATTTCCGTGGTCCGCGGTAATCAGCAATTCACCTTCAATTTCCCGAATAGCGCAAACAATTTCCCCCAGACATTTGTCTACGGTTTCAACCGCTTGTAGTGACGCGTTAAAATTGCCGGTATGACCTACCATGTCACCATTGGCGTAGTTGCAAATTATGGCATCGAAACGTCGGGACCGGATTGCAGCAACCAGTTTTTCGGTGACTTCGAAGGCGCTCATTTCTGGCTGCAGGTCATAGGTTTTTACCTTGGGCGATGGCACCAGGATTCTCTCCTCGAGCTCAAACGGCTCTTCTTCGCCTCCATTAAAAAAGAAAGTCACGTGAGCATATTTTTCAGTTTCGGCGATACGTAATTGAGTTTTGCCAAGGCTCGACAGGTATTCTCCCAGCACATTTTTTAGCTTCTGAGGAGGGAAGGCGCAGGGACAACCCAGGTCGGAAGCGTATTCAGTGAGCGTTACAAATGCACCCAGTCGAGGGCGCTGCTTTCTCTTAAACCCGTTAAAATCGTCGTTGACGAAAGCCCTGCCAAGTGAGCGGGCACGGTCGGCGCGAAAGTTCATGTAGACAACACAATCGCCATCTTCAAACTTTACGGCCGGCATTTGTGTGTCAGCGATGAGGGTGGGTTGTACAAACTCGTCACCTTCATCCCGTGCATAGGCCGCCGCCAGTGCCGAAGTGGCATCGGGATAAGTAAAAGGCGCTGTTCCGGCGCTCAGCAAGTCATAGGCGAGCTGGGTTCTATCCCAGCGATTGTCGCGATCCATGGCGTAAAACCGCCCCGTAATGGAGGCTATGCGACTGTTGCCGATAGAGGCCAGTTTCTCTTCCGCTTTTTGTAGCGACTTCAGGGCACTGCGGGGCGGGGTATCACGGCCGTCGAGGAATCCATGCAGATAGATTCTGTCTGCCCCTCGTTTAACCGCAAGATCAATCATGGCCATTATCTGTTCCTCATGGCTATGAATTCCTCCGGGAGAGAGCAGTCCCAGTAAATGTACTGCTTTGCCCGTATTAACCGCCTGGTCAACCGCATCGGTGAGAACACGGTTGCTGAAAAAATCTCCATCCGCAATGGCCTTGTCGATGCGGGTGAGGCTCTGGTAGACAACCCGGCCGGCCCCCAGGTTCATGTGCCCCACCTCGGAATTACCCATCTGCCCGTCCGGCAAGCCCACCGCAAGGCCCGATGTATGGATCAGTGTATGTGCGTTACTGGACCACAGTGCATCCCAGTTCGGTGTGTCTGCCATATAAATGGCATTGTGATCGGTTTCTTTACCATAGCCCCAGCCGTCAAGAATAAGTAAAAGGGCTGTGTGCTTGTCTGCTTGGCTCATCTGGCGTTAGTCCTGGGAAATAAGTGAATAATTCAAAACCATTATCCTCGGGAAGCACGGAATAAGTCCACTTCAAAACTTCTTTACAGCCTTTGAGGCGTGTATACTGCTCCCCTTTTTACAGGCCATACCCCAATTGAGCGAAAAGCCGTATTTAACAGGTGACTGGAACCGGTCTGGATACTTCGATATATGGAACAATTTATAGAATTTATTGGCAATCACCTGATTCTATCCGCCTTGTGGCTGGTGGCGATATTGGCGGTGCTTTTCAAACAAAAATCTGGTGCCAGCAAATCAGTGGGGCCGCAGCAGGCGGTCATGTTGATTAATCGCTCTGATGCAAAAGTGGTGGATATTCGGGACAAGAAAGAGTTCGACAGCGGCCACATAGTGGATGCTCTGAATATTCCACTATCCAAGCTGGATCAGCGTATTGCGGAACTGGATAAACACAAGGATAAGCCCATCGTAGTTGTATGCAAGATGGGGCAGCATTCATCTGAAGCTTGCAAAAAGCTGGAAGGTGCTGGCCATTCCCAGGTGGTAAAACTCGGGGGTGGATTAACGGAATGGAAGGCTCAATCACTTCCATTGGTTCAAAAGTAATCAGGGAACCTCTGAATTCTAAAAGAGACTTTAACCTGACAAGCAGGAACAGGATTTATCATGGCAGAAAATGAGAACGAACAAACTACCGAGCAGGACGCGGCAGCGCAGAAAACAGGCGAACAGGAAGGTCCTAACTTTGCGGTGCAAAGGATTTATCTGAAGGATGCGTCCTTCGAATCACCGGGTAGCCCGGGTACATTCCAGGGGCAATGGACGCCCAAAATAACTTTTGATATTAAAAGTCGCAGTTCCAAGATTCAGGACGATGTCTACGAAGTAGTATTGGTGCTGACGGTGGAAGCCAAGCAGGATGAAACTGTGAGCTTTCTGGTAGAAGTGCAGCAGGGTGCTGTTTTTACCTGTCGTGGGATAGAGGATCAACAGCTGGAACAGGTGCTGGCCACAGTCTGCCCGAATATCATCTTTCCCTATGCCCGGGAAGCTATTGATGCCATGGTAGTGAAGGGCAGTTTTCCTCCGCTAATGCTGGCACCGGTCAACTTTGATGCCCTTTATGCGCAACGTAAATCGCAGGAAGCTCAGCAAGCGGCTGATAATGGTAATGGCGGCAAT
>JAESQX010000192.1 GCA_016764875.1 Gammaproteobacteria bacterium
ATAACCTGAGCGTAAAGAGATGATCCTGAAAAACTAACCAGCAACGTAACCGTCATCAGGAGTCGTTTACCGGTGCAAGGTGGCAAAAGTAATTTTAGATCTATCATAATGTCTCTGGCCTTCAATTGTTCTCATTAAAATGTGCAGGTATCGTCCTGCATGTCAGCCTTTTGCTTATATATTGCTATAAAGTCTGACGAATTTACCAAGCGCGCGAAGAAGGTGCTTTTGACCTGTTTGGGGCAAGAAAAAAACACCCTTGAATCACTCACTATCCAAAAACCAAGTATATCGAAAAGTTAGAGATATTTGATGGTTACGTGAATATCCCAAAGCATATTCTGGGAAGCAGTTCTCAACTTATTGGTATTATTGTGGTTATCGGTACGTTTCTGGTCTGCATTAGGAAACGAAGCGGACCGTTGTAGGGAAAATTGCTCATTCAGCAATCCTGGAATTTGAGGTCTATCCGCTACAAATCAGCCGGGCGCTGTAACAGCCCCGAAAAAAATAACGGCCCCACTTTGCCCATCAGGCATACTGTTCCGGGAACTATGGGAATGGTATATTCCGGTTTGAAATTATTGGGCTTCTACTGATTAAAAAGGAGCCACTGGGAACGCAAGTTGAAATCTTCGTCGGGCAAGTATTTTATTGGATTGGACCATGTGAGAGCCGTTGCGGCATTCATTGTGTTCACCTGGCATTTTAATGTTGTAAACGATGGCCATCTGGCCGCACCTTCCAACTATTTTTTGTCTGTGTTAACCGAAGGGCACACAGGCGTTGCCCTTTTTATGGCATTAAGTGGATATTTATTTGCCAAGTTACTGGATGGAAAAAATATCGTATACACCTCATTCATCTGGAATCGTTTTCTACGCCTCGCACCTTTATTGCTGCTTGTAATATGCATCGTTGGCGTGCAAAGGGTTGTCGCCGGTGGTGATATTTTTGATTATACGAAATCTATTATGGCCGGAGTTATCAAACCTTCACTCCCCAATGGAGGATGGTCGATCACGGCGGAATTTCATTTTTACCTTATGCTTCCCGTTTTGTTATTCCTGACGAGTAAGTGGAAATATTCTTTATTTCTCGTTCTCATGGCCGCCATCATTACACGAACTATCCTTCATCAAAAACTCGGTCAAGTACAAATCCTGTCATATTTGACCATCATCGGTCGTGTTGATCAGTTTGTATTGGGTATTCTTGCCTATCAGTTTCGCGAATATTTTACCGGGAAACATTTATTGGTTTTTTTCTCAGGGTTAATGTTTGTCGCCTATTTCTGGTATTTTGACTATCTGGGAGGGTTCTACCGGAATCAATCCTATCCATCTCCCAGCCCCGTCTGGATTGTAATGCCCACCATTGAAGGCCTTTTTTATGCCTTGATGATTGCCTGGTACGACAATTCATTCAAACATTCCACAGGGAAAGTTTCGCGGTTTTTTGCGCTTATTGGTACCTACTCATACTCGATATACCTGTTACATTTTTTTATTGTATTTCAACTCGCAAATGTAATTAACAATCATATAATCGAATTAACCAATATTTACCTGGTTCTGCTTTTTTCAATACTAGGTTTTTTGTGCATGGTGCCAATTGGGTATCTCAGTTACAGGTTTATTGAGATGCCTTTCCTGAAGTTTCGTACCAGGTATATTGTTGCAGAGAATGATTCCTTGCAAGCGGTTGAAATACGTAATGAGAGCAACATAGTTGAAGGGAAAACAGGCGAAGAAGCATAAGTCACACAGTGTTAATACACAATTTTGGCCTGTTTTTAATGAGGCATTTACAAGTGCTATAGCTATTCTACGGCGTGCGAACCCTGGCGAACCGGCAACCCTTCATCCTGCCAACGCAGCAGTCCGCCGCTGATATTCGCAACTTTTAACAAGCCGGCATCCCGTAAAATATTAAATGCCAGAACTGATCTTTTGCCGGAGCGACATATAGTCATCACAGGCTTATCCCGGAGAACCTCAGCAAGGCGATCCCGTAACTCGTTGATAGGAATCATCTGCGCACCTTCTATACGCGTGCTCTCCTCTTCCGTTTCAACCGCCGTGCGCACATCAAGAATGTGGATATTCCCCATATGGTGCGCCACCCACTGCGGTGAGATTTCAAGTACACCACTGTACGTTGACACTACGGGCGCCCAATCAGGCTGCCGGGGCATCTCGTCATCCTGCGGACGCCCTGCCTTAATATTGGCAGGTACCGCAATGTCCAGTTTCTTGGGGTGTGGTAGTCGCAAATTTTCCATGTAGCCAAGGAAGTCGTTCTCATTAGCCTGTCCACCTATGCGTGGATTCAGCTTTTTTTCTTCACCAATGCTGCTTGCATTACGCCCGGAATAGTCATGCGCCGGGTATACAATACACTCATCAGGCAGGGCGAACAGTTTATCCTTGATTGAGTGAAACAGTTTCTGTGCCGATCCCTGTTGAAAATCAGTTCGACCACAGCCTCGAATCAGCAGGCTGTCGCCGCTAAATACCATGGACTCATCATCCAGTAGAAAACTGATACAACCATCGGTATGACCGGGAGTCTCTATCACCGAAACTGAATGAGCCCCGAATTCGATCCGGTCATCCTGTGTCAGAGCTCGGTCAAGAGACTCAATTCCCGAATGAATCGATGCCATGATTTTGCAACCAGTAGCGTGCTTCAAAAGCCATGCACCTGTTACATGGTCGGCATGGCAATGGGTTTCCAGACACGCCAGAAGGTTGAGACCCAATTCCCGAACCAGAGAAAGGTCTCTCTCATGTTGTTCGTATACTGTGTCAATGAACAAAGCGTCAGCGGTTTCCGCGTTCGCTATGAGATAGGAAAATGTTCCTGATGTCTGATCAAAAAGCTGTTTGAAGATAATAGGTTTGCTCATAGTGAGTAAATAATAGTGCTATTTTTAACAAGCAACAATCTCTAATTACAAGCAGATTTATCGGCGTCAGCAAATCTTACTGGTTTACTGCTCTCAACCCTGAAACTGTCAGCATTTTTAACAGTCAGGGCTCTGTTGTTTTTGTATCTTGTTGTTTTTTATGGTTTTTATTTTATGGAATACTTCTTGCAGCATATTCGTATAAGTCAGGGAAAACACTATGTGAAACAACTCACATCCTGTTCCCCGCCGTACCAAATCGGTATCTGGTGCGGCCGCAAAACACAAAAGGTAAAAGTTATGAGCAGAGAAAGAAGTATAGACCTGGGCATTTTAGTCATGAACGTATTAGCCATAGTGGTACTGGTTGGCATCCTGAGCGTGGTGGTGAATTCCGCCAATGCACAGGAACCAACCGAATCAGTTACACAAGTCCAATAATAATTGTCGGTGGCTACAGGTTCCTAACAACTCCAATCAGGCAACCGTTACACACACGTTGGTGTTGTTATGGAAAAACGTATTGCGCGGTTGCGCTCCGCACAATACGTTTTTTTTACGTTGAATTAACCCTGCCTGTCTATATCTACACAAGGGAACATCTGTTTCTCTTGCCGGTTCGAACTCATTGCCATTAATCTGAATCCATGCCGTTTTATGGGTTACCAGAGCTACTCTTCTATCGGGTGCAAACGCACTATATCTTCGATATTGCAAAGCTCTTTGCGCCTGCCCGGGCCGCGAACTATTATGCGGCTAAAACGGTCAAGGCCTGTCGTGGGTGTAGTAAAGCCAATATAAAAAGCACTTGTCAGACCAAAACAATCTGTATGAAACCGCACCAGATATTTGTCATTCACGCCGGCAGTTATAATCAGGTTACGGTCGTCAAGGGAACTCCATCCGTTAACGCGGTACCGAGGGATACGCGAGTTGGATTCACCCAACTCGAGGCCCTTTTCAAGCAACCTCTCTGCAACGGATTTTCTAACGCCGGTGCTGGTACAGGTGATAAGCGTAACCGTAACCAACAGGATAAACAGATAGCGCATTATGCCCATTTCAACCTCCTTTTCTGTTACCAGGTAATTGTCCGAAAGATGTTTTGTGTCAGGCTATCACCCCTCATGATTAAACTAACACTTCTTCAGGATCGCCCGGTTAATCCATTTTATCGAACGCCTTTAACTCATTTCCCAGCGCAGTCCAGTAATGTTCTACCCCCTCCTGCAGATCCTCCCAGGCATCATCGCCTGCCTCAAGCAATTCATTGAATTTTTCTTTAGCTTCTTCCTTTAATTTATGCAGCGTCTCTACTTTAGGGTGTTGCTCTGGAGCCAATTCGGCTCCGGCACTGCTGATCTTTTCCCGCAGTGCGTCAACCTCCTTCTCCAGCTCTTCCAACTTTTCCTTTACCTTTTTCTCGTACTCTTTTCTGTTGCTCATTTCGAACCTCCCATTTAATTTAAAATTTTCCTTCCACTTTCAAAACGTTCCCCTGAGTCTATGATAATTCCATCAAAATAAGGTCGTCAATATAAGTTAAGATCATGCTTGATAATGATCAAGAAATAGCCAAAAAAACAGAAAGTTCTCAACTGAGGGCTTTTGTTAATTCAGGCCAGTGCAGGTATCAGCAGCACTATCTATTCACCCTGCCCCTCTAATCCTATGAACTAATTTGTCGGCAGGGAGTAGATGATAATACTGCCTTCTCGCGCCGTTTCTGAACCGGTTCGAATGGCCATAGTCCCGTTGCCGGAATTGGTAGCGATATATTGCTTGCCCGCAACAGCGTAGGAGACAATGCCACCACCGATTGGTGCTCCTACATTGATACTTCTGATTACCTCTCCGGAGCTGACATCAAGCAGCAACAGCTTTCCGTCGAGGGTCCCGCTTATCACCAGGCCACCTGCCGTTGTGGTCACCCCGGCTACCATAGGCAGTGTCGCATGGTATTTCCAGCGCACTTTTCCACTTTCCACATCGACCGCCGTTAACCAGCCAGACATCTCACTGTCAGGGCGCATTCCACCACCCATATAAAGTTGGCCCGGAATCAGCTCAACCTCTTCAGCGGCGGAAAATCGGGCGCAGTAGTCGATAGCTGGTGTTATCAGAAGCTTCTGCTCGGGGTGATAAGCCGGCCCACTCCACAACACACCACCGGTGACACCAGGGCAGGCGTGGACACCCTCTGGGGTTACCGGAACATCTTGATTTTTAATCGTGGTAATTGGTGTTTCATACAGAGGCTGATGGGTGTTTTTATCCAGAGTCCGCAGTATCCCGTCCTTGCCCACAGTTGCCACCAGATCCCGAGAAACATTATCGACTCCCGCTTTCAAAACCGGGCTGACCTGGGTCAGATCCCAATCGTGATCATCGTTAGGTACCACCGATTTGTACCACTTTAATTCACCCGTGCGAACATCAAGCGCGACTATACTATTGGTATATAAATTTTCTCCTGGCCGCAGGTACGCGGGAAAATCAGGTGCTGGATT
The DNA here is from genome assembly GCA_016764875.1 of Gammaproteobacteria bacterium. Classification (GTDB taxonomy): domain Bacteria; phylum Pseudomonadota; class Gammaproteobacteria; order Pseudomonadales; family Pseudohongiellaceae; genus NORP240. Next base: position 5,422 of record JAESQX010000192.1, read on the forward strand.
GGTGACAGCAACATAGAGTTCATCCAAATCCAGATCCATGCTAAGCGGTGTCCACACTGCACCTCCACCCAACACAATATTATTGGGATTTCCCCAACTTGGACCACCGCCGGCAGCGGCTTCAGGAACCGTTTGAAATTTCCAGATCAGCTCGCCATCGGCCAGGGAAAAAGCAGCAATCCATCCGGATATCGCGTGCTCACTGCCCGCAGGCCCGATTAGCACCATGTCTTCGAATATCATTGGTGGCATGGTGAAGGTCTCGCCCAACCAGGGATCTGCCGCCTGGCGAGCCCAAAGCAAATGACCATTAGCAGAATCCAGGGCGAACAGATAGCCATCTGCTGTACCGCGTACGACATAACCGTCTTTTATCGCTACGCCCCTGTTATTACCCCACACCATACGATCCTTCGGCTCCCAATCGTGGCTCCAGATTCGTTCACAGGTTGCTGCATTGATCGCCGCGGTGTGAGTGGCGTTAGTGACATACATTACACCCTGATAAACAATCGGACCAGTCTGCATTCTGGAATTATTGGTCATTTGATAAGCACAGACCTGCTGTAACTCACCAACATTGGTAGTGTTTATCTGATCGAGGGCTGAGTAACGGGTACCCTTATAATTTTGATTATGATAGAGCCAGTCGTCAGCATTGTCTGCCGCGGCCCTCAGCTGGTTAAAACTTGGTCCGGTTCCGGTAGGCACCAAACCATAATCGCCCACGATAAAGTTAGCGGCGGGGTCGAGGGCTTCATCCCCGCGAGCAATCGGAATGGCATTAAAATAAGCATAATCATTCTTCAGTTCTTCGGTGCCCCGCAACACATTATTACGGCCCAGCACATAAGCTAGAATTTCCAGGTTTTGTGTTTCATTCAAAGACCCTTCCTGTCTTGGCGGCATAGTGGTTGCAATTCGATTAAACAATTCAGCAACATTGGCCCCCATGCGAGACCAGGTCTTCCTGAATGTTGTGCCTATCAGTGCAGGTGCCGCACCTTCTGATAATTCAACACCGTGGCAGAGTGCACATTGCTGCTGATACAACAACTCTCCCCGTTCATATTGCGCTTCGGTAAATGTACTTGAGGCCGGCGCTTCAGCGGCGAATATCGATACTGAACTGCCCGAACCAAACAGTAGAGAAACAAAGAGTATTTTAGCTGGTGAAACGCTAAGGATTTTCATTTTAATTCCTGTGCTTTGGTCAATTAAAAAACAAGGTTAAAATAGCTTGAGCAGGCATGTTTGACCCTGCCGATGTTATTACGGACTATTTATTCTATTATTGCCTGATATATACCGTTACGTAGCCGCCCGTAATCATCAAGCCCTGTAGAGGGGATAATTTGTGTCAGGTAAATCACAATTAGATTCTCCTGCGGATCGACCCAGTAGGTAGAATGATACGCACCGCCCCAGCCATATTCTCCTTCGGAACCTAATGTACCCCGTGCGCCCAGGTCGTTAACAACGGAAAACCCGAGCCCAAAACCCTGCCCATCTCTAAACGGCATATTACCAATGTGATTGGTAGTCATCAGCTCAATGGTCTTGGGTGACAATATACGATTCCCGTTAAATTCGCCGCCGTTCAGTGTCATCTGTAAAAATTTGCCATAGTCGCTGGCGGTGGAAAGCAGCCCGGCTCCGCCAGAATAGCTTGTTCGGGGACCCTTGACATACATCCCCTGACTTCGCATACCGTCAGTCTCAGGCCTCACTTCTATACCGCCTCCGTCTTTGGGCCGATACACGGCTGCAAGTCGATGGGCCTTGGATTCAGGCAAGTAAAAGTGCGTGTCTATCATACCCAGTGGATCGAAAATCTCCTGCTTTAAAAACTCAGCCAGTGACATACCGCTGGCCTTTTCAATAATTGCCCCCAGCACATCGATACTGTATCCATAGATCCATTGTTCACCCGGGTGTGCCCGCAAGGGTAATGAAGCCATACGGCTTATGGTTTCCCCGATTGGCTCGTTTTTATTGGCAAAATACCAACCCTGCTGATCAGCCTTCTGCCACTCATCTTCAGCCACCCCACCGGTTCCATAATCAAGACCAGAGGTATGGGTTAAAAGATCTCTGACCGATATCGGCCTGCTTACCGGCTCCAGTTCATAGCCACCGCTATCATTGGCAACAGCCACCTGCGCATTGGCCCAGGCCGGGAAGAAGCGACTTAACGGGTCGGCGATATCCAACGCCCCACGCTCTTGAAGAATCATGATACCGGTGCTGACAATGGCCTTGGTCTGGGAGGCGATTCGAAAGATGGTATCTTCTTCCATCGGTAGACCAGCTTCCTTATTACGCATGCCGTTGGCGGCAAAATAGGCTATGCGCCCATTGCGCAGCACCAGCACAACCTGGCCCGCCAGTTTGTCCTGCTCGATGTAGGAGTTCAGCACCGCATCAAGACGTTCCAGTCGCTGCGAAGAAAAGCCCAATCTTTCCGGACGTGCTCGATCAAAGTCATCGCTGTAAGCAGTACTCGAAATTAACAGGCTTGCCAGTAGAAAATAAATTACCCGTGAGAATGTCAGCTTATTCATTGTGTTGCCCTTGTATGGCATTGACTGATTTAAGTGTCTTTATAGTCGGAATATCATTCCTGCCCTGCAAGTATCACATATGTTTTACCGGCTGGAAATTATTCTTCCTATTTAAAAATAAGCCTGTTCTGTCCTTATTTTTGAATCCGGCATCGGCTATACTTCGGCCACAATTTCAGGAGCACTCCCATTCCCACCTCTGATACCAAAACGGCATCCACCCCCTCCGGTGCCTTTTCTGTATTTGAAGAACCTCAGTTTCGATGGCTTTTTTTTGGTAACGCCGCGTTTACCTTCGCCATGCAGGGACAAATGCTCACTCGCACCATTCTCGCCTGGAATCTCTCCGGAGAAGCTACCGCCCTGGCCTACATCAATATTGCCTTCGCCGTACCCATGCTGTTTGCTTCAATGCTCGGTGGTGCCATTACCGACCGCGTAGAACGAAGGCAACTGATTATCACCGGCCAGTGCCTTATTATCGCCAATGAAGTTTTTATTCTGACCCTGTTGTTACTTGGCCAGCTTCAATTCTGGCACATGCTGTGCACGGCCTTTGTGGCCGGTTGCGCCTTTCCCTTTATTATGCCTGCCCGCATGGCTGTTACGGCATCGGTTGTGGGCCCCAAAAGAATGCAGAGCGCCCTGGCTTTTTCCAGTAGCGTGATGAACCTGAGTCGCGTTGCGGGACCCGCAATGATGGGGCTGGTAATTGCACAGTTTACCGTCACGGGTGCTTATTTCATTTCAGTGACTTTATACAGCGGCGCTACTCTTTGTATGTTAGGCGTAAATCGCAGCAGATCTGCAGCAGTTGATGGGCCAAAAATACCACTGCTGGCAGATATTATTTATGGTTTCAAGTACATGGGAAGCAACCGCACGCTACTTATGTGTCTGCTTTTCGGTTTACTGCCCATGTTCGTTGCCATGCCCTTCCAAAGCATAATGGTTATGCTGGCTGAGCAGGCCTGGCAGGTAGACGAACGTGATGTCGGCACACTGATGGCCATCGGCGGGGTAGGTGGTGTGCTTGGCTCACTCTGGATAGTACACAGGGGTGATGCCGCACATCGGCTTCATCTGATGCTGTATACCACCATGTCGTTTGGCATTTTCCTTGCCATCTTTACCCAGACCAGCAATTTCTACCTTGCCATGTTGCCTCTACTGGTCGCCAACATTTGTGCCAGTGCAGCACAAACAGTAAACAACGCCGCCATCCAATTACTGGTGCATGATAATGTCAGAGGGCGCATGAGCAGTTTCATGATGATGTCCTTTGGTTTGACACCAATCGGTGTATATCCCATGGCCATTGCCGCAGATCAGTTTGGCGCTTCCAATGCCATAACAGGTGCCTGTATGGTACTGGTTGTGGGTGTTGCTGGTTTTTATCTGCTCAGCTCTACCCTGCGCAACCTTGACCATACTGTAACTGAGGCTATGGCCAAAGCCCGTTGATCCAGTTACAAAAAAACCACTAATAGGTGGACAAGTACAACTGACTCCTTAGAATAGCGGGTATCTCAGTGATTGTGCTTTTTTATGAAAGAGGGTTTGCTGTTGATCTATGTAATTGCCATTTGCCTTGTATTGATAACCGTGGCTCAACTGTGGGGACAGGAAGCCGCGCAGTTTCTGTTTTTCATCCTGCTGGTTCTGGCTATTTTTGCCATTGTGATACTGGCCATTTATTATGGTGGTAATGAGACAGCTTCGTGGATTTCTCAGCAGTGGAGTTCCTTAATATCGCGTTTGAATGCCCTCGATATTCTTCCCTGAACAATACCAGATGGCATAGTTGTGCTATTGCCCTGTTAACGAATCAATGGGTCTCACTCTTCTCGGCAAGAGCCGCCACCTCCTGGTAGAAAGCGCCAAGGTCACCACCGAGACGAACGAGCATTTTCTCAAACTCCGGAACCCTCTCGTTATAAGACGACACAGTCGATAACTGTGCATTGTTCAGAGAAGCTGAAAACCATCGGTCGTAGCTGCTTACGCCTCCCCAATCCTTTTTCATCTCTTCGTAAGCCAGCCTCATCTCCTGCTGCAAGGCGCTTTTACGGCTTCTCTTGTTTTGCTCACTGAGTTCAGATTCATACAGTTGTTCAAATTGATCCCGAAAAGAGATAACCAGATCAATAAACTGCTGCTGTCGTCCAGCTTGCTGACCCGCCAGAGCGATGCTCTGACTGTCGCCACGAGTATTCAACCAGCGCCGCAACCCTTCCCTTTCAACCATAGTGGCGAAACTTTCGTTAAAGGTAGTGTCACCCGGTAAGTAGACTCGCCGATGGGCCAGTTCATGGAATACCAGCGCAGCCAGCTGGTAATCAGCCCGGTTAATGACGCTACTTAGCAGCGGGTCGTTAAACCAGCCCAGGGTCGAGTAGGCATCGACACCGCCGGTATACACATCATAACCATCCTGTTCCAGCGCGTGAGCAAAATTAACGGCCTTGTCCTGTGCAAAGTATCCCCGGTAGCTGACGCAACCGGCAACTGGATAACACCAGGCAACTGGTTCGACGGAAAATTCGGGCGCCGCAAACACATTCCACACTACATGTTCACGCCCGAGATCTACATAACTATGGTAGCTGCCACCTGAAGGTAACAGCAATTGTTCCTCGGCAAACTCCCTGATAGTGACGACGGTGTTTAGTTTTTCTTTCAGAAGTTCAGGAATATCATCCCGTTGCAGCAGGTCCTCTATCTGTTGCCGGTTCCAGAGAATAGACATCTGCCCCCGAACGGCCTGCTGATAATACGAGAGTGGTTCACAGGCACCCAGGCCTAATAGCACAAGTATTACCAGCGACAACTTTGCCAGGGTTTGTGACGAGGACAAGTGCGACATAATCAGTCAACCAGGGAAGTGATAATATTGTTTCAGCATTTTGGGAGCCACAAGATCAGGCCTTCGGAATTCACAATCTCTCGGAAAGAGTTTTTGCATCCTCATTCAAGACAATTCTAGGGTGGATCAATCAATTCTATTTCAAAGATGTCGGACCAGAGCTTGCCCGTTACAAACAGTCTGCCTCCCACTTCGTCGTAGGCAATACCATTTAACACAGCTTCCGAATCTGACCTGGCGGTCTGTTCCGACAATCCTGTCAGATCGACAAGAGAGTTTACCTCTCCATTAGAGGGGTCAATTCTAACTATATAATCTGTGTGCCAGATATTAGCCCATATTTCACCATTAATGAATTCCAGCTCGTTTAGCTGAGATACCGCTTTACCGTCAATCGTCACATCGATTTTTCGTGATGAAACAAAGGTCTCGGGATCTAAAAAATATAATTTATCAGAACCATCGCTTAAAATAAGTTCGCTACCGTCATATGCAAGGCCCCAGCCCTCGGTTGGATTGTAGAAATTTCCCACCTGCTCAAACGTTTCCTTGTCATACACGAACACCATGTGAGATTGCCAGGTAAGCTGATATATTTTGTCTCCGACGATTTGAATACCTTCCCCAAAATAGCGATTGGAGAGATGTTTGCTTATTATCGTATCGCCATCTTCAAGAGTAGATTTTTTGACCAGAGATTGACCATTTCTGCCAGTTCCTTCATAGAGAAAACCCTGGTGATAAAGTAGGCCCTGGGTAAATGACAGAGGGTCATGGGGATACCTGTTAACCACCTCGTAACCGTACGTGGGTAACTGGGCCCATGCGGTCGGCGACAGCAAAAATAAAAGTGTAATTAATAAAGAGCTGGCGATCTTCATAATGGTTCGATTGAATTACCTTGCAGTTCCTTACTACAATGACCGGATTCCATACTGAAATCTGCCACTCAACAGGAGAGATCCAGCATGTCAGATGATTGTTTATTCTGCAAAATTATCGCAGGGGACATACCTTCTAACAAGGTTTATTCCGACGATGAGGTTTACGCCTTCCATGATATCAGCCCCGCGGCACCCGTTCACATACTGGTGATCCCTAAAAACCATATACCTGCCGTAATCGAGGCAGGTTCACAAGATGAGGGTCTTCTCGGTCGATTGATACTGCGTGCCAATGAAATTGCGAAACAACAGGGCCTGGCTGACGATGGATTTCGCTATGTAATCAATTCTGGCAACTATGGTGGTCAGACTGTATCCCATCTGCATCTGCATATCCTGGGCGGCAGGCAAATGACCTGGCCTCCCGGTTGAGCGTCTGCTATCAATACCATGAAAGGCTCTCTAACGTTCTTTTAAACAGGCAATACTTTCCCGGTCAGCCGTAAAAACACCTTTTTCCGTAATCAGCGCAGTCACCAGCCGCGCTGGTGTCACATCAAACCCATAGTTGCCGGCCGATACTTCCGGGTGTGCCAGAGAAACCGTACGTCGGGTACCGGACTCGTCCAGCCCGGAGATACTCAACACTTCAGATCCATCCCTCTGCTCGATAGGAATTTCCTTTACACCATCGTGAATTTCAAAGTCGATAGTGGAAATCGGCAGCGCGACATAAAAAGGCACCTTGTTATCCGCCGCTGCCAGTGCTTTCAGATAGGTACCGATCTTGTTACAGACGTCACCAGAGGCGGTGGTGCGATCACTACCTACCAAGCAGACATCCACCAGTCCCTGCTGCATAAGATGACCACCGGTATTATCCGCAATCAAAGTGTTGGGAATTCCCTGTTTCTGCAATTCCCAGGTGGTAAGAAATGCTCCCTGATTGCGTGGCCTGGTTTCGTCCACCCAGACATGAAGGGGAATTCCCTTGAGCTGGGCCTTGTATAACACCGACAACGCCGTGCCCCAATCGACAGTTGCCAGCCAGCCGGCATTACAATGCGTTAAAACGTTTAAAGGAGCGGTTTGATCTGCTTTGCTATGCCACAGTTTTTCAAGCACTTCGCAGCCTTGTTCACCAATAGCCTCACAGGTTTTTACGTCTTCATCCGCCAGCTGCATGGCGAATCGTAGTGCCGCTTCGGGTTGCGCCGAAGGCCGCAATGGGGCAAGAACCTTATCGGCGGCGGCCATGGCCCAGGAAAGATTAACCGCCGTCGGCCGGGTTGCACGCAAACTGTCCATAGCCTTGTTCTTACTCTGTGGGTCATCCCTTAGCGATAGGTATAACCCGAACGCGGCCGCCACGCCGATCAAAGGTGCACCTCGCACCTGCATAGTGGTAATGGCTTCCACCATATCGGCTACGCTGTGCAAGGATTTGATTTCGAAATGATGGGGAAGCAGGGTCTGATCTATGATTTGTACCGAGTCACTTACGATGTCATACCAGATACTGCGATAAGGGGTTCCGTCAACATTCACAGCGGCCATCCCACATTAAATAACCCTTTCATTGCCGCCATCCACCGGCACCTGAGCCCCGGTAGTTACACCGGTGCCTGATCCAGCAAACAAGACCACCATCGATGCCACATCGGTTGACGTAACTTCACATTGCAGTACGTTGTTGCGTTTGTAATCTTCAACCGACATTCCGTATCGCTGCGCACGATGCGCCAGCACTTCGTCGGTCCAGATAGCGGTGTCAAACACTCCATTGGGGTGCAACACATTAACCCTGATTCCGGCCTGACCCAGTTCCAGTGCCGCCACTCTTGCCATCTGGGTGAGTCCTGCCTTGGCAACAGAATAGGCTGCTGCACCGGGGCCCGGTGCTGGCACGTTCTTGGAACCCATAATGACCACCGCCGGCTCAATTCCCTGTTCAAGGTAAGGAGTACAAACCCGCAGAAGTTTCATATGAGAACTGAGATTCAACTTCAGCGAATTGTCACAGGACTGGTCATCCATGTTGCTGATTTCACAGCTTGCCGGAAAATTACCGGCATTGCTGACTACCACATCAATGCCACCAAAATGGCGAACTCCCCTGCGCACCGCATAATCAAGCGCATCACTGTCAGTCACATCACACCGTAACGCCAATACTCCTGAGTGATCATCAAAGGCGGTGGAAAAATCTTTGGCAATATCCAGAGCCACAACGGCTGCACCACGGGCAGTAAATTCATTCACACAAGCCCTGCCAATACCCGAGGCAGCACCGGTTACCAATACCACCTTGCCTTCAAACTCTGGCACCGATTTAGTTGATTTCAGCTTTGCCTGTTCCAGCTCCCAGTACTCCACGTCAAATAAATCCTTCTGTGGCAAGGCTTCCCAACCCCCCAGGGCCTGACCCCACTGAATTGCTCTGATGGTATGACGGGTTATATCGCTGACCACCTGAAGCCGTTTAAGGCCGGGTGCAAAAGATAATACTCCCCGGTTCAACCACACCCCGTAACGGGGCATGGAATCGAGACATTGGTGAGTAGAGCTGGCATGCTTCCGGAAATAATCCTGATAACGCCGCACAAATTCTTTAAGACCGGCTTCGGGCTCATCGTCAAATACGGCTGCGAATGCTTTGGCATGAATTGTGTGGTCCGGGGTCAAAGGCCCGCGGGTAGCTATATCTCCTACATTGTCGAGGCTGGCAAAACCCACGGCTTCAGGAGAAATATCCCAGCGTAACAACGCCGGCGCACCCAGCAACTGCGATGCCTGTTTGCGAAGCCTGCTCAGACCCAGGCAATCTGCTGCATCAGGTTGATAAGTTCCGCGGGCTATATTGTCAATTGCACCAACCGATTGCAGATAGGATTCGGCTTCGGATACCAGGGAAATCATATTGTCATAGCTGACTCTGGCCTCATCAGAAAAGGTAAATATGCCGTGATGCAGAAGAATGATGCCCTCAAGTGTCTGCCAGTCTATATCGCGGGTAGCCTCGGCCACCTGGCGAGCAAGAATAAAGCCCGGCATGATATAAGGCAGAATCAGCACCCGCTTGCCATAAATCTCCCTTAGCGCCAGTTCCCCATCGGGAGAATTGCTGATGGCTACCACCGCATCTGCATGGCTGTGATCAACCACTGCGAATGGAATCAGGGCATGGAGAATAGCTTCGACGGAAGGGGCCGGCGCGGTGGGATCAAGCAATGCCAGGCGCAACTGCTTCATCATTTCAGTGTCACTCAGCTGTGGCAGGTCACCCAGCCTGAGCAGATAATCCAGATCTACCGCAGGAAATCCAGCAGCCTCAATTGTGCGCAAATCCCAGCCAGACCCTTTAACGTTTAAAATACGCTGCTGGTCACCAAATACATTATTCCTAATGCCTTTAACCGAGGTATTGCCCCCGCCATGAAGCACCAGATCCTCATCCTGGCCCAGCAGCTGTGAAGAATAAACACGCAGACCTAATTCTGTATCATCGGCCAAAAAAGTAGCTGCGCTTTGCGGGTCCCATCTGTTCTGCATAAGTACTAATAACCCTGGAGAATGGGATTGTTGTTAAGGGAAACGGCCTGTGGCCATCAAGCCCGGTAAATAATTTTTCCCCACAAACCAAAACGCACCTCAAAGGTGCGTTTTTTGTATTGCCGGCAAACTAATCTGAATATTAGCGCGGTGGCTCCACAATGGAGATATTAGCCATGCCGGCCTGTCTCGCTGCATCCATAATCATAACCAGAGTAGCTACATTCGATGCATTGTCAGGCTGAATAATAACTGATGCTGAAGGATTTTCGGCTTTCAACTGATCGATATTTGAGCGCACCTGGGTTCGAATAATTGGCCGTGCCTGCTTATTGAGGATAATTTCGTTATTGGGACCAATTTCAAAAAGAATATTTTGACTGTCCTCATCGAAATTTTCCGGTGGGGGCGCATCATTGCTTTCGCTACTGGCAGCGCTTATGGCTGATTCCGAAAGGAAGGTGGCAGTTACCACGAAAAATATCAGAAGGATAAAAACCACGTCCAACATGGGAGTAAGGTCAACAGAGGTTTCGTCTTCATTACGCCTACCGGCTATTTTCTTCATTATTATGTCCTGCTTCTTATTCCTGCTACGGCATATTTTCAATCGAGTTATTGAGTATAGCAGCTTTTAGCTTCATGCAAATAGAGGATTGAAGGAACCCCCGATTAATTAGAGAATCCTCAGGTATTCCATATTAGAAAGGGCCCCGCGGGGCCCTTTCTATACTTCTGGATGCCACGATAGCACCCTAACCTGCTGTATCTTCTTACTTTTTCCTGAGTGTATCGATAGTGAAATCTATCAGGTCACCCAGTTGTTTGGCGTTTTTGCCATCCCGCGAGTTCACCCGCAGACCATGAAGAGTATTTATCAATACGTCCGCCGCAAAATCCACTGTGATACCTTTTTTGATCTTGCCCTTTTTCTTGGCCTGATTAAGCTGGGTAACCAGTGCCTTTCGAATCGTAGCCAGGGAGCTGCGAATCAGTTTTTTCTTGTCCCTGTCATAGTTGATACTTTCACACAAGGAATTAACCAGCAGGCATCCCATGGTGCGATGCTTGTTGGTTGCGCCGGTTACTGCCAGTTCAAAATAACGGCTGATAGCATCCCATGGATCCAGCGCTTCATTTTTTAATGATTCAGCGATGTTTTTTTCTATGCCTTTGTTGTAGTGATCAACACAACTCTTGAAAAACGTTTCCTTATCGCCAAAGGAATTGTACAAGGTGCCTCGATTTATACCTGTGCAATCCAGTAATTTCTGAACAGAACTGGCTTCGTACCCTTCCTTCCAGAACTGTTCCATAGCATTGTTTAGAACTTTGTCATATTCGAATTCAACCGGTCTAGCCATAACAATTATCAATCCCGTACGGAATGCATGATTCCTGTAATATTAAACTTCAACCAAAACTATTCGCTGTGTGACAGTGAATAGTTTTACCGCTTTTTGAACGGCGGCTATTGTATTACAGCCATTTCCTATTTACATCCATCACAGTGGATTAATTGTGCTTTTTCCTCGATTTTTTACCATTTGATCTCAAGGACACACTCAGGTTGATTGTTCACACACCATAATTACACCGAATTTTGGCGCTGCAACCACAAGGACTACACCTACAAACAGTGCTACACACTGCAGTTTGTCAGAATCTCAACCCGGAAAATCGCGATTCACTGTCTATCCTTACCCATTCAGTGTGAAGAATAATGGCAGCTTTAATTAGAACGAATGATATTTTATCCGACTGACGTTACGTGCAGGGCTCTTCCTTTACTCCCGGACCATACTTACAGGCTCATCAGCACCGTTACGGTCAATCCCACGGCACCTCCGATAACACAGCCCCATACAACCAGCCAGCCCAGGTGCTCCTTTATCATGGCCTGTATTATTTCCTTAACCAGTTGTGGTGTCATCTCATCAAGCCGGCTGTCAATCATGTCCTCCAGCTTGCCCAACACGGCGTCACTTTCCATTGAGTTTTTAACTGCATCCTGTAAATGCCCGCGAAGTGACTCTTCGCCGAACATCACATGAAAATAATCACTCAGTTTCTCCTTGAACGGGTCCCGCAGGCCGTTCAGCGCGTTTCGGCCTCCCACAATTCCCATCATACTGCCCAGGGATGAATCCATAACCGCGTCTAGCAAGGATTCGAATACTTTGTCCAGGTCCAGGCGATCGATACTGCTGGCAATTTCCGCTTCCAGTCGATCGGTTATTTCAGTAGCACTCTGAAAAAAATTGTCCATGTTCGACTTGTTAAAAAACTGCTCCATTATCAGCTTACGAATTCCCACCTTGAACTCTTCAAAACGCAGGGGTATGACACCGGAACCGTAAAATCCGGGCACCTTCTCGAACAGCATATGGATCGCCAGCCAGTTCGTCACACCGCCAGACAACGCGAATAATCCGGTATTGAGCACATACCCCCGGTATGGGGCGTTCAGGAACAGGCCGACAACTACCACCAGTAGCGCCAGCAAATTGCTAATCAGGCTTTTATCCAGTTTCACAGTACATATATCTTCAATGGGGTTGAGGAGATTTTGAAATATTATAAACGACGATGGGTGTCTATGGGCATGTTGCGTCTTATGCGAGCCAGGAAATCACGGTCAACTTCAGCAACTGCCACCCCTTCACCCACGGGCACACTATCCAGAACTGTTCCCCAGGGATCAATTATCATGCTATGCCCATAGGTTTCCCGTTTCTCGTTGTGAACACCCCCCTGATTAGCGGCAAGCACGTAGCACTGGTTTTCAATAGCCCTGGCTCTGAGCAAAGTTTCCCAATGTGCTGCCCCGGTGGTGCGGGTAAATGCTGACGGAACAGTAAGAATCTCAGCACCCGCTTCCGTCAGCTTGCGATAGAGTTCGGGAAAACGAAGATCGTAGCAAACTGTTAAACCGAGACGCCCCAGTGGAGAATCAAATGTGACAACCTCATCTCCCGCTACAAAACTTCCTGATTCGAAATACTCTGCCTGCCCGTCATCAACCACTACGTCAAACAAGTGGATCTTGTCATAACGACTAACAACATTACCCTCAGCGCTGTAAACCAGACAGGAAGGGCGCACCCGGCGGCCCTGCAACAGGTTCTGTTGATCTTCGCCATTGCCAGATGGCCGGGAAATTAAGGGGATGGTACCTCCAATCAGGGTAATACCATGGAGGCTGGATTGCTGCGCAAGGAATCTTTGAAGTGGTGCGTCATTGTCACCCTGAATTTCACCAAACTGTCGCAGCGGGCCGCCATCCAGCACGGCGAAATTTTCAGGTAACAACACCAGCGCCGCACCCTGCTCTGCCGCGTTGGCTATCAATCTTGCGGCTGCTTGCAGATTGCCCTGCACATCCGCGGTACTTACCATCTGTACTGCCGCAATCCTGTTCCTCATTCCCCGACACTCTCCATGACTAATTCTGAGGTGGTACAGCAGAGGAACCATTGCTTTCAGGGGGCGTTCCGAAGGCCTGTTTAAACTCTGGCTCAAGCCCTTCCCATGGCCCTTTCAGGGTGTACTGTGCACTGGTGAGGCTGTCCACCCGATCGCCAAAAATTCGGTCAAAAAGATAGGCCCCAATGGCCAGCGGTATATTAGCTGTCAACAATCCAATCCAGGGTATGTTATCGCCAAGGGGCAAAGTCAGGTACATTTCACCATCGATAGTTTCATTTTCCAGATCCACCACACCACCGATCTG
>JAESQX010000193.1 GCA_016764875.1 Gammaproteobacteria bacterium
AAGTGTCCGTATTTCTCAATCCGTTGTAGAAGATATACCGAAGGTTGCTGCGTGAATAACAAACACAATAATCTAACTACTCTTGTCGCGCCCTGATACATGGAGGGACCTATGCCCAAACAGCTTCAGGAGAGATTGACTTGGTTTTTCCACTATTGATTCAGAACCACTAACTTACTGATAGATCCTACCCTTGTGCCTTAACCAGCCCGTAGCATGAATGCCCCGAGGATCATGATGAGTCCAGTGGATGACGCCTCCCTGGGGGTTCCATTCATATTCACCATTGAATGACACCAGGTCGCCTTCTTTGATCGTTGAAATTCTGGGCGCAAGATCGATATTATGGGCAACGAGTAATGTCTGACCGGAAACAAGTTCCAAAATAAATCGCTGATGGCGACTGCCATCGATATCGTCTGACAAGACCCTGAGCACCTCACCTTCGCCCTCAATCTGGAAATTACTCCGCCTGTTTTGAAATGCATCGGAAAGAGCAGTAACAACAGGATTTGAAGGATCATCATATTGCTGCCCAGAATCGAAGTAATTCCACCCGAAAAAGACCGCAACAATTATCAATACATTCAAATATAACTTCTGCATTAGTACACCTTTTTCCATCTGACATATTAGTATCCCAATAGAATTAGGAAGTTTCTACGATACGGCTCACATTTGAAAAAATCCAGGTTAGCGGCATGAATAGGACACCCACAACAATCATTAGTAATTGTGCCTTCCGCTTGATCATCATCTATAAATATCCTTAACGTCCCCAGGGTTCATGCTGAAACCTATGCCACAAGCCCGCTTCAGTTTGGTTGAACGCAAACAACCCCCTTACTGCCTCTGCACCTCGCCGGTTCCGGCAACCTTAGATAGGTTCAGAAGTAATAACTTTGATCAGCACAAACAAGGATTCTGGATCGTGTGCAACAAAGGCTTAACCTATCGGCGTGAGGGGTTCACTGGATTTTTTGTGCTATACTCGAGCCATGTCTGAAGCGCAAAAGAAAGAAGAGTACCTTAGCAAGCGTGTGCTCAAAAGAGCTGCATCCAAGGGCTTTAGAGAAGCATCTGAAAAGGCTATGGAAGTGGCTGGCTCTGTAGTAACCATCAAGGATGGTTGGTTGGTCAGAGAGCATAGAAACGGCACGGTTGACAAGATCGAGAAGTTACCCACGGCAAGAAAAACTAAAATCAAAGCACTTGCCTCGAAATAAAATCACTAAACGTCTTCGTATCTTCGCAGGGCCAAATGGCTCTGGCAAAAGTACAATTATCAATTCAATTCGCGACTTGAGAGTGAGGGGGCGCACGATCGATTTCGGTATCTACATCAATGCCGACGAAATCGCCAATGCACTCTCACGCGATGACTTTTCGTTTACTGATTATGAGTTGGGCCTTGTAACGCGTGAAGAGTTTATAGCAGTTGTCTTAAACTCCGGCCTGGTAAATACCACCTTTCCCGAAAAAATGTTTCGTGGAAGTTTCTCGATTGGTAAAGATGGGCAATTTAGTCCAAATGCCAAGCAGCACCGGGACAATCTCGCACAAATCCTGGCAGATTTTATTAGAAAGCGGTTGTTAGATGAAGAGAAGAAAATCTCATTCGAAACGGTGTTCTCGCACAAATCCAAGTTAAATTTTATGCAAGACGCAAAAAGGCGAGGCTATAAAATTTATCTTTATTTTATTGCAACTGAAAGTCCAAAAAACAATATTTCGCGTATCCAAGAAATTCGAGCAATAAGTGGCGGGCATGATGTCCCCAAGGAGAAAATAAAATCGAGGTATCATCGATCTCTCGATCTCCTCTACGAGGCTGCAGAGTTGTCGTATCAAACCTACTTTTTTGATAATTCGGAGTCAAAGCGGCATTTTGAGCCTTTTGCACACTTTAAGGTTATTGCAGAAAAGAAACAATGGGATACTTTTGAAAGTAAAATAATACCTTACTGGTTTGACAAGTACTATTTGCAGAAAATTACTAAGTAAAATTTCTGCAAATCAAGGTTGGTGAGCGGGTAGCATAGTAAACTAAAAAATATTAACAAATAGCCCACTCACAAAAATCAGCCAGTAATTTTGCCTCCTGCTTGGTCATCTGTAACTACTCTTGTCAGACCCAGGTTCATGGAGAAACCTATGCCACATACCCGCTACCGTTTGCCAGGGAACCTCTGAATATAACTACGACTTTTTAATCATGAAGCCCGGTAACATCCGGCGCAACGTATTGTCTTTAACAAAATAGTGGTGATACAAAGCAGCCAGGGCATGCCCTGGAATAAACAGGTAGCCGGATAATCCCAGTATCTCGTGTGCCTCTTCGAAGAACTCTGCCAGACCCTCTGATTGTGGCGCTATAGCTGGCAACGGAATCCCCCATACACTGATAGCTTCGCCGTCTGCACTTAAGTAAAGCCACCCCAGCAACGGCATTCCCAACATCAATAGGTAGAGATATACCTTCATCAGCTTTGTTGCCATAGGTTGCCACCCCACTGGCGTGGGACTTATGGGTGGAATAGTTGTTCTCAAGGTATTGACCAGACGGAAAACAACAATTGGCAGCAATAAAAACCCGAGATAAATATGCCAGTCCTCCATTGCCCCCCGCATTGGATTGCCGCGCGGAATCATTTCGTGAATTTCTATACTGGCATAAATGGCCAGCATCAGAAAAAGTACCAGCCAGTGCAAGGCAATAGAGACTGCTTTATATCTGTCTGTTGTATTCAAATCGACCATGCGTGACTCCTCGTCTAATTGCTTTGGGAATTATCATGTTAACCAGATAGTCCAACTCCCATCGCCTCAATCAACCAGCAATTCAATGTATAGATATTGAACTGACCCATGTTGTTATTTTATCCTGAATTGCTTAAAACAATGTTAACCATAAAGCCGACATAAGGGATATCAGAAATTTGTGTATAAACGGCAGTAACCGGAACACCCCTATGTACAAACGAGTAATTTTGCCTCTGTAATGACCAGGGAAATCTGCGAGTGTCTCAGTTGCTCGTGCCAATTGCTCCTCAGGTCAATTGAACCACAAGGTTTAACCGGGCTCGCAGGGGAATCTTCAAAGCCAAATTCCCTTGATAATTGGCCATTACAAGCGTACTTTCTTGGCATCGGTATCAGCGGTTCTACAAGCAACTCTTAATAATAACTATTGGAGGTTCGGGTGAATATTCGAAATTGTCAGAAAAACATGGCAATCATGGCGATCCTATCAGCCTTGATACTAATCCCCCACGTAAGCTCGGCACAATCCGGTTCAGGCGCTGGATCAATCATTCCCCGATTGCCTGACGGCAAACCAGATATACAGGGTACCTGGGATTTCAGGACAATTACGCCCATGCAGCGGCCTGTAGCATTGGGTAACAAGGCTACTCTTACCAAGGAAGAAGCAGCCGCATTCCAGGCCGAGGAAAATGTCAGGATTGACCGTGACAACTTTACGGATACCACAACAACCGGTGACTACAACGAGTTCTGGTATGACCGTGGTAACGAACTGGTGGGAGACATGCGAACTTCGTTAATTACAGATCCTCCTAATGGAAGAATTCCTCCGCTTACCGAAGCCGCTCAGGCGAAGCGGGCGCAAACTCAAATCGACAGTGATCTGGCCTATGGCGTTGAAGCCCGACCGCTATCTGAACGCTGCATTATGGGGTTCAACTCCGGTCCACCGATGATACCAAGTGCCTACAACAATAATGTGCAGCTTGTTCAAACCGGTGATAATGTAATGATACATAATGAAATGGTACATAACGTTCGCATTGTCAGGATGAATGATACCACCCACCGTGAATTTCCCCGTAAATGGGAAGGTGATTCAATTGGATATTGGGAGGGCGATACCCTGGTGGTTGAAACCGACTTCTTTGCGCGAGCCACCTCTTTCAGAAACTCCAGCGAGAACATGCACCTGACAGAACGCTTCACCCTGGAAAGCGCCGATAGCCTTTCTTACGAGTTTACCATTGAGGATCCCACCACCTGGACTCAGCCATGGACTGCAAAAATTCCCATGCGAAGAGCTGAATTGCCCATTTATGAGTACGCCTGTCATGAGGGCAACTACAGTATGGCCGGTGTGTTGGCTGGTTGGAGACGCGTCGAATTCAATGCCATGCAGGAAGAGGCCAAGTAAGGCCAAGCCGATAAAGCCAACTCGACAATGAAGTGTCTCACCCCAGTGTTTACTAATGACCACATTCCGGCGGAGTGGCTAACTGTAATCGCTCAAATACGATACTCACACTTTTACCGGAATATGATTAATGTTTCCTCATAAAATACGTTCTTTGCCAGGATATAACCCCCTGGTTGTATTCGCACTTATAGCCCTCCTGCAAACGGGGTACGCCCAGGAAGCAATCGATTCCACAATTACCTATCCCGCCAGTTACTTTGCCCAGTACGATGTTGTCACTGCAAATGACATGCTGAATCGTATCCCCGGCATATCCCTTGCTTTAAATGTCATTACCGACGGCAATAATAACGGCGGCAATAATAATATTCCTAACAATCGAGGACTTGGCGGCGCTGCGCAGATACTGATTAATGGTAAGCGCATGGCCGGTAAGGAAAATGAGGCATCTACTCAGTTGGATCGCATTGCCGCAAGTCAAGTGGACTATATCGAAATTATTCGTGGTTCATCCGGTAATCTTGATGTCAGCAATACCGGCCAACTAATTAACATCGTCCTGCTTGAGCAAAGCTCGCGGGCCAGTTTATCCACCAATTTTAGTATGACCAGTTTTTCCGATGGCACTGTGGAGCCCGGAGGATCTGTGGCCTATAGCGGACAAAGAGGCCGTCTGAACTATTTATTCAGCGCCGAATTGAAACCAGGCTATGAAGTATTCGAAAGCATTGAACACAGTATCAATGGCGATATCTCTCCCAATGATCGTATCGTAATTGACCGAGTCAAAGACCTGAGCACGCTCACACTGAACAGCAATTTTAATTTCGACCTGAGCGATGCCGACAGTTTAGCCATCAACTTGCTTTACAGCGAAGCAGATCCCCCATCCAAACTGGAGAGGCGGATACTTGATTTCAACACCGACCCCGCCACTGACCGGTTTGAGAGAGAACGTATTCCCGCCACCAAAGACAACTGGGAGCTCGGATTTGATTACGAACATCGGTTTGGCAACGGCGCTCGCTTCAAATTTCTCACCATCATTAACGAAGTCAATAATGCCACCACCAGGGAACGTTTTGTATCCTCCGCACCGGGAGGGCCTGAGCAAAAAGCCCTGTTTCTGGATAATCGTACCCGAACAAGAGAGCGCATAGCTCGCACATCATATACCTTTGGTTTGGCGGAATTTCAGACTCTGGAACTGGGTATTGAAAGGGCGCAAACCATTCTGGACTCTTCCCTTAAGCAAGGCCTGAATATTCCCGGGACTCCAAGCAGTGAGCATGGTGGGCTGGTGCCGGTGATGCTTCCCATTGCAGATTCAAGCGTGGAAGAGATTCGTTACGAAGGGTTTATAATTCACAACTGGCAAATCAATACCCGTAGTTCTCTGGAGAGTTCATTTTTGTTCGAGTCATCTGAAATTACGCAAACCGGTGATGCCAGAAACCAACGGGATTTCACTTTTCCAAAACCAAAATTCAGTTTTCGCTACGATATTAATTCGTCCGCTCAATTCAGGGCTACGGTGGAAAAGCTTATCAGGCAATTAAGCTTTACCGAATTTACGGCGACATCCAACACTCTTGACGATGATCAGGACGTTTTCCGTGGCAACCCCGAACTGGTTCAGGAAGAATCCTGGCGCTATACCCTGAATCTTGAGTACCGTCTACCGAACGATGGGGGCGTATTGAATTCGCGATTGTTTTATTATGATTTCGAAAATGTAACGGGCCGTGTGGATGCATCATTGTCCCCGGATAGACTGGAGTCCATCGCCGGGAATGCAGGTGACGGCAGAGTTCTGGGGCTGGATCTGGACTCCAGCATTCGCTTTGGTTTCATTGGTTTTCCCGATGCTGTGTTAACTGCGGGAGTTCTGGTGCAGGATTCGCGCATCAAGGACCCGCTTATCGATTTAGTGCGCAAGGTAGTACCGTTTGATCGAGGCAACTACCGGATAGGATTTCGACATGATGTGACTTCGCGTAGTTTTAATTATGGCTTTAACTACGGGGATGGCATAAATAATAATCGCCCTTTCTATGATATAGACAAGGTGCTGTTTCTTGCCTCACAGAGTGATTTGACCTTTTTTGTTGAAACCCAGGGATTTGCAGGCCTGACTTATCGATTTGAGGCAATCAATACCCTCGACCATGAGCGCTGCAATATACGTAACCGCTATGATGGCTATTTGCGAGATGGCGTATTAAAAGAACTTGAAGAAAATTGCAGCACCATCGGAAGAAGCTTCAGTCTCAAAATTCGAGGAACATTTTAGGGAGTTTCGGCTCTGCATTCTGCTTCTAATACAAATTAGAAGCCCCTCCATTTCAGCGTAAAATCACTGCATCTTTTATTACAAAAACATGGAGTTTCCTCTCTATCAAGCGATGTATTAGGTAGAGCTGTACCCGTGTGCCCGGACCCACTCCCGGATTAACTACCCAGAGAAATTAATGTCTTCGATGTCACTGCGTAATCGATTATTACAGCATCGGCAGATGGTGCGTTTTTTCGGCGTTGGTGTGCTGGCGACTCTAACTCATATTTTGCTGTTTGTGGCGATGATGGAGCTGTTTGTTATAAGTGCAGTGGTGGCGACATTTTTGGCGTTCAGTGGAGCATTCATATTATCCTACCTGCTGAACCACAGCTGGACCTTCGAAGCGCAGGGGCGCCACCATTTTCATTTGCCACGATTTGCGGTGGTGGGTATTTGTGGACTAGTGTTGAATATGGCGATTATGTACTTGCTGGTGGATTTCTTAAATTATGCCTATCCAATTGCCTTGGCGGTGGTCGTGTTGACAGTGCCACTGCTCAGTTATCTCATGAACAAAAATTGGGCCTTTAATAATGGAGCTTAATTCACTGGACGGAAAATTATTATCGATTGTTATACCGCTCTACAACGAGACTGAAGTATTGCCGAGTTTCATTGGCCGTCTTGTTCCGGTGCTGGAAAAATTGCCAGTGATGTGCGAACTGGTTTTTGTCAACGACGGCAGTAGTGATGACACAATGTCGCAGCTACTTGAGCTGCAAAAAGCAGATCAACGTATCAGTATAATTGATCTGAGTCGTAACTTTGGTAAGGAGATTGCCCTGAGTGCCGGGTTAGATCATGCCAAGGGAGACGCTGCCGTTGTAATCGATGCCGATCTCCAGGACCCACCCGAATTAATTGTCCAATTAGTAGCCAAATGGCAGGAAGGTTTTGATGTGGTCTATGCCGAGCGCACTACACGCCATGGTGAATCCTACCTGAAGCGAGTAACTGCCCATCTGTTTTATCGATTGATGCAAAATACCGGCTCTGTTCGGATTCCGCCCGATACCGGAGACTACCGTCTGCTGAGCCGGCGGGCGATTAATGCCCTGGGCCAATTACGGGAGCAGCATCGTTTCATGAAGGGATTGTTCACCTGGATCGGATACCGCCAGGTAAGCGTTCCCTTTGAGCGCGAACCACGCGCAAATGGTAAGAGCAAATGGAGCTACTGGCGTTTATGGAATTTTGCCCTCGAAGGAATCACCTCTTTCACTACCATGCCATTACGGGTCGCCACCTACACCGGCTTTTTGACCGCATTTCTGGCATTCCTCTATGGCTTAATTATTGTTACCAAGACCCTGGTATACGGTGATGCAGTACCTGGCTATCCCTCACTTATGGTAGTGATCCTGTTTCTTGGTGGCGCGCAATTAATGGCGATTGGTGTGATTGGAGAGTACCTCGGACGAATGTTTGACGAGAGCAAACAACGCCCCCTTTATCTTGTGCAGCGCTACTTGCCAGCGGCACAGTCCGACAATAAGCAAGCAGGTGAGCATGGCACTACGATTTCTTAAAGCGCTGACTATCGAACGCGTGGCGTTGTTTACCATGGCATTCGTAGCGGCGGTCGCCCTGCCACTGATCGATCCGGACTATTTCTGGCACCTGGAAACCGGAGAATTCACTCTGTTCAATGGTGCATTGCCCCAGACCGACCCGTTTTCCTACACCATGGAAGGCCGGGCCTGGGTTGCACACGAATGGCTATTTCAATGCATCCTTTACCTGCTTCACAACAGCGTAGGCCGTATTGGGGTGCAGTTATTCACAGCTGTTATGACAGTTCTGGCACTCAATGTCGCCTTCAGCACATCAGCCTCTTCGCTTACCTCCCGCGGGCCGCGTCTGGTTTTATTGTCGATAACCCTGCTGCTGTTTATGCCTTTCATATCACCTCGCCCCCAACTCGCTACCTACCTGCTGTTTGCCACGTATTTGTGGGTACTTCTGCGGGCCAAGTACAGCGGTTGTACCCGTTGGCTGCCGGTGTTGCCATTGACCATGATACTGTGGGTAAACCTCCATGGAGGCTATCTCCTGGGCATAGTATTGGTATGGTTATTTCTCACCACGGAAATTATGTCCCATTGGCGTAATTTAGGTTCCCAGGCCAACCGAAGCTACTTCAGAAAGCTGACACTCACTGCCATTGCAACGTTGCTTGCCTCGGCAGCCAATCCTGATTTTGTTTATCACTGGCTTTACCCCTTTCAGGTGATGGGGATGGATTTGGCTAACAGCCTCATCACTGAATGGCAGAGTCCCAACTTCCACTTACTAACCTTTAAATGGTATCTGCTCGCGATTATCAGCTTTTATGCGGCCCAGTGTTTTCGCCAGACCCGCCCGGATGCAACTGAGTTTCTACTTCCCTCCTTTATATTTGCCGCAGGCTTTGTAGCCCTTCGCCATATACCCCTGGCGCTGTTGACGTGGTTGCCTTTTATGGCTCGAGCCATAGCGGATAATCGCTGGTACCTGCAATTAATAGCCTGGTATAGCCAAAGAAGCAACAAAGGCAAGCAACTGGGCGATACCGAGTACATCCTGAATTGGGTGGTGCTTGCAGTGATCGTAGCCGTACTGGTGCTTTTCAAAGCCGGGGGCTCGGAAAGGGACATAGAGCAACTGAACGAAGTAGTACCGGCCAAGGCCACCGACTTCATTCTGGCTGAAGGAATTAGTGGCCGGATGTTCAACACCTATAAGTTCGGAGGCTACCTTATCCATCGTCTGTACCCGCAGGAAAAGGTATTTATTGACGGCCGTGCAGACATGTACGGGGATGAATTTATAGCTGATTACGCAGGCATATATTTCGGTCAACCCGGCTGGAAAGAGCTGTTTGAGAGCTACAATATCGATTATGTAATCTGTTCAAATAACGCTGTATTTCGCCAGTTACTACTGGAGTGGGGTGTCTTCAAGCTTGTTTATGAAGACGAAGATAATAGCGTGCTGGTCAGAGATATACCGAAATTCAGAGAACTGATTCGCCGTTCAGTGATTGACGTTTCTGAGTAGCACGCTGGCGTATGCCTGCAGCGCATTAAAGGGCTTCTGGCTAATTATTCCCCGCCAAAAAGCCCCCCAACCCAGAAACCCACAACAGCCTACAATTCAGGGCGTTCCCCCTGAACCCAGGACTTCCTCAGCGACGCGCCTTTCCTTCACTGCCTGCGCATACTGCTCTTCATTCAGGTAAGTAATACCGAGCCAGGCGTGACTCATCTCATCGACGCCGCGCTGGCCAAAAACCACCCACTGGTTCGGATCCGGGTTAAGGGGGTTGTCTGACGTATTATCATAAAAGCTGGTAAATTGAAGAACCGTGCCCTTGGGTAGCAGGGGCCGCGCATCGTCTTCAAAAATATAAGTGAGTTGCCAGTTATGATTGTAGTTATTCACCTGACTTAGTACTTTTTTATGACCATCAGGGTAGATCGCTTCCATGGTCATGACTTTGCCACGCATGTGCATGTGGGGGCGATAGCTATGGATGACGGCGGGGCTCTGAAGTACATGTGAGCCCTGCAATGCCTTATAGGAGTTAGGAGGAATTACCAGGTCCTGGGCGCGAGTCCCGCCATTTAAGCCATCGACTCGAAACATGACTTCACCCTTGGATTCAAATTCAGGGATAGTATCTTCAGGATAAAACCAGAGACCTACTTCAACGACATTATCGGCCACGTCGGTGCCAGCAGGAAAATAGTGCAAACTCCAGCGCACCTCTCCCTTCGGTGGAACTCGCAGTCCAGTACCCTCGGGAAACATCTCCCAGGACTTGCCAACACCGTATCTGGCAAGGGATACATACCGCTTTGATTCCCCTTCCGGTATCAATGTGGCATGGCCATGGTGCACCACTTTTTTACCCAGGGGAAAAGAAGGCTTAAACTCAGCGGCACGTAACCAGCGTTCCGTATCAAGCCCTTCAAATTTTATTCGCGGCGTCCACCACTGATCCTGTCCATTAGCCACCACATCATAGGGCGTCGATTTCACGATCATATCCGGCGGACCCATTGACTTCTCTAACCGCCAGGCGCCGCCACTTGGAAGTTCAAGAGCAGGTGGCATATCAGCCGGGTTACCCTGGGGTGCGCCACCATCAACCCATTGTGAAATAAGGGCGATTTCTTCATGACTGAGGCTCATGTCATTCTTGAATCTTTGAATTCCAACATCCGGATCCACATGCCAGGGGGGCATCATGCGCTTGCTGACACGATCCTGTATCAAAGCTGCGAAGGGGCGCACCTGATCATAGGTGAGCAATGGCATAGGGCCTATGCCATCAGGATTATGACATTGCTGGCAGGCGCGCTGCAGAATCGGCGCAATATCGCGAGAAAATGTTGGCGCGCTATCGGTGCCGGCCTGCTGTGCCAGAGCTGGCATACCTCCCAGTGACGACAAACAGGCAGTCAATAACAGAAGCCTTTTCCCGGGCTGTGGAATTGAACAAAGAAAACGATTCATGACTTCCCCAGTCAGTTTTAAATTCAGAGCGTAACCGTAACATTAAAATGAGCTTTTGTGTGCATTTGTCTGCCAAACTGGTGGGATAAATTTAGGCCGCCTCAGGAGTTAACACGCACAATGCTGCACTCAAACCAACTGGATATCTTCACTTTACTTGGTTAGAATCAAGCCATAAAAATTATGCTCTATTTCTTCTGACCCTATCCTCCATACAGGGAGAAACAACTATGACAATATCTCGACGTAAAGCGATTTCAATGTCCGCTAAAACTCTCGCTGGCCTCTCCCTGACGGGTCTGGCAGTTAAAAGCCAGCAGCTCGCCGCACAAACTCAGAATCAACAGGATTGGCCTTCCACGCTGGTGGAACGTCCGTTACGCAATGGTTTCCCTGCACCGTTACCATTGAACCCGGACGGTTCCGCTCCGGAACATGCCGAGTCGGAAGCCGGAGCCATTACCAATCCACGAATGTGGCGCACGGAGGGTCGACAGACTCCAGATATAGATTTTGATTACCAGAATATGAAAATCAAAGTAGACACGCGGGGATTGGCAACCAAAACCGGCACGCTACATTTTTCAGACCTGGAACAGCTGCCAATCCGATCGCATACATTCCTGCTACAGTGTGGCGCTCCCAACCCACGTGGCATCGTGAAATGGACCGGTGTCCGTTTCAGCGACTTTGCAGACATGCTGGGCCTGATACCAGAGGCACACTACTGCCGTTTCGTCGCTTCAGATAGATTCTATATGGATGAGCCAATGGAGACCTTGCGACATCCGCAAGTAATGTTGGTATGGTTAATGAACGATGACCCTATCCCACCGGAGCGTGGTGCACCATTGCGTCTTATTATTCCTTTCCGTTATGGTAACAGAAGCATTAAGGCGATTACTGAAATGACCTTCGCCACCCCGGGACCACGAATGCCTCCTTTGCCTGCCTGAAACCCAGGCAAGCGTTAACTAAACATATGACCGCTATACTTTGAGAAGTATTTGAAACTACAGGAAAAACAATGTCACATAATCACGTAATAAAGGTTCTATCCAGCTGGCGTTTACTGCTGACCATAACGCTTGCCGTTGGTTGTTTAAACTCAGCCACCGCTGCTGAGCAAACCTGGGTAGACCGTGCGGTCCATAATTTTGGCGCCCCTATCAATACACTTTGGACTGAAGGCGAACTGGCTTTTGCTGATGATGGCACCATGGTATTTTGCAGTGCCAGAGAGGACCTCGCAGTAGCCCCAGGGGACCCCAGAGACCTCTACATTGCGACATTCAATGCCACAACAGGAAGCTGGAATCAACCTGTCAACATGGGCTTATCAGTAAATGCCGCTCCTGCAACCGACGTAGACCCACTGCGCAAAGGCGATGACCGGGAACCCTGGATATCACCTGATGGCAATACCATTTATTTTAAATCTGATCGGCTTGCCACCACCAGCCCACGCAATGCGAACGATATTTTTGTCACCCATAAAATCAATGGGCAATGGACTGAACCGGAGCTACTTCCCTACCCCATCAGTACCAATGCCGGTAATGAGCACTGCCCGGTGATACTCAACGACGGCGTGACACTGTGTTTTGCCTCGATGCGAGAAGGGGGTTACGGAGGTTCCGACATCTGGTGTTCTCAGCCCGACACCAATGGTCAGTGGCAGGAGCCGGTCAATCAGGGACCAAATATCAATACGGCCTCTGAAGAATTCCATTTCATGCAGGATGACAATGATGTGGTGTACTTTTCTTCCGGGCGCCCAGGCGGTTTCGGAGGCATGGACATCTGGTCTTCCAAACAGCAGAGCGCCAATACCTGGGGGCCAGCTACAAACCTTGGCTCGGTGGTAAACACGGATGGGGTTGATATTTGTCCTGCCTTGCCACCAGGTAACGATACATTCACCTGGTTCTCCTACCGCACGGACAACAGTTTTGGTTCTTCAGATATTTTCTGGACGAAAAAGATAAACCTGATAACTACACCTTGATATGGGCAGGAGTTAAACCGAAGCCAGGGTGTTTGTGCAGGGAATCTCTGACTCATTATTGGGGTGAGAGATGATAGCAAAAGTGCGTCTCTTCTTGATTTCATTGAGAAAATTGCTATCTACCATGCCCTTAAAAACCTTATTTGTACTTAAATTTGTACTTGTTTGTTAAATTACCTTTTGGCGTTATTCCAAAAAGACGTTTTTCATAAAAAATGATCTTTTACCCCAACAATACTGCTATTTTTGCAGCGGAATAAAAGGCACGCTATTCTACCGAATAATTCATGCTCTATAAATTACTATCGCAAAATATCTTCCAGCTCGGTTAATTGCTGCTGATAAACATCTAGATTGTCCCTTTTAAACTTTTCCAAGTTCAAGAGCTTCCATTTAACCGATGGAAACTCTTGATAATCATATATCGACCAATCAGGCGCTAGGCGATTAAGGCTTAACAGAAACGCCTTATCATTTTCATCCAAACTGGCTTTTACTGCTTCAATGAGTTGAAGCCTTGTTGCCTCATAATCATCGTAACTAAACTCAACGGCACTCATACCTTCAAACTGATTTTCAAAGGCTATGCGTTGATCAAGTAAGTTTGGTGAAAGCAATTCATGAGTTGGGCGATTAGAACTGACCAGTCCAAGCAAAAAGCCGCGCTTGATCTCATCAGTGAAACCTTCATTTTCAAACATGAGTTTTACATCAAATAAATCTCTTGGGTGTTGTCTGTCCAAGGCTGCACATATTTTGCCGCCATAAAGCTGTCCCATTGACACAATGGGCATCATGCAAAACACGTCAAACTGTTCTTGTGCTGTTTCACAAAGCTGAGCTTTAATTGCTTCTCCTAGCAAACCACGCCCCACCATATTTACTTCTATTTTTATGGTTATGCCGTGCTCATTAAGTTGAAGTTTACAAATATTCTCTTTATGTTCAATTCGTATCGATGGGCGAAGCTTTTCAATGCTTTCCTTGATGCGCCCTAGTGCTACATTGATTGCATCAAGCGTTTCTTTTCGCTCTGCAATTTCAACATAGGTTAAGTCGATATCGACTGATA
>JAESQX010000194.1 GCA_016764875.1 Gammaproteobacteria bacterium
ATTTCGATCATGCGGCCACCGAGAATTCCGCCTTTGGAATTAAACAGGTAGTCGGCTGAAAACTGCATTATTTTCAGGCCGCTGGTACCGACAGAGGCGAACGACCCAGAGAGCGGGTCCATGAAAGCAATGCGAATGGGTTCCTGAGAATGGCTGCTGGTTGAACCCAGGGCAAGCAGGATTGAAGTGAAGACGGGGATTACAAGATTTTTATTGATTGTTTTCATATTAGCCGGGCCGCCATGTGATTGAATCGACATTAACCCAGACCAGAGACCCAAATCAAGCCACAGCGAGCGTAACGGGACAAACGCCCCCATTAAGAGTATTAATAGTTCAATAACACAGCACGCTGCACACAAGGACAATGGATCTGTATTATGAAACTGGCTGGTTACGAAATTTCTGAAAGTGAAGTTGAATTCAGCCCCATACGGGCCAGTGGGCCAGGCGGGCAGCATGTGAACAAGGTTTCATCGGCCGTTCATCTTCGGTTTGATATCAACGCTTCCAGCCTGCCTGATCATTGCAAGCAAAAACTGCTGGCAGTGAATGACCAGCGTATCTCCAGCGATGGCATTGTAATCATTAAAGCCCGGCAGTACCGCAGCCAGGAGAAGAACCGGGCTGAAGCATTGAGTCGACTGGATGATTTTCTCAGCCGGGCTGTCAAACCCGTGAAACCACGCAGGATTACCCGGCCCAGTAAAGCATCCCGAATGAAGCGCATGGATAAAAAGAAAATACGGGGAAGGGTTAAAAATCTGAGAGGGTCAAAAAATCTACAGGACATGTAATGAGCGAGTACTTGCCTGATATGGTATGCAGATAAAATTTATCGTAGGAGAGCGTTCAAAATGATTATTGGTGTTCCAAAAGAAATTAAGGCTGAGGAGTATCGGGTTGGCCTGACCCCTTCCGGCGCAAGAGAACTGAGCATTAAAGGCCACACTGTGCTGGTGGAGGCGGATGCCGGGGCCAGGATAGGATTAAATAGTGAATCCTATGAGCAGGCCGGGGCCACCATCGTCAAAACCCGGGATGCCATCTACGCCGAATCGGAGTTAGTGGTAAAGGTAAAAGAACCGCAGTTGGAAGAGTGCCAGTTACTTGATCCGGGCCAGTCAATTTTTACCTACTTGCATCTGGCGGCCTGTCCGGAGATTTCCAGCGCCCTGATTGACGCGGAAGTTTGCGGCATCGCCTACGAGACAGTCACCGATACCGAAGGAGGGCTGCCATTACTGGCCCCGATGAGTGAGGTGGCAGGCAGAATGTCAATTCAGGCCGCTGCCCATTTTCTGGAAATCACCCAGGGTGGCAGCGGTGTGTTGCTGGCGGGTGTGCCGGGAGTTGCGCCAGGCAAAGTGCTTATCCTCGGGGGAGGGGTGGTGGGTAGAAACGCCGCGCAAATAGCTGTAGGCATGGGCGCTGAGGTTGTGATTATTGATCGAACGGCCGCCACAATGCGTAGTCTGGAGGAATATTTTGGTAACCGGGTAACGACTCTTTATTCCTCACGGGATGAAATTGAAAAGCAATTGGCAAACGCCGATGTCGTTATAGGTGCCGTATTGGTGCCAGGGGCCTCCGCACCGAAACTGGTAACCCGGGATATGCTTGGCCTTATGCGTCCCGGTTCTGTCATTGTTGATGTGGCAGTTGATCAGGGTGGATGTTTTGAAACCAGCAAACCCACTACCCATGATGAGCCGGTTTACGCCGTAGACGGAATCCTTCACTACTGTGTGGCTAATATGCCAGGTGCCGTACCTCGCACCTCAACCTTTGCTCTCACCAGTGCCACACTCCCCTTCGTGATTAAATTAGCCGACGCAGGTATAGAGGAATCATTGAGAAATGATTCTAATCTACGCCGCGGATTAAATGTTTATAAGGGTCAGGTAACCCACAAAGCGGTGGCGGCAGCATTAGGAAGGGAGTTCGTTGAACCGCTGCAGGCGCTGACTTGAATTTATTTGCTGCCCGGGGGTTTGGATATTGACAGACTCAGTAGACTTCAAATAGTCCTGCCGCTCCCATACCACCGCCGACGCACATTGTGCAAACCACATACCTGGCACCACGACGTTTTCCTTCGATAAGGGCGTGACCTACCATGCGGGCGCCACTCATGCCATAGGGATGGCCGATGGAAATCGCACCACCGTTTACGTTAAGCAATTCGTTGGGAATACCAAGCTTGTCGCGACAGTAAATCACCTGCACGGCAAAGGCCTCGTTCAGCCCCCACAGCCCAATGTCATCCATGGTCAGATTATTCCGCTGCAGCAACCTGGGAACAGCGAAAACAGGGCCGATCCCCATTTCATCCGGATCCAGTCCCGCTACCGCAATGCCCCGATAGGCACCCAAAGGCTGCAGGCCTTTCTTTTCCGCCACAGAACCATCCATCAGCACCGAGGCGGATGCCCCGTCCGAGAGTTGGCTGGCGTTACCGGCGGTAATACATCCACCTTCAAATACGGTCTTCAGTCCGCTGAGTCCTTCGGCGGTGGTAGTGGGCCGGTTGCCTTCGTCTTTTTCCAGGGTGACACGGTGCACGCTTCGTTCTTTAGTCTCCTTGTTAACTGACACCATTTCAGATGCCATTGGCACGACCTCATGGTCAAACTTTCCTGCTTCCTGGGCCGCGGCGGTTCGCTGCTGGCTTTGCAAGGCGTATTCGTCCTGGCGTTCACGGGATATATTATATCGCCGGGCGACAATTTCAGCGGTTTCAAGCATGGACATATAGGCATGTTCGGATTGGGCGAGAACGTTCGGATCCTGGGCGCGGAAATTGTTGCGGTGTTCATTTTGCACCAGGCTTACTGACTCAAGACCACCGCCCACAACGATGGGCATATTGTCGGTAATTATCTGCTTGGCTGCCGTGGCTATGGCCATCATGCCGGAGGAACACTGTCGGTCAATGCTCATGCCGGAGACTGTGTTGGGCAGCCCTGCTTCAACGGCGGAGGTACGGCCAATATTGTATCCCGCTGATCCCTGCTGCATGGCGCAGCCCATAATGACGTCTTCCACCTCGGCAGGGTCAATACCTGCACGCTCTACCGCGGCGGAAATAGCGTGGCCGCCAAGCGTTGGCGCACCGGTGTCGTTAAATGCACCCCGGTAGGCTTTGCCGATGGGGGTTCTGGCTGTTGATACGATGACGGCTTCTTTTACCATGTGTTGTGTCTCGGTTGCTGTGCTTCAATTTACGTTTGAATCAGTGCGATTATGTCTTCAATGGCATTACCTGCCATTTGTACCATTTCCTCATCAGTTCGATCCTGTATTGGATGCGGCACGTACACAGCCGCGGGGATAATACCCAGTGATTTTGCCTGACTGGCGGCGGCCTCAATAAACTCTGCGGAGGCAACGAATCCGGCGGGTATTCCTCTTGCTTCGAGGCTTGTGATGTCATGCAAACTGCACGAGGTACACGAGCCTCAGTCGGCCAGCCCTTCAATGACAGCATCACATTCCATACTGATCTGCTGGCTAAGAGCCACCGGAGCCACGCGGGTAAAAGTCGGTTTGCTGTAACGTTTCACCGTTGCCCCGATGTTGGTCAGTTGCCTTTCCACTTCATCAAGGAACTCTTTACCCCGTGGCTTGGAGATATCAAGCAAACCCACGGTAGCGCCGGCCAGGGATGAAAGCCGGTCATTAAGCTGACGAATGGCCGGCTGAAGTTCGCCGGTGGGGTCCAGCAGTGTAGTTGTCATTGGTTTGACCTCGGTGGTTTGTGCTGTTGACTGGATTGATGATCAGAGGCTCGCAAGAGAGCTTCTAATATTTATTTGAAACCAGCTGGCTGCCTTTGTCACCGGAGGCGACCCAGCCCGGGATGATGGCGGAAAATAGCCCGGCCGTGCCGCCGGCACTGGCTATGTGCAAGCCATCCTTCCTGAATTTGTCCACCAGCTTGTCCTTGAACTGCATGGGAATCCCTTCAGCCATACCACCGGCTCCGCGTACTATTTCCTCCCCCGGAGTTTTTAATTCCCTGACGATGGCTTCCTTGACCTGGGCTTTGCTCCAGTGTCCTTGCTTAAATACCCGCCGATGCTCCGGCGATATTACCAGCAAGGCATCTGATTGCATAAAAACCTTGGTATGGGTAACGCTGCGCAAACTTGATGCCAGACTTTTTGCCAGAGATTCCGGTTTGCGTG
>JAESQX010000195.1 GCA_016764875.1 Gammaproteobacteria bacterium
CATTTTGCAATCTGATAATAACGCTCCACGCCGGCAGCCATGAGTATTTGTTTGAATAACTGTGGTGACTGGGGTAAAGCAAAAAAAAGTCCGGGGTGGGTACGACTGGGAACCAGGTAATCCCTTGCTCCTTCCGGTGTGGCTTTAGTCAGTATAGGCGTCTCAATATCCAGAAACTCCTGCTGATCGAGGAAGTTACGTATAGTGTTGGTGACCTTGGATCTGAACCTCAATCGTTCAGCCATTTCCGGTCTGCGCAGGTCAATATAGCGATAGCGTAACCTTATGTCTTCATGAACGTCTACATGTTCATCCAATTGAATAGGCGGTGTTTTGGCGGCATTGAGTACTGTCAATTCCAGCCCCAGCACTTCAATCCCACCGGTTGGCATGTCTTTGTTAACTGTACCTTCGGGCCGAGGCCTCACCTTGCCTCGAACCTGAACCACAAACTCGTTACGAACGCCTTCTGCCGTTGCAAAACTTTCTTCGGTATCCGGATCATAAACCACCTGGGAGATACCCTCTTTATCCCTTACGTCCAGGAAAATAACCCCACCGTGATCGCGCCGCCTGTGCACCCAGCCGCAGAGCAAAACCTCCTGCCCCACATGTGATTCATTGAGTTCTCCACAATAATGACTGCGCATAATTATTCCTGTCCTGTATCTAAAGTTTATCGTTACTAATTTGGAAAATTAATCTTTATTTTGAACTGCCGGCATCGGTCTTTGTCGACTTTACACTCGATGTTTTTGAACCATCACCAGTTTTGTTTTTCGTGGGTTTAGTGTCGGTAGAAGATTTGTTACTGCCTGGGTCGCTATCGCCTTTGTCAGCAATGTGCTTTTTATTTCCTTGTTTAAAATCAGTCTCGTACCAACCCCCGCCTTTCAAACGAAAGCTGCTGGCAGATACCAGTTTTTTTAAATCATCTTGTTTACATGAAGGGCATCTGGCAAGCGGTTCTTCTGCGATCTTTTGCAGCACCTCGAGTTCGTGACCACAATTGGTGCACTGATATTCATAAATTGGCATAAATCAATCTCATCAGTACTGCGGCCAAAGCAGCTCACAACTCACCAATATTTCTGGCTCATTCAACAGGTAGCGAGCAACATGCGCAGTACATTAATTCAGACCCTGCAATAAAATCGCCCTGAGCCCATAAAAACCGGTGATTATACCCTATTAACCCTGGGCCCAGCAGTTTTCTTTTGCAGCAGATCATGCTTTTCCCGCTTCCCCGAAACCGTAGCCGCATCGATAAAAATCAGACGATATAAAAATCTGACAGCGGATTCCAGCCACCAGCACCAGCCATTAAAACCACAGAAACAACTGGGTAAACTGTGATTTATTTTTCGCATACTTCCAGCATTTTTATTCTGGAAAAAGTTTGGCGACAATTCTTGTTTTTAATAAAAATCAAGCAAATAAAATTTCAATTTCAAGGATATCGCAGGTGTGAAAATTTAATTGCAACGAAGATCAAAAGTACTTGCCTGAGGATAATGAATGATTTATAAATACAGGCCCTGCAAGGAGTCGTGATTTTTATTTGCCACGCCAATTCAAATCGAGTTAATTCAGTGTAATTCTTTTTTTGTAACGCGGTGAACTAAAGTGGCAATACAATCAAGCTAAGCTTAAAAAAATGCATTTTGTTTAATACAATAAATTGAAAAAGAGTAAAAATATGGCTGTTAAAAAAGCACGCAAAAAAGTTTCCGCAAAAAAAGCACCAGCTGCCAGGAGACGAGCGCCCGCGATTCAAAAAAAATACACCAAAACTGAAATACTTAATGAGATTGCACAGAGCACTGAGCTGAGTAAAAAACAGGTTGCAGCCGTGCTTGATGAATTGTCCACTGTTATCGAAAGACATATGCGCAAACGTGCCGTAGGGGAATTCACCTTGCCCGGCCTGTTAAAAATCAAGTCTGTAATGCGCCCGGCTCGACCCGCCAGGAAGAATGTGCCTAATCCATTTAAACCTGGTGAACTGATGAACGTTGCAAGAAAGCCGGCCTCCACCAGGGTCAAGGTACTTCCTTTGAAAAAACTGAAAGAGTATGCCCTTTAATTAGTCCATTTCAGGATTTGATTATCAGTTTAAACTGGCAGCAAACAGCCAATAGCTTATTTTGAAAGGCAGCCTGCGGGCTGCCTTTCTCGTATCCGGAAAATATCAATTATGCGCGCAAGCCAATATCTCATTGCCACCACCAGAGAAACACCCGCAGATGCTGAGATTGTCTCTCATCAGTTGATGCTCAGGGCCGGGCTCATTCGCAAGTTGGCCAGCGGGATGTATACCTGGCTGCCGGTTGGTCTACGAGTTCTGCATAAAGTTGAACAGATAATTCGAGAAGAAATGGATAAATCCGGCGCAATGGAAGTTTCCATGCCGGTGGTGCAGTCGGCTGAATTGTGGCGTGAATCCGGCCGCTGGGATGCTATGGGGCCGGAACTACTACGCTTTGTGGATCGTCACGGCAGGGATTTTTGTCTTGGCCCCACACACGAGGAAGTCATTACCGACCTGATACGAAATGAATATAGTAGCTACAAACAATTACCCGCTATTTTTTACCAGATTCAAACCAAGTTTCGCGATGAGCGACGCCCTCGATTTGGTGTCATGCGTGCCCGTGAATTTATAATGAAAGATGCCTATTCGTTTCATACCGACGAAGACTGTCTCAACTCCACCTATCAACTCATGTATCAAACCTATTGCAATATTTTCGATAGACTTGGGTTCGAGTACCGGGCTGTGCTGGCGGACTCCGGCAGTATTGGTGGCAATCTCTCCCATGAATTCCATGTGCTGGCCGATTCTGGCGAAGATCAAATTGTATTCAGTACCGGGAGCGACTACGCGGCCAATATTGAGTTGGCCGAAGGTACTGCCACCGACGCTGAGGCCGTCTCGGGAGCGGGCGTACCTGCCGTGGTTGAAACCGGTGAAGCCCATAGTATTGAAGCCCTTTCTTCAGCCCTTGGCGCGCCGGCGAGCAATATGATTAAAACACTGCTGGTTCACTCAGCCGATGAGTCCCCCGCTGGCGGTGTTCAGCTGGTTGCATTACTCCTACGCGGCGACCAGGAACTCAATGAAACCAAGGCGGCAAAACTACCAGAGGTGGCGTCACCCATCCAGTTCGCCAGTGATGAAGAAATTGAGAAATTGCTGGGCTGCAAGTCTGGTAACCTTGGCCCCCTTGACGGCGAAGTCTTCACCATAGCCGACCACAGCGCCGAGCCCATGAAAGACTTTATCTGTGGGGCCAACGAGGACGGTAAACATTGCATTAATGCCAACTGGGGTAAAGAGTGCCGCTATGATCGCAGTGCCGATATACGCACGGTTCGCGAAGGCGACCAGAGCCCGGACGGTAAGGGTAAGCTGTCAATCAAGCGGGGAATTGAAGTTGGGCATATCTTCCAACTGGGCACCAAATACAGCGAATCAATGAACGCCAAGGTGCTGGACAAGAATGGTCGCAGCATTACCATGACCATGGGCTGTTATGGCATCGGCGTAACCAGAATAGTGGCTGCCTGTATAGAACAGAATCACGATGCCAGGGGGATTATCTGGCCGAACAATATTGCCCCATTTAACCTGGTGATTATTCCCATTGACGGGCACAAGTCAGAAAAAGTCATTGAACTAAGCGAATCAATCTGGCAGCAATCGCGAGCGCTTGGACTTGAGGTTCTACTCGATGATCGTGACAAGAAAACCAGTGCCGGAGTCAAGTTTGCCGATACGGAATTAATGGGCATTCCACACCGTCTTGTCGTTTCCCCTCGCTCCCTGGCCGATGGGGTTGTTGAATACAAAGCCCGAACTGATGAAAGTCCACAATTGATACCCCAGGACGAAGCACTTGATTTCCTGCGAGGTAAAATTCTGGGCCAAGCAAGTTAGGCCCCGGCTTACAATGGCAGGTGATACTCAGTGTTTAATGTAAAAACCAGTAACGCCAGGGGGCTCAACTAAATCCAGCTGTAATGAGTCAACTCTTGCCAGCTGCGGCCCGCCAGCCAACCACTCTTTCATGGCGTCAGTTGCCAGCTTCGATCCGCAAATCAGAACCTCAACGCGACCATCTGCAACATTCCTCACCCAGCCTCGAAGCCCAAGCTCCACCGCCTTGTTGCGGGTTTCTGCACGAAAAAATACGCCCTGAACACGGCCGCGGACAAATCCATGCAACGTAATTTCCGAAGACCTCATCACAAAACCCGGCGCCCCTCTGATTAAGGCTTTAATATACCGTATACTACGGTCTATCAACCACTCAGTTGCTCATTCGATATGTCCCTGGAATCTTTAAAATTTACCACACTCAAAAAGACCATCCAGCAAGAGACAAATAGACTGCTTTGGGAGCAGGATGTTGAATCGCTACCGATCTGGCAACGATTCCTTGTTCGCAGCGCACAAATCATTTTTGCCGTCATCAGGGACTGGAACGAGGGACAATTAAGCCTGCGGGCAATGAGCCTGGTTTATTCCACTATCCTTGGATTTATTCCCACCCTGGCGCTTATTTTTGCGGTTCTGAAAAGTCTTGGCGTACACAACGCCATGGAACCCACCCTGCTGACACTGTTGGAAGCGCTGGGAGACAGGCGTGAACAGATCACCCAGCAGATTATCGGATTCGTTGACAATATACAGGTTGAAATTATTGGCATAACCAGTCTTGGTTTGCTGATTTACCTGGTTCTTGACATGATGCGCAAGATTGAAACCTCATTCAATTACATCTGGTGCGTATCACAAGGCAGGTCGTGGTCCAATCGGGTAAGCGAATATTTATTCGCTGTCATCGTCAGTCCGTTGCTGATTTTTATTTCAATCAGTATTACTTCTTCTGTTAATACCACTTTTTTTACCGCATTTCTTGAAAACCTGAGTTACGGTAGTGCCATTGTAGAATTCTTTGCTTTCCTGTTCCCTCTGCTTTTCATGTCCCTGGCTTTTGCGTTTGCCTACAGCTTCCTGCCAAATACCAAAGTTAAATTTACTTCCGCATTTATCGGTGGTCTGGTTACAACCATTGTATGGAAGTTCATGGGCAGTTTCTTCCAGGACTTTTTTATCACCGCCGCACGAGAGTCAATTTATCTTGCCTTCGCCTCAGTTCTGGCAATAATGATTTTCGCCTACGTAGGGTGGCTGGTGGCTCTTATGGGCTCGGATATTGCGTACTATCATCAATATCCCAATAAGGCCAGAATCGGTCGTAAATCCATATCACTCAGCATCAATCAGCGGGAAGAGCTTGCCCTGACTTTAGCCGCACTTATCATTCACCGATTCTACAAAAAACTGCCCCCTTTCACTGAAGAGGAACTTGCCATCCAGATGGGCCTGAGTCCGATGAATATTGAGCAATCCTTGAGGTACTTGCAGGAAATATCCCTGGTGGTGACAACCAGTGACGAACCAGCAAGGTATCTACCGCAGAACTCGGTAAATGAATGTACCCTGGCCGATATCTGGCGAACACTAAGAACCAGTGGCTCCGGCCCAATTGTGGGGAACAGAAACTTACCCGAGCTTAAACGGGCCCAGAAATTTCTTTCTGAGCTCGATGATGTAGTCACCGAGAAACTGGGTAAAGAAAAATTCATTGACAGTATTTAGTGAGACCTGAGCATGGAAAAATTTATCATCTACCACAATCCGAACTGTTCAAAATCCAGAGCGACCCTTGCCCTGCTGGAGGAAAATGATATTCCCGTGGAACTTGTGTTTTACCTGGAGACACCGCTGGATGTAAAACAACTTAAAACCTTGCTGAAAAAACTGGGCATGGGCGTAAAGGATATTTTGCGACGAAGCGAACCGGAGTACGAAGAATTGGGTCTTGACGACGGAAGCCTGGCAGAAGAAATAGTACTGGATATTCTGAGCAATCATCCAAAATTGCTGCAACGGCCTATCGTGGTTTCCGGCGACAGAGCCATCATCGGCCGACCGCCTGAAAACGTGTTAAGCCTGATTGAGGCATA
Organism: Gammaproteobacteria bacterium; assembly: GCA_016764875.1. GTDB lineage: Bacteria > Pseudomonadota > Gammaproteobacteria > Pseudomonadales > Pseudohongiellaceae > NORP240. The sequence goes on from JAESQX010000195.1 coordinate 6,037, forward strand.
GATTATGGACTTACCCTATATATTGGTTCTTTACTACAGCCGCTACGGTGCCACCGCAGAAATGGCCAGCCTGATTGCTCGGGGCGTAGAACAGGTAACGGGGATCGAGGCGCGAATTCGTACTGTTCCAGCCGTTTCTCCCGACACGCAGGCAAGTGAACCGGTGGTACCTGATGAAGGAGCGGTTTATTGCCTGGAAAGTGATTTACAGAATTGTGCCGGCCTGGCACTTGGAAGCCCTACCCGGTTTGGCAACATGGCCGCTCCGCTCAAATACTTTCTCGATACCACCGGAGGCCTCTGGGTATCTGGCGCGCTCATAAACAAGCCTGGCGCTGTATTTACTTCCACCGCTTCACTTCATGGTGGCCAGGAGAGCACCCTGTTAAGTATGATGAATCCTTTATTACACCATGGCATGGTTATTTGCGGATTACCCTATAGTGAAAAAGAGTTGAACACCACCACCACAGGCGGAAGCCCATATGGTCCAAGCCACCTGGCAGGAAGCGGATCCAGCAGGGGCATAAGCGAAGAAGAAAGTTCCCTTTGCCGGGCGCTGGGAAAACGCCTGGCTGAAATCGCGCTCAAACTACAGGTCTAACCCTGACCTATATCCCCGAGACTTATAGCCTTTATGCATAAACAAGATATTCCTGTTTCTATTCGCCGGTGGCGTCTTACAGTCCTGGTAGCGTTTTATGGGCTCTTGTTGCTATTTCTTGTGAATAGTCTGTCCATGACCATTCGCGCCGGACCGACAACATTAGTCATCTGGTTTATCCAGATTTTTCCCTTGCTGATTTTTCTGCCGGCCCTGCACCGTAACTACCTGAGGGCGTACGCCTGGCTGAGTTTTGCGATTCTGATTTACTTTGTTCACGGCGTGTTAACTTCTTTTAACAGTGACAAACTATTGATCGGTCTTGTCGAGACATTCCTCAGCAGCGTGATATTTATCGCTCTGGTGATTTACATACGTAAATACCGGAATCATTTTAAGGTGCCTCTATAAAGAAGCCTCGATTTGCCAGAACGGCTGATTTGAAAACGGACAACTACCAGAGCATAGTCTGCTTTACCAGCGGGATGGTAATGCGTCTTTTCTGTTCCAGTGACTGCCGGTCCAGCCGGTGCAGCACGTCCAGTAACGCCACCACTTCTCTTTTGCTGCGCTGCAGAATAAATTCAACTACCGGGTCAGGCAAATCAATCCCCCTATGACCGGCGCGCATTTTCAACATGGCGCTTTTTTCCTCATCTGACAGACCGTGTAATTGAAATACCACGGCGGACTGCAGTCTGGATCTCAGGTCAGGCAGACTTACCACAAGGTGTTGCGGGGCAACCCGCCCGGTAATAATAATCGCGGTGCCCGATTCCCTCGCCCTGTTATACAAATTGAACAAGGCCATTTCCCATTCGGGCTTGCCAAGCGCGGCATCAATATCATCCAGGCAAACCAGGTCTAACTGCTCTAATCCTTCAAGTATTTCCGGCGCAATTTCACCACACTCAGCCAAGGGTATAAATATGGACGTCTTGCCCGCTGCGGTGACCTGGTGACAAATCGCCTGTTGCAGATGAGTCTTGCCTGCGGACGTGCTGCCCCATATAAACAGGAACTTCCCCGATGCGCTTGCCAGATTATTTTGCATGTACTGTACAAGATGAGTGTTTGCATCTGCGACAAAAAAATTGTCGTAGGTGGCTTCGTCGTCCAGCTTGACTCCAAGTAATAGCTGCTGAGGGTATTTAATGCTCATGTCAGCGGGTCCAGCGAAAACTCAGAATGGCAGAATTTTCCGGGGACTGCCCTTCCAACAATAATAAATCGCGGTCAAGAGCGATTAACTCATAAAGCTGTTGCTGCTCACCCTGCAGGGTCAACTCCAGTTCCAGGTTCTCCCCCTGCAACTGGGAAATTCCAATGTGCTCAACCAGCACCAGGGACTGCAAATAATTAAGCAGATCCGAGTAGGCACTTAAATCACGAATTCCCGCTACTCGCAGCCTGACTTTTTGATTGCCATTGAGTGAAGCAACGATGGAAAAATGTCTGGCCAGTTGGTTGGTAATCCTATCCAATGGTTGGTAAATATAATTTTGCAAATCCGTATCAAGGCTATCAAAAACATCCACCTGATCCTGAAATATAAATTGCCACAATCCAACCAGATCCCCACTGGAGGTAAGGTGCAATCTGCCCGTTAAGATACTATCCGCCCCGTAGCGCAAACTGGATTGTCTTATAGCGTCTTCATCAAGAGACCACACCTTGTCTGCAGACAAATTGCGCTGATCCTCAAAATCTAGTAGAGGAAAAATGACAGGTAAACCTCGCTCACCCGCAAACTGCTGCATCAGCCTGATTATTTCCGGATTGGTTTCAGTGCTCAACAAACTGCGTTCACCCGCATCGTTTTGCAGCACCATCCACACCAGCACACTGGGTCGATTGCTATCCCATACGGGAATGGCTGCATTTGCCAACAGCTTGTCGATTAAATCCCTGGCAAATACAACGTTTATATATTCCTGTTGTACCTCGGTAGTGCCTGGTATATCCGGTGACACCCCAATATCGACAGGCTCCACCTCCGGTACGGTAACTTGCAAGGTCTCGGTTCGGGGATTAATTGCTTCTACATAATTCTGCGCGTTCTCCAGCGCCTGCCTTAGACTGGAGTTTTCCAGCCAACGCTTCTCCCCGGTAACCTTCAGTAGCACAGCGGACAGCGCCTCTTGAAACGCACGGTTTCTTTCACCTTCACTCTGGCTGCTGACCGCCACTTCGTGACTGTACAGTCCCGCCACCGGCAGACCTATTGCCTGCAGTGGAAATATCAGCCAGCAAAGTAATAACCGTGTATTTCGAAATCGAGGAATCATGGCTGCGAATAATACTTTATATCCATTATAGATAGTACGCCATGGCTGCAAAGGTGGCGGGATAAAACACAAATAGACAAGACTCACTATGCGACAACTGGTAAAATTTCTCTCTTTTCTAGGCTTCAGATTTTACCAGCAAACAGGTTCCATTCTATGGGTTCAAGCAACATAAAAACCGACGGGGAATCCCCTCAACCCACCTCTCTGAGCTACCGGGATGCTGGTGTCGACATCGATGCAGGTAATGCTCTGGTTAACAAGCTCAAGCCTATCACCGAGCGTACCCGTCGCCCCGAAGTACTTTCAGGCCTAGGTGGTTTTGGAGGGCTTTTCGAGCTTCCTGCGGGATACCGGAATCCAGTCCTGGTCTCGGCGAACGATGGTGTGGGAACCAAGTTGAAGCTTGCCATGGCCATGGGCCAGCACAATACAATTGGCATTGACCTGGTGGCGATGTGCGTCAACGACCTTATCGTTTCTGGTGCCGAACCCCTTTTCTTTCTGGACTATTATGCATCGGGCAAACTTGATGTGGACATGGCAATCGACGTGATCAGCGGCATCGGTACAGGATGTGAACTGGCGGGCTGCGCCCTGATTGGGGGAGAAACCGCCGAAATGCCTGGCATGTATGATAACGAAGACTACGACCTGGCCGGGTTTGCCGTAGGTATCGTGGAAAAGGAAGAGATTATAACGGCCGGGAATGTGCAAGCCGGAGACCGACTTATAGCTCTGGCATCATCGGGGCCTCACTCCAATGGTTATTCTCTTATTCGCAAGATTCTTGCAACGCATGGCAGCGATCTAACCGCGCCATTTAGGCAGAGTACTCTTGGTGAAACCCTGCTGAAGCCAACGGAAATATATGTAAAGGCCATCAGGGATTTGTCCCAAAGTGTCAAAATTAATGCTCTTGCTCATATCACCGGGGGTGGTATAACTGAAAATCTACCCAGGGTTTTACCGAAAAATACACAAGCTGTTATTCAAACATCAAGCTGGCAAATACCGGAAATTTTTAACTGGCTGCAAGAGAAAGGAAATGTTACTCAGCAAGAGATGTATCGAACATTTAACTGTGGAATAGGCATGATTGTCTGCGTGGCTGAGGCGAATGTTTCACAGGCACTTAATATTTTAAACAACCACAACCGTGGTGCATTCGAAATAGGCGTTATCAGGCCCTGCAACAATGATGATCATGCTGTTGTTCTTAACTCTGATTAGGCCGGCGAATTTACTATGCGAGAGCACTGCCCTGTCGTTGTACTTATATCCGGTAACGGGAGTAATTTACAGGCACTGATAGATGCCAGTGTTAATTCAAATTTCAATATAGTCGGTGTCATAAGTAATAAAGCAGATGCCTTCGGTTTGGAACGGGCCAGTAAAAAGGCAATACCCACCTTTGTCATTGATCATCGCGATTTCCCTGATCGGGTGACATTTGATCGAGCCCTCATTGCACAGATAGATCAGCTTGATCCAGCACTGGTGGTACTCGCGGGCTTTATGCGCATTCTTTCCAGCGAGTTTGTGCAGCATTACCCGAACAATATTCTGAACATCCATCCCTCGTTACTACCCAAATATCCCGGCACGAATACTCACCAGAGAGTACTGAATGCCGGCGATCAGGAACACGGTGTATCTGTCCATTTTGTTACTGAGGAGCTGGATGGCGGGCCAATTGCAGGGCATGCGAAGATAATGGTTAGTCCCGAGGATACCGCAGAGACCCTGGCCGAAAAAATTCACCGAAAAGAGCATCTCCTATACCCTCATGTGGTTTCGCTGTTTGCCAGTGGCAGGTTGGAAATGGTAAACAACAAGGCATGGATAGATCATCAGGAGATGGCCAAAACAGGCCTTGAATTGCGGTGATTAAATCAATATACAGGCACCCGGTTTCTGCACTGAAGATTTTTTCAATAACCTTGATGGCCTCTCAAACCGTCGCTGCCGTCGAGCCGGTGAGCTATTCTGCCGTATATAAAGCTACTTCCCGCGGACTATCCGCCACCGCCCACCGCAGCCTGGAACGTCGTGACGATCAGCAATATGTTCTTGAGAACACGTTGAATGTCACCGTGGCGGGCGCTCGACTAGGCCGTATAAAAGAAATCAGTATTTTCACCTGGACCAACAACCGGCTACAACCGGTTGCCTACCGTTACTCCCAGTCTGGAATTTCCCGTAAACGGGAAAGAATCCAGTTTGATTGGAAAAATAATAGTGCCACCAGTACAGAAGACGATGAAAGTTGGACACTCAAGTTGACTCCGAATGTTATTGATAAACTTGGTTACCAGCTTTTACTGCGTCAGGAATTACAACACACCGACAACACCCAGCTGGAATTTCAGATTATTGATACACACGAGATAGAAACTCATCGATTCCGCGTGGCAGGCAGGGAATTACTCGAAACGCCCCTGGGAAAATTGAATACCGTGAAAATTGAGCGTGTCGCAGACGGTGATAGCAAAAGAAGCACTGCCTTCTGGCTGGCCGCTGATTGGAATATGCTACTGGTGAGGCTGGTTCAAACCAGCCGTTCTGGAGCGGTAACGGAATTGATGCTGGAACAGGCTGTTGTTGGCAATCGAGAACTGACGGCCCTGCCCTGAGGCTGCCTGGATTTCTTCTTGTTAATTTTCAAACTCGGCGCGATCTTTCGATTCCTTCTGCAAATCGTATTTACGAATTTTCTCCACCAGTGTAGTACGACGGATATGCAATCGGTCTGCGGCTCTGGCTACAACCCCCCGGCTGTCTCCCAGTGCCTGCTCAATTAATCCCCTTTCAAGGTTGGTCAGATATTTTTTTAAATCCAACCCACCCAGAGGTAATGTTGGCTGTGGGTCAGAGTTATTGCTGTCTCCTGCCAGATTATCGGTGACGCTGACAGCAGGCATCGACTCGCTTTGCCTGAACTTCTCAGGTAATTCGTTCACCCCCACAATCCCGTTTGGATGAAGAATAGCCAGGCGCTCTACCAGATTTGCCAATTCCCTCACGTTACCTGGCCAGGAATAACGCCTCAAGCAATCAATGGCACTGGAATTAAGGCGAATTGATCCACGCTTCTCGGCTTCCATGGTGGATATCAATTCGTTCAGCAGTAATGGTACGTCCTCAGCACGTTCCCGCAGTGGAGGCATTTCAATAGGGAAAACATTTATGCGATAAAAAAGATCCTGACGAAAGTCACCTGATTCAATCATTTTTTCAAGATCTTGATGCGTCGCTGCCAGAATTCTCACGTCAGTGGTTATGGTTTTAGCCCCACCGACACGCTCAAAACTGCGCTCTTGTAATACGCGCAACAGTTTTATCTGCATGCTAAGGGGCATATCCCCTATTTCATCAAGAAACAGGGTGCCGCCATCTGCCAACTCGAAACGTCCCTCGCGAGC
>JAESQX010000196.1 GCA_016764875.1 Gammaproteobacteria bacterium
GGATGGTGGCATTGGTCCTATTTTCGATGGTACAGATATCCTTAATATCCAGACACTTAACCTGGAAGCCATCGATCCTATCGCTATTACTGGTCAAAACGCCCAATTCTTTGAGGTAGACCTGCGAGCATTCGATAGCACGCTAGGTACCATCAATGTGCTGGATCGCGACGGCTCTGTGACAGCGGATCTGGATGGCTACAACAGTGAAACTATCAATGTCGACTCTGACGGTGGTGGGGCTAATCCGGACGTGACGCTGAACATCAGCACCGGGGCATACTCTGGCGGAGGATTTTTCCTCGGCGGTGCTATGTTAGGCCTGAGGAATTCCACCGAAACACTGAACCTTAATCTGAATGGTTCTGCCGCTTACCAAGTTACGGTAAATGATGCAGCTGGCGTGAATATGACCAATCTGTCGTCCAACGGCAGTGGTGCACGTACTGTGCTTCTCGATGGCGCTGACCAGGATAATAACGGTGGTGCTGCCGGCGAAGGCAACAGCCTGATTATTTCTGGCGACAACGGCAGTCGACTGACTGTCAATGGAATCTATCAGGAAACTGTTAACTCTACAGCCCATGACGGGCCTGTAACTCTTATGTTCGTCAATGACGCTGATGGCGGCAACGAAGCCCTGGACATCGACACTGGTGCCGGCGATGACACTGTCAACATGGTGGCCGACCTTCTGGACTTGGCCGACGATCCGATAAATCTGGGTGGTGGCAATAACCGCCTGATTATTAACGAAAGCACACGCTTTGTAAGCCTGGTGGACGAAGATCAGGTCTTTGATGATGCTTCTGGTATCGGTACCCTGGAAGTGCGCGGTGACGACACTACCAACGGAGCTACTCCATTACAGGTCAGCATCGAAGACGATAGCCGCGAGGCTGGAATTCGCCACATTGTTGTGTCTAACGACGGCGCAACAGCTGGTGTCACTGACCTGGACGTCGATGCCGACTATCTGGACGATGCTCCAAATCCAGCCAATCTGGATCTGACCATTGAAACTCGCAGTGGCATGGTTGATGTTGATAACGGTGCGGACGTAGATATCATTGCCAATTTGCACGCCAACAGTGGCAACACCGGCAATGACGGAATCCGAACAGCTGCAGTAGCTGGTTCGGGCATAAACTTTACCGAAACTGGCAGCGGTGACGTAGACATTAACGTTATTGTCAGTGGTGTAAGTGCTACCTCAACTATTGTCTCCAGTGCTGCTCTTAACGACGCGGAAACTGTTGCTAACCCTGCGACAGTAGGTCATGTGGCTCTAGATGTGGTTTCTGGCGAAATCGACAGCTTGACGCTGTTGGACTCTAGCGTATCCGGCCCGGACAATGGAACGATCACTGTGACTTGGGACGACATGTGGGCACAAGGCGGACCTAGATTTAATGTAGATGCTTCCGGCATTGCCAACAATGATTTTAATCATAACCTTGGCTGGACCAAGAATACCGACGGCACCAACACTGGTGGCCTGTTGTTCATCGGTGCTGCTGAAGACGATCTGGCATTCAACCTTAAAGGCACTCAGAACGACGATACCCTTTTCGGTAGCCAAGGTTCTGACAGCATTGACGGTAACGACGGCGACGACTTGATTTTTGCTGATTTGCCAGATGGCAGCGTAGTTGCTCCTGGTGTGCAGGCAGTCAAGACTGTGGCATTCACTCTGGCCGACGTTGTAGAGTCTGGCGATGCTTATCAGATAACGCTTGGTGGTCGTTCTTACACCTGGACCGCCATCAATGATTCACAGACAGTACAGATGGCTGTGACTGCTCTTGTTGCCGCGATTAATGCAGGCAACGGCGCGTTACCTGCTCAGGTTACAGCTACGGGCAATATCGATGATGCTGATAACTCAGACGATGCGGCGGCAGTTGATTCCGGTGGTGGAGTTATCACGGTTACTGGAACCGGTGAAGATCCAATTTTCGGATACGCACTGGGAGAGAGCTTTACCGACGGCGAAGCAATCAACCGACCAACTACTACGGTTACTATTGTATCTGAGGGTTACGATCTTGGTGACGTAGTAGAAATCGATATCGATGGCACCATGTTCACCTACACAATCGTTGGTGGTGAAACAGCACAGGACATTGCCGATGCACTGACTGTCTCTATCAATGGCGGAGCCGCTGGCATGAGTGCAATATCTCTGCCTGGTGCCGTGATTGAGCTCAGGGGTGATACCGCTTCTACGATGTATTGCGTAACAACTAACTGGACAACAGATATCACATCAATAGCCGCAACCCCGAAAGTGGTAACGGTAACTTATAGTGATCTGGAAGCCGGTGAGACCGTGTCTGTCACCTTTGCTGGTGGTATTACCGAGTCCGCTGCTACGGTTGCCGCTCTGGTAATAGCCATTAATGCTAACGGGACACTCGCTCCTATACAGTGGGTCGCTTCAAGTGTTGGTGATGTGTTGACACTGACGGCCGGACTTCCTGGCTTTTTTAACCCTACCAATGATTTCCAGTCAGCTGCATTGACTGGGGGAGACGGTGGTACGGCTACTTTTGTGAGTATGTCAGGCAGTAATTTTATTCCTCATACTCTCAATATAGATCCAATAGTAGCGGCTCGTCAGGTCTCTTTCGATCTGAGCGACACAACCTACGATGGTGGTGATTCGGTGGATGTGACCATTAATGGCACAACCTACTCTTACACCCTTGTTGGACCTGTTGTTGAAGATCCAAATCTAGCTGGTACTGAGGCAGCTACTGAGGTAGCCGCAGGAGTGTTTGCTCCAGCTCTGCCAGCAGGATACAGCGTGTCCTCGGTCGGCTCTGTGGTAACAGTAACTGGCCCTGACACTGGTCCATTATCTACCTGGGGCGTGGCTATAACTGATGTGCTTCCTCTGGTTTCTCAGCAGGAGATCAACACAGTTGATTACACTGGTTTCGTAGCTGGTCCTAATGCGGAAGTTACACTGACTATTGGTGGTTCTACTTACACCGCTGCGACTGTGGCGGGTCTTGAAGTATTGATCGACGCAGATACAGCTACCCACGGTTACGATGCTTCTGTAGCGGGTGATGTAGTTACTCTCACACAGACAGTCATCCCTGTTGGTACAGAACCAACAGATTCTGTTGATGCGGCTACTGTTAGCGGCACCATGCAGAATGACGGTGGCCCTGTTGTTCCGGTAATTGGTTCTAATGCTCTTGCTACAGCGGCAATGTCTACCTCGACCTACGCTGGTATGACCGCAGCAGATGGTGCAGATATGACTATTGGCGCCACAACCTACACAGCTGTCGATGAAGGCACTATTGACATGACTCTGGACGACTTGGTGGCCCAGATTAACGTGGATACTGGAGCACATGGTTGGACAGCATCTCATGCTGGTGCTTCCAATATTATCGTATTGACTGGTCCTGCTGTTGGTACTACTCCTGCTTCACCTACAGGAGCTAATGTATTGCCTGATGGCGGCTCAGTGAGTGCTGCTGGTCCTACAGCTGGTGTTGCATCCGTTCCCGGAATTTGGACGGTTACGGCAACTGGTTTTGATGACGCACCCGGTGGTGATTCAATCCAGGTATTTTTTGACCAGGATAACAATGGTCTCCTTTCCATTCCTGATGCGATCCTCTCGGGAGACACGTGGGCTAGTCTGGCTGCGACTATCACGGCTAATATTGGAGCTGGTTTAACTTTGATTGGAATTACTTCAGCCGTATCGACCGGCAGCAGCGTAGTAATTACTGGCAATCTAGATGGTTCTGTACCTGCGCCTGGTGACGATTTCCCCGTAGGTCACGGATTCACAGGAGTCGGTGGACCTGCAAGCATAGTTGCAACTCCGGGCGCATTGGCTACACCTTGGGTACAGGTTTTAACTGTCACCGAAGTGGCGGTAGGGGAAACCATATACGTTGAGTTGAGTGACGGAACAGTTCTCACTGAGACATACGCTGGATCTGAACAAGCAACACTGGATGCGATGGGTGCTCAAATCGCAACGGCGTTGGGAGTTGGTTTCACGCAGGTTTCTGTCGCTGGAGCTGACACAATCACTATCACCGGTCCCGCAGATGGCACTAATCCAACTGAAACCGTAGTTAGTGGTGACATTCTCGATACACCAGTTTCGGTTCTACCCACTGTAGACGTAGCTGGTGCACTTGCTGACCCATACGATGTAACAATGGACTTCACGGTTAGTTATACAGCGGGCGAAGTACTTCAGGTTACTCTGGCAGGCGGACTCGTTTACCAAGGCACTGGTGCCACATCTGCCGCACAGGCAGCTGCTTTGATCTTGGCGATTAACGCGGATTCCGGTGTTCACGGATGGACGGCATCCGGTACTGATGCTGCTTTCCTTCTGACGGGCTCAATTAACGGTACTGCTCCAGGCATTGGCTTTGTTTCAGCCGAGCTTCTTGCCATCGGTGCTGCAACCGCGCTTACATCCCAGGAATCATGGGTGAACTTCGACAACCTTGATCCAACGTTGAAGTTCCTGTCTGGTGTGGCTAATACTGACTCGGTAGATACGACGGTTACTGCTCCTGTTACTGCACCTACTGCCAATTTCAACGGGTGGGACACTGTTAACGGTGGCGTTGGTGAAGACACCATTAATGGTGGAGACGGCAACGATCTGCTCAATGGTGACTCTGAAGATGACCTCCTGAACGGTGATGCCGGCA
>JAESQX010000197.1 GCA_016764875.1 Gammaproteobacteria bacterium
CGCGTTTTTCCTCGACGACGAATACCCGCCGTATCTATTAGCGTATATTCCTTGCCGTGACGCTCATAAGGAATATAGATACTGTCCCGGGTGGTACCCGGCTGGTCATAGACCACCACCCTCTCTTCACCCAACATCCTGTTAACCAATGTCGATTTGCCCACATTCGGGCAACCTGACACGGCAATTTTTATACCCTGGGCGGAATCCCTGGCATCTACTTCGGGCTGTTCAGCGGGGAAAGTAGCCAACACATGGTCAATCAGTTTTTTTACGCCGCGGCCCTGTGTAGCCGTGACCGGAAAAAGAGCTTCCATTCCGGTAGCGTAAAAATCGGCTAAAGCCTGCTCAGCGTCCAGGCCATCGGTCTTGTTTACCACCAGAACCGTGGATTTATTTCTTTTACGTAAATGGGTCAGGATGTGAGAGTCGCCTGGAGTCAGGCCTTCCTTTGCATCCACCAGAAACAATACCGCATCAGCTTCTTCAATTGCCTGTAGCGACTGTGACGCCATCTTAAAATCAATACCGTCATCATCGCCGCTGATCCCACCCGTATCGATAACTATATAGGGACGATTACCTATAACCCCCTCACCATATTGACGATCACGGGTCAGGCCTGGAATATTGGCAACCAGTGCATCTCGACTACGGGTCAAACGATTAAATAACGTGGACTTCCCCACATTGGGGCGTCCAACTAGGGCAATAACTGGCCTCATGGGAAATCCGCAGGTATCGGTGTTATCCGGAATTGGGTTCTAACGGTTATTGTATCGCTAACGCGGTAAGCCTGCCGCTATTACCGAAAGCGTAGAGTGTATTGTTACTGGTTACCATGCGTGACCTGACCCCATCTCCATCCACTCGGGCCCTGCCAACTATGCGTCCATCTACCTGAGACAGTAAATGCACATAACCTTCAAAATCTGCTACGGCAATGAAATTTCCAAATGGGGTGGGTGCAGTAACCTCGCGAAGATCAAGGCTTTCATTTCGCCAGATTTCGTTGTCCGAATTGCTACGAATGGCAATCACATGCCCCCTGTCATTACACACATAAATATTACCGAACCCCGTAGCCAACCCGTGATAGCTGGATCCTTCCATGCCCCAGACTATGCGTCCTGTCTGAATATCAAAACCCATCAGGTTCCCCTGGTAGCTTGAGGCCAATACCACGTTGTTCTCTACCAGCAAATCGCCGTCTACATCTATCACGCGTTCTATATCATAACGACCTTGTGGCACAGCAACCCGTTCTTCCCAGCGCCAGATTCCATCGTCTGCTGAAACGGCTACCAGTGTGCCGTTGCTAAAACCAGCAATCACCACACCATTGCTGAATATCGGTTTGCTGGTACCGCGCAAGGTAAGGGTCGGCAACGTAGTTTCATAAATCCAGCGCTGCTCACCTGATTCGGCATCCAGAGCAATCAACTTGTCGTCGACAGTCTGTAACACCACCACATCGCCGTTGGTCTGGGGAGCCGATAAAACTTCGCTGCTTACCCCAGTCTGCCAGAGCAAACTGCCATCACTCTGGTCAAGCACAAAAACCTCAGCATCTTCGGTGCCAAACATTACCAGGCCGTTTCCCACCCCAACACCGCCGGTAATAGTTTCACGGGTACGGTTTCTCCATATCACATCACCGGATTCAGCATTAATTGCCAGCACGTTACCATTTTCGCTGGCCGCATAAATTGTGTTTCCCTCGATTGCCGGGGTAAGCATAGTGTAATTATCTCCCTGACCATTTCCCACTTTAACCGACCAGCGTCGGCGCAATTCAACTTCCTCAGTGATATCCGTTAACTCGGCCGGCTGCTCTGACTCGTCATCAGCGGCGAACCAGCTCAGCGGATTAAGATTGCCACATCCGGTCAACAATATGGCCAACAGGGAAGTAACGGTTATTCTGTTGATGGTGGACAATTCAGCTACCTTTGATGATTTTTGTAATCAATTCGATCGAACTGCGAACGTTGTTAAATCTACTCTTACCACTTTATAACTATCCGTCACTTGCAAGCTCATCCAGCTTCATTTGCAGAAAAGCGCTGCTGGAGCCCGCCTGTTGAGCCGCCGTGTAAACATCCTTTGCCTCTACTGTCCGGCCCAGGTCTACGTATATATCCCCACGCAGTTCAGCAAAATCCGCTTCAAAGGTGCGGGGATTTATACCATCGATCAGGTCAAGTGCGCGTTGCGAGTCGCCCATTGCCAGAATCACGCGTCCCAGACGCAGGTTCGCAGTAAGTATCAATCCTTCATCGGTACGGCTGAACATTCCATCCTTGGTATTATCAAGCAACCACTGTAATTCCTGCTCTGCACTGTCAAGGTCACCTGCAATTACCGCCTGTTGCGCTGAGAAAAGTGCCCCGTACAATGCGTAAACCGAAGCGCTGTGGTCAGATTTTAGTTCCTGGGCTAATTCCATAACCCTGGAACTGTCCCCGGTAGAAACTTCGGTTCCAGGTTCCACCGCCACAAGCACCAGTATTTCTTCGTACAGATCAGAAGCTGCATCAGCGGTGGCATTACGGGAACTCTGCCAGAATGTCCAGCCACCCCAGATTACCGCCCCACAGACAACGACGGTGATCAGAAATTTACCGTTCTCATCCCACCATTTTCTAACGGCTTCTATGCTTTCCTCTTCTGCTGCGTTTAACGCCACGAACTACTCCTAACTTTATCTACGAAAATCAAATTATCAATAATTTATATGTTAATTCAAAGGCTTAGTATTGAATCAAGCTGCCGGCCAAGCTCCGTGACTTCCACCAGCGTGGTCTCGTCAGAATCCCCCAGCATCCGAAACTTCACCTCGGTCAATGGCAACTGTGCCTGATCGGAATCCTGTTCCATCACTATGGCCACCTGAGCGCCGCTATTATAAGCCTTCTTCATCTGACTGTTGTACTTTCCACCACCACAATTTACTTGCAAGGACAAGTTGGGAAGTTCCAGGCGCAGCGCTTCAGCCAGTTGCATGCCCTGATTTACCAGATTCTCGCCGATTATGGCCAGATACACATCCACGGCGGCTTCAACTTGTTCAGGAATTGCTGAGGTTGACTCAAGCAAAAGCAGCAAGCGATCCATTCCCATGGCAAATCCTACCGCCGGAGTGGGTTTCCCCCCAAGCTGTGCGACCAGGCCATCATAACGACCTCCCGCACAAACCGTGCCCTGGGCGCCAAGCTGGCTTGTGGTCCACTCGAACACGGCATTATTATAATAGTCCAGACCCCGTACCAAACGCAGATTTTCTTTGAATTCCACCCCGTTGCTGGCAAGCAATTGCTTTAACTTCTGGTAGTGAACCTGGCTCTCAGAATTAATGAAATCCGCAAGAATGGGGGCATTCTGCAGTATTTCCTGGGTCTGCAAACTCTTGCTATCAAGAATTCGAAGCGGATTACTATCAAGACGGTTTCTACTATCCGCGTCCAGCTGCTCTGCATGCTCGCGAAGAAATTTACTTAATTCAGTGCCATATCTGTGGCGATCTTCCGCGCTACCAATATTATTGATTTCCAGAGTCAAGCAACTGGTAATACCCAGTTCACGCCATAGCTGTGCCGAGAGCAGTACAACCTCGGCATCAATATCCGGACCAACCATGCCGAAAGCTTCAATACCAAACTGCTCAAACTGACGGTAACGACCCTTCTGGGGGCGCTCATGACGAAACATTGGCCCTTGATACCAGAGACGCTGCTGCTGATTATACAATAGGCCATGTTCATCAGCGGCACGCACACAACCAGCGGTCCCCTCGGGTCGCAGGCTCAAATTGTCGCCATTGCGATCCTCAAAACTGTACATTTCCTTTTCAACGATATCAGTGACTTCACCGATAGAACGCTTGAACAGCTGGGTTTGTTCCAGCACGGGAAATCGAATTTCCCTGTAGCCATAACGCCTGACAACGTTGCCGATACATCGTTCCAGGTACTGCCAGCTGGGTGTATTTTGCGGGAGAATATCTTTCATTCCCCTGATTGCATGAATCTTTGCCATTTCTACTGATTCTGTTTTGTGTCGCCCCGGTGCCGACAGTCACCCGGTTGCAATAATATCGTCGTTTTTAGTTGATTCCGGCTCTGAGTCCTTGGCGGCAACCCGTTGCCTGATCATTGTCTCCAGCTCATCAACCAGGTTTGCATTACTGATTTTGTGGTCAGGAACACCCTCTACATAGACCAGATTCGCCGGGGTCGCACCCGTCAGCCCTATCTCTGCAACCTTCGCCTCACCGGGCCCGTTGACGATACAGCCGATGACTGCCACATCAATGGGTGTGGTTATATCCTCAAGTCTTGTTTCCAGCTCATTGATCACGGAAATTACATCAAAATTTTGCCTCGAACAGCTTGGACAGGCTACCAGGTTAACTCCCTTATGACGTAATCCCAGGCTTTTTAATATATCGAATCCAACCCGAACCTCTTCCACCGGATCGGCGGCCAGCGAAACCCGGATAGCATCACCAATGCCATCCATCAACAGGGCGCCCAGTCCAATAGCCGATTTAACCGTACCGGACCGAAGACCACCCGCCTCGGTGATGCCCAGGTGAAATGGCTGGTCAATTTGATCAGCCAATAACCGATAGGCTTCAAGGGTCATGAATATCTCGGAGGCCTTCAGACTGATTTTGAAATTCTGGAAATCCAGCTTGTCCAGAATATCTATCTGATTCAGAGCCGACTCCACCATGGCTTGCGCCGTTGGTTCTTTGTATTTACGCAACAATGCTTTACCAAGAGACCCGGCATTAACACCAATTCTTATGGGAATACCTTTATCCTTGGCACTATCTACTACCGCCCTTACCCTGTCTGCGCTACCAATATTTCCCGGATTAATACGTAAGCAATCAACGCCGTACTCGGCTACCTGCAAGGCGATTTTGTAGTCAAAGTGGATATCCGCCACCAGGGGAACGGATACGCTCTGCCGAATCTTCCTGAATGCTTCAGCCGCGTCCATGGACGGAACCGATACTCTTACAATATCCACACCGGCATCAACCAGGCGACCGATCTGCTCCACAGTGGCGGCGACATCACAGGTTTCGGTATTAGTCATGCTCTGGACGGATACAGGTGCATCGCCACCGATGGCAACATCACCTACAAATATCTGGCGCGATGGACGTCTTTTAACAGGACCAGGGTGACTCATTTGTTTATTATCCCACTATCTCAGACGATGAAGAATCCGCTTCCATTTCTGCGTTAGCGCCCTGGACATAGACTTCCCAGACTTCATTGCCAGTGCGGGTTATTTCTTCATTCGAAAAAAAACTGTTATAGGCCCAGAAGCACAGGAACCCGATTATAAAGGCCAGTACCAGGAAAATCAGCCAAGGCAGGATTCGGCTCTTCCCTTTACATGTGGTTGAAAAACGCTCTGTTTCACGTACTTCGTGAGACCTCCAGGCAAGAAATTCATCATAAAGTTTGAGCAATTCGTCTTCGTCCAACTGTAACAACAACGCATAACTCTTGATGTAACCCCGGGCAAATACCTTCCCCGGAAGCTTCTCATAGTCGTCTGACTCAATGGCTCGCACATAGTGCATGGTGATATGCAGTTGATCAGCTACTTCCTTCTCGGACAGGCCACGATTCACTCGCTCGGCTTGAAGCACGGCACCGGCTGTTCTGGTATCAAATTCAGCCTCCGTATGTTCAAACTCATTGTCCATAGACTCAGTTGTCATCCAATAACTTTCTATAAAGTTGATATTCCGGCGAATCCTGATAGAGCATTGTCAGCAGGCGCGAATATCCTTCAAGAATTTCACTGTCGGGGAACTCATTTTCAATTTGAATCCCTATCCAGAGACTTCTGGGGGTATGGGGAATGTTAGAGGCCTCCCTGATCATCAGAAAATCATTGTAAACTGACCTGGCACTCGCCAGTTCTCGCTTATTAAATTTAATTTGGGCCAGCTCTACAGAGGAAAGATAAAGATTATTATTTAGCTGCAATGCTCTTTCGAAGGCCCGTTCCGCATCCCCTTCGCGGTTTAATCTCAATGCACTACGTCCCAGGTTTTCAAAAGCCACGGCTCGCTCATCGTAATTGGTATCAGCCGATACCACCTGTAATTGCTCAAAGGCGTCTTCGAAATGCTCCCTGCCAAACAAGAACACTGCATAATTATTACGTGCCCTGGAATTTGACCCGTCAATATTAATAGATCGTTGGAAAGCCTCATCAGCCAGACCCATATCACCTTCTCGCTGATAAATCAGGGCAAGTACGCTATGAACCTCAGAATTATTGCCGTCGATTTCAAAAGCATTATTAATGCTGCGCTTCGCTCCAACTATATCGTCTATGTCATAGTAGGCAATGGCCAATTGAATATAGTCTTTTACAGCTTGTTCTTCAGAGACATCGGGCGAGAATCCCCCGGTGATAGTGGTGACACAAGATGACAAAGCGAGAATAAATAATACCAACAGACCGGCACCATAACCTGCCCGGCAACCCTCGCTAGCTAAATAGGTATTTGATTTAATCATCAGCTATATTTTTCCGACAATAAGTTAGTTGCTTACACTATTGTTTCGGCCGGCACCGCCAGATTCTCACTGGCCCCAGGCGCTTTTCCATTGGAGAGAACCTGGCTCCTGGCCTTGTGTCGGCTGCTTCTGCGAGTGGTATCATTCACTTCACCCACCAGTTGGCCGCAGGCAGCCGCAATATCATCGCCTCTCGTGGTTCTTACCGTTACGGTAAAACCTGCTTGTAGCAGGATCTGGCGAAAATTACTGATCGAGGAATTACTCGGCTTTTTAAAATCCGACATTGAAAAAGGGTTAAACGGTATCAGATTTATTTTACAGGGAAATGTAGCCAGCAATTTGGCCAGATCACGAGCGTGCTGCCGGTGATCATTAATCCCTGCAATCAGTGTGTATTCAATAACCGGCACCCTTTTATCGGCCAGGCTGTCCATGTACTCCTCGACCGCCTCCAGTAACTCATGGATGGGGTATTTCCTGTTTACCGGCATTATCTGGCTGCGCAATTCATCATTCGGTGCATGCAGTGAAATCGCCAGCGAGGCATCGGTAAAATCTTTCAGTTTTCTGATCGCCGGCACCACGCCCGAGGTACTGATTGTTACCTTGCGTTTGGATAAGCCATAGGCCAGGTCATCCATCATAATGTTGACCGCATCCATGACATTGTCAAAGTTGAGCAGCGGCTCTCCCATTCCCATCATTACGACATTACTTATGGGGCGCTCATTGCCTGAATCGAAACCGCCCAGTTTATAGTTGGCCCACCACAACTGGCCGACGATTTCGGCGACACTGAGATTACTGTTAAATCCCTGTTTACCCGTCGCACAAAAGCTGCAATCCAGGGAACAGCCCGCCTGAGAGGAAATACACAGGGTGCCGCGATCTGCTTCCGGGATGAAAACGGTTTCAACCCGGCTGCCACTGGCAATTTCAACTATCCATTTCTGGCTGCCATCGCTGGAATGAAATTCATCCACAATCAATGGCAACTTGATTTCAGCGACTTGGTCCAGTTTGTCGCGCAGCACTTTACTGATATCCGTCATCTGCTGGATATCGGTCACACCACGCTGGTGAATCCAGCGCATAACCTGAGAGGCACGGAATGGCTTCTCAGCCAGATCGGTGAAAAAGGTCTGCATTTTCGACAAGCTCAACCCTGCCAGATTGACCTTGATTGCCTCGCTTGTCATCTAGGGAACCTCTTGCTTCTGGCTCGGTACTATCGTTGTTTAGAGCGTTTCCGGGATTATCCTGATACTACCTTGGTGCTGTTTGAATATCGTTGAGCAATGTTGCGTTATTGCGCCCTACCGGCCTGAAAATGATTTACCGGGTACAAATCTCGTTTTCATTGAAGAAATAGGCCACTTCACGTTGTGCCGATGTTGTGGAATCCGATCCGTGTACGGCATTAGCATCTATAGAATTAGCAAAATCGGCCCTGATAGTACCAGCTGCCGCCTCCGTCGGATTTGTCGATCCCATTAAATCACGGTTCATAGCCACTGCAGATTCGCCTTCAAGAACCTGCACCATGACCGGCCCGGATGTCATGAATTCTATCAGGTCAGGGTAAAATGGACGCTCTTTGTGTTCCGCGTAAAATCCACCTGCGGATTCTTCATCAAGCTGCAGCAATTTAGCTGCCACGATTTTCAGTCCTGCTTTTTCAAAACGACTGTATATCTCACCAATGATGTTCTTTCCTACAGCATCGGGCTTGATTATGGATAAAGTACGTTCAATTGCCATTGTTGCTCCTCAATTCAAATATCAACAATTTTCGAAGAGCGCGCATTATACGTACTTATAAAATGGTTTTATACGGTTAATACAGGGAAAAACACTGACCTTCCCCATGGAGAAAAACTTTTAATCAGCCACTTCTTCGATCCATGTGGCCTGAATTGCCTCCAGGATTTTCTCGCCGCTTCGTTCAGGATCATCATCAAAATTTTCAAGTTCACAGACCCATCGATGCAAATCCACGAAATTAACGTAGCGGGGATCTTCGTCAGGATAATTATCTGCCAGCTCTATGGCAATATCGTGAATATCACTCCATTTCATGGCAGATTGCCCTCGCTGGCAAAGTTAATGGCCCAAGTCTCCCCATTGCATGGAATCTCTGAATAGTGGCCACTAGTGCGATTCAGAAACCATGTTAATGGTGTACTTCGGAATCTCAATCTCCAGGTCTTCATCCCCTACCACGGCCTGACAGCTCAACCGGGACTCAGATTCCAGACCCCAGGCTTTATCAAGATAGTCTTCCTCGTTCTCGGATGCATCATCCAGAGAATCAAACCCCTTACGAACAATAACGTGACAGGTAGTACAGGCACAGGACTTTTCACAGGCATGTTCAATCGGAATATTGTTACGCAAAGCCACATTGAGAATACTCTCGTTGGATTCAGCCTCAACCGTGGCACCGTCCGGGCATACAACTTCATGGGGTAAAAAGGTAATCCTGGGCATTTATTTACACCTTCACTTTCTTCCTGGGGCACTAACAGCGTGCATCTATTTACCATCCTGAGACATGGTGTCAATGGATTCGCCACGCAGGGCGTCGACGATCTGAACATCCATGCGCTTGGCCGCAAATCCTTCGCTGGCCCCATTCAGTTTCTCTGTTAAGCGATGAATTTCTCTGCTGTTCTCAGTTTGTAGCGCCTTTTTCAAAGCCGCGCCAGCCTCTGATAATTTAAGCGCTTCGTCATCAGTCAAAAGATCTCCGTCCACCGCTATGGCGGATTCCAGCGCTTCCAGTAGTTGCTCTGCCTCTATCAGTGACTCCTTCAGGGCTCGCGCCTTCATATCACTCTGGGCATTTTCCTGAGATTCTTTCAGCATATTTTCGATCTCATTACTGCCCAGACCATAACTTGGCTTAACCTGTATCCGGGTTGACGTACCGGTACTCAGTTCCTTTGCATCGACACTCAACAGTCCGTCGGCATCAATCTGAAAGGTAACTCTGATCTTCGCAGCGCCGGCAACCATGGGAGGGATACCACGTACTTCAAACCGGGCCAGGGATCGGCAATCACTGACCAGCTCTCTCTCTCCCTGCAACACATGAATTAACATGACCGTCTGACCGTCTTTATAGGTGGTGAATTCCTGAGTCCTGGCCACCGGAATAGTAGTATTTCTTGGAATTATCTTTTCCACCAGTTCACCCATGGTTTCAATTCCAAGGGAAAGCGGATTTACGTCCAGCAATAAAAAAGAGTCAGCGGTCTTATTCCCTATCAACACATCCGCCTGGATGCCAGCCCCGATAGCCACAACCTTGTCCGGATCAATGCTGACGAGTGGTTCCCGCTGAAAAAGCTTTTGTACCTGATTTCTAATAACGGGCATCCTTGTTGCCCCACCTACCAGCACAATATTGTTTATCTGTGCGATTGAAAGTTTTGCATCCCTTAATACTCGCCGACAGACCTTAATTGTTCTATCAATCAAATTGGCGGTAATTCGAGCATATTGTTCATTGTCCAGTGACCCGGACCAATCAGCGTAGCTCACGTCAATCGGATCTTTTTCTGAAAGATCATGTTTCATCTGCCTGGCGAGATGTAACAGCGCATTACGTTCCCCGGGATCAAGTTCACTGTTAGCACCGGATTGCTCGAGTATCCACTGGGCCAGTTTGTCATCAAAGTCGTCCCCGCCCAGGTTGGTATCTCCTCCTGTTGCCAGAACCTGGAACACGCCTTTTTGCAGGCTCAGAATGGAAACATCAAACGTGCCTCCCCCCAGGTCAAACACCACCACATTACCCTGGTCTCCGGAATCGAGACCATAAGCTACAGCCGCTGAGGTGGGTTCGTTCAGCAAGCGCAATACTTTCAAGCCGGCCAGGCGCGCGGCGTCTCGTGTCTGCTGGCGCTGAGCGTCGTTAAAATAAGCCGGGACAGTGATCACCACCCCGTCCAGGGGGCCGCTCAGGTAACTTTCGGCCCGTTCTGAGAGTACTCGCAGAATATCAGCAGACACCTCCAGCGGCTGCTTGTCACCCGCTACTGTGGTTATTACGAGAGCGTCATTTGTCTGATCAACGACAAATCGGCCGGTAAGAAAAGAGCTGTTGTCGCTAATCTCATCACCATTTTTACCCAGCAACCTCTTTACCGAAACAATAGTATTAAGGGGGTCAGTTAAAAGCCCGTCCAGCGCCTGATAGCCTGTTAGTGCAGGTTGCCCTTCAGGCAGGTATCGAACGACCGATGGCAGCAAGTGTCGTCCCTGGCTATCAGGCAGAGTTTCCACCGAATCTCCACAACGAGCAGCAACCAGGGAATTCGTTGTGCCCAGATCAATACCTACCGCCCTTTTTCGTTCGGTTTGGGTTGTGATGCCGCCGGGTTCTGATATTTGCAGTAATGCCATATTTCCAGGTTCTGAGAGTAAAGCTGACAGGGGGTTTCTAGTAGCCTAACAAATCTTCTTCGATAGCATCCATGTCCGATAACAGTTTGAACAGGTATTGCATTTCATAATAATTGCTTTTTGCCCGAAGAAGCTGCCCGGTATTGGAATTCTTAACAAACAGCTTCTGACAATCCCTGACCTTTTCCTCTATTTGCTTTCTCATATGATCCAATTTGTTTAGCGACTTCTCATCACGGGGAATATCTTCCAGTTCTTCCCTTAATTGTATTTGCTCAAATAGTAACGCCGGACTCAAATCAGACTGACTCACTTTGCTTACGTCGACATCTCGCAGCTGCAGAAGGTGAGCAGCACGCCCCTGGGGAGACCTTAAGGTTTCGTAGGCATCATTCAATACACTGGTAGACTTAACCGCCTGTAGTTTTTCTGCTTCGGATGCATTGGCGAATCGATCCGGATGAACCTGCGCCTGTAACTCCCGATAATTTTCGGCAAGTAAAACAGGGTCCAAATCATAAGCTTCAGGAATGGAAAATATTTGAAAGAAGTTCTTGTTCTGGAGTAACACTATAGAAGATCTTCAACTGACCGGTACAGATACATTTCTCATCGCGTCCGTATTTATCCAGGGATTCTCTAGACGCTAAAACTTTCGCCGCAACCGCATTCGCCCTTGGCGTTGGGGTTCCTGAATTCAAATCCTTCATTCACACCTTGTTTGACAAAATCCATTTCAGTGCCGTCGATATAAAGCAGGCTTTTTGGATCAACTACCAATTTGACTCCCTGGCCTTCAAAAACACTGTCACCTACTTCCAGTTTGTCCACGAACTCCAGCACATAAGCCATGCCAGAGCAGCCAGTTGTCTTTACGCCTACCCGAATTCCAATGCCATGACCACGGCTTTCCATTTGATCGGCAACGTGTTTGGCGGCTGCTTTTGTTAATGAGATCGACATAATTTTTAACTATTACAATTGTGCAAATCTAGCGTTTGCTACGCTTGTTTTTAATATCTTCAATCGCCGCCTTAATGGCATCCTCGGCAAGAACAGAACAATGGATTTTGACTGGAGGCAATCCCAGTTCGTCAGCTATATCCTGATTTTTAATCTCTGTAGCTTCCTCAAGTGACCGACCCTTGACCCATTCGGTTAATAATGAGCTCGAAGCTATAGCTGAGCCACAGCCATAGGTCTTGAATTTGGCGTCTTCGATTACACCGTCTTCACTGACCTTGATCTGCAATCGCATAACATCGCCACAGGCGGGAGCCCCCACCATGCCGGTCCCCACATTGGCATCCTTATCGTCCAGCTTGCCCACATTCCGAGGGTTTTCATAATGGTCAATAACTTTATCTGAATAGGCCATATCTCTTTCTCCAGATGCTAGTGTGCAGCCCACTTAACTTTGCTTATATCGACACCGTCTTTATACATATCCCAAAGTGGTGACAGCTCCCTTAGCTTAGCCACGGCGTCACGGATTTTTCCAATAGAATAATCAATATCTTCTTCCGTTGTAAAACGGCCGATACTGATTCGCAATGAACTATGAGCAAGCTCATCACTGAGACCCAGCGCTCTTAATACGTAGGATGGTTCGAGGCTGGCCGAAGTACAAGCTGAGCCTGAAGAAACTGCCAGGTCCCTGAGTGCCATCATCAGGGACTCACCTTCCACGAAATTAAAACTGATATTCAGGTTGCCGGCAATACGGTGGTCCAGATCTCCATTAACATAGACCTCTTCCATATTACTCAAGCCATCCAGCAACTTGTTGCGCAACTTAAATATTCTTTCATGCTCTTCATGCATTTCCAGCCTGGCAATTCTGTAGGCCTCACCCATCCCCACAATCTGGTGCGTCGGCAAGGTGCCTGACCGCATCCCTCGCTCATGACCTCCTCCATGCATTTGAGCCTCTATACGAACCCTGGGTTTCCTGCGTACAAACAAGGCTCCGATTCCTTTGGGACCATAGATCTTGTGTGCAGTAAAAGACATCAGGTCAACCTGCATATCCTGCAAATTGATGTCCACCTTACCGGTACTCTGGGCCGCGTCAACATGGAAAAATACTTGATTCTCCCGGGTTATCTTACCAATGGCTTCTATATCATTGATAACACCTATTTCATTATTAACGTGCATCAGTGAAACTATTATTGTGTCT
This sequence comes from Gammaproteobacteria bacterium, assembly GCA_016764875.1. Lineage (GTDB taxonomy): Bacteria > Pseudomonadota > Gammaproteobacteria > Pseudomonadales > Pseudohongiellaceae > NORP240. The sequence goes on from JAESQX010000197.1 coordinate 13,153, forward strand.
TCTCTTATGGCTGCCGCTACCGCTTCCGGCGTAATAACACCATCTTCACCTGGATCCAGATAGGTTACTTCAAACCCTTCTCGCTCCAGATGCCGGCAACTGTCCAGCACGGCCTTATGTTCGATCTTGGATGTAATTATGTGCTTGCCTTTCTTGGCATAAAAATGTGCTGCTCCTTTTATAGCCAGGTTGTCCGACTCGGTTGCACCCGATGTCCAGACTATTTCCCTTGGGTCACAATGAACCAGATCTGCCACATTCCGTCGCGCCGTTTCCACGGCTTCTTCTGCTTTCCAACCAAACATATGGGACCTGGAAGCAGGATTGCCAAAGTTGCTATCCAGGGTGAGACACTGCATCATCTTCTCAGCAACCCGTGGATCTACCGGAGTAGTTGACGAATAATCCAGATAAATAGGCACGCGCATTGTTAACTCCAAAAAACCATTTTATTACAAAGAACCTGCTGATGCAGGTAATGCACCTGCCACATCCGCCGCAATTATTTCTTTTTTGCGATCCTGAACTTCAGCAATCTGCTTAATTTCATTCCTTTCCACCAGGTCAGCCAGGCTGATGTTGTTGAGAAAATCATGAATCTGCTGACTTAAATCTTTCCACAGGTGGTGGGTTAAACAGATTTCACCACCTTGACAATCTCCAGCGCCCTGGCAACGCGTAGTATCCAGGGATTCATTTACCGCATCGATAACCTGGGCGATAAATATAGAATCAGCGCTGTGCATTAATTCATAACCACCACCAGGCCCACGAACACTACTTACAAGCTCATTCTTGCGTAATTTGGCAAAAAGTTGTTCCAGGTAAGACAGTGAAATTTCCTGGCGCTGAGAAATATCGGCCAGGCTAATGGGGCCCTCATGCTCGTGGATGGCCAGATCGAGCATTGCGGTGACCGCGTAGCGGCCTTTCGTGGTTAAACGCATAAGAAATTCCCTGAGGAACCTGAGATGCCTGGAATTATGGAATACCTAAGTGTTTTAGTCAAGTATTTGCCGTGGAGGCAGCAGCCACTTTTAATTCAAGTGCCTGGCAAAGATAGACCTGTTTAGGAACACAAAATAGAGATGACCGTTTACTCGTTATTTCTTTCGTAGATTAGAGTGGATGGCGCCTTGCCGAAGTCAGCACTCAGGCGGTAACCTTGAGCTTTAACCAGTAGGCCGATAATGGCCAGATGATGAGTAGTGTGAGAAACAAGTCCCATCAATTCCCGTTCGAGGGTACTGTCAACGGCAACCGGGGCACAATTTTCGTTAACTGATTCAACCACCACCAGCGAGGTATTACGGCTACTGCCAAGTTGCGAAAGACTACGCCTAATCGCTGCCAATGCGGCCCTGGCATTTGACAAGCTTTGCTCCAGCTTCCGGTCTCTTTTACGCTGATCATAATTAATCGTGCCACCGGAACAACCATTGAAAAAACAGTCGAATCGCTCAATAACATGTCTTACATGACTACCAATAGGGGAATTGCTTTGGAAGCTCCTGATAAAAACAGATTCCGGAATTGGCTCCAGAACCTCGTCACATTGTTCAATACATTTCTCGCATGCACTAATCAGAGTCATAAGGGCAACTGAAGTGTTTGCCTGGCTTGGAACGGCATGTAACTTTATCATTAAACTGAAATACCTGGCGGATTAGGTCGGCCCAAGACTACACAGATTGCTTGAAAATACAGCACGCTAGATGCCGCCGACTATAGCACATAGCTTATCAGTGCTACTATAGACCACGCTTGGGCTGTGTTTATTACAATCCCGGCTCTCAGCACCTGATTCTCCTATCGCCTGTACACATCCGAATGAATTTCGATCTGCACAATCACAGCCATTTTTCCGACGGCAAGCATTCACCAGAGTTCGTGCTGAACAGAGCCCGGCAAAATGGTGTTTCCCACCTTGCTCTGACAGACCATGATTGCATCGAGGGAAATCTGGAGCTTCGCCGGCTGGGCATTCCGCCGGATATTCAGCTGATAAGCGGTGTGGAAATTTCTACTGTGTGGAACAATACCGAGATTCACGTTGTCGGGCTTTGCATTGATCCGGCCCACCCGGGGTTGCAACTTTTCCTCAAGAATCAACAAAAAAAGCGTTGGCTCAGAATCCAGAAAATGCAGTTGGCAATGGAGAAAAATGGAATTGGCGGGCTTACAACTTTTTTGGAAAATTGTGGCTGTGTTTCACCTGGACGCAGTCATGTAGCAGAATTTCTTATACGCCAGGGCAAAGCCCGTTCTCACAAAAAGGCATTCAAGTCCCTCGCCAGAAACGGGCGATATTTTGCCGCTCCTCAGTGGTGTGAGATTCCCGATGCCATAGCCCACATTACAGAAGCCGGTGGACTCGCCGTATTAGCGCACCCCCACAGGTACCCATTAAGTAACGGCAAGTTAAAACGGCTAATCCAGGAATTCAAACAATTTGGCGGAGCGGCGATGGAAGTAAGCTACTCAAATGTAAGTAACGAAGTGCGAAACTTGTTGGGAACGCTCTGTATGGATACTGAGCTTTACGCTTCCATTGGCTCAGATTTTCATGATGCCAATGCAAAATGGATGGATATTGGAAGACTACAGGCCTTGCCTGAGATGTGTATAAAAAATGCCATCTGGCTACATCCCCGATGGCATTTATAACAAACAAGCTTGTAAGTGCTAGTTGCGTTTTATCTTCGCTATCATATCGCGAAAGATATCAACCAGGGTCTCGTGTTTAAAATCGGTAAATTCACCCGCATCCATGAACATCCCATGGTCTTCACAGGCTTCATATTCCAGGTGCTTTTGCTTTGGATCATTAATTTTCTTCAGCGGCTTGCTACAACGAGGACACTTTATATCCCTTACCGTGTTATAGGTTTTGCCAATCTCGGGGTCACCACTGTCCAGGAAATCTGCCATCCAGTCTCCTTTTAATTGCTCAGCTTCACCCTGATCAAACCATAACCCTTTACAGCTCTCACATTGATCTATAACCACCGGACCTTGAAGGGTCTCAATTGTCATCTCTTTCATATTGGAATTACATTTGGGACAATCCATCTTTTATCTCCTTACTACCGTGCTTCTTATTATTTTCCAGCACTCGACTCGCTGAAACTCGGCATGCTTGGTTAGGGCGGACGTCATTCTTAATGAAAACGCCGACAGCAGTAAATTACTGCTTCTATCCATAAATACCTGAAGTCGGGCATTTTATCGGATAAACCCGTCAGAAACAAAGCCTGGATTTGGAAAATTTCGTTCTGCTCTGAAGATTTCCTGTTTATTGGATATTTAAAGTAAGCAGAGCAGGTCCAGAGGGTATCCCAGTGAATCAATAGTTATAGGAAATTGAGCGCTGTTCCAAAGCGGCTGCGTCAAGATCACCCGCCTGACACTGGGATAAATCGGCCTTACTCAGAACATGAATCTTGTCGGTGCGTATTTCATCCTCAGATTCTTCACCCAGGTCCTTCAGTACAATAGTAAGATGTTCATCCTCTGGTAAATTCCTGAGAGTCGCCCCATAATCACATAACAACCCATACAGGCTGTATTCCATAGCCTTGACCTCGGCTACCCATTGTTCTTCATACTGCGCCTTGGCAGCGGTGTATTGATCACTCAGTTTAGCGGCCGTGTTTGCCGCATTAGTCTTCAATTGTTCAACGGCGACCTTCAAACTTTCAATATTTTCCGTTAGTTCAGATTTCACCGGACCATCCAATTCTTCGGTGGCGGCGGCTGACTCGGCCGACGAATCGCTTTTCATCTGCCGCAGTTCATTTATGTGCTGCATCATGTTCTGCCGCAGCAGGCCCAGATCCTCTTTCATGGAATACAGTTGCACCTGAAGCTTGTCAAAAGTTTCCTGGTCAAGTTCACCTAACTCTCTCAGTGACCGTGCAGAAGAATTCGCCTGCCGGATAGAGTTATCAACAAAGGCATTAAAATCAATAGCCTGAATCTCTTCTATGAGGTTGCTATAGGAATCGGTTTCTGAATCCTGCTCCAGAGAGAGCGCCATTGTTCTGGTTGATGGCGGAACATCCGGTCGCCGCACCACAGCAAAAGGATTGGACCTGCCTGGTAAGTCCTGAATGGCAGAAGCCAATGCACTTAGGCTGACCCGGTTACGCCGCTTTGCCAGGGGCGTCTGAATTTCCATCAGCACACCCTGCCCCTGCAGGTACACGCTATCTACGGCCCCCTCATTGATACCAAACAGGCCAGGGGTCTCGTTAAGTTCCAATCCTTCAAGCAGCACACCGGATAAAATATTGACGTTCTTTTTCAGCTCTTCAATATCCACTTGTTGAGCGTTCGCCAACGAACCAACGAATAGCATCGCAACCCAACAGATTGACATACCAGTTTGACGTAACATTTCAGGCCCTCCGTTAACGGGCATCACCAGGGTAACGAACGTAATTCGCCAACTGCTGCATTGACATCAGCGTTTCAAAGTCACTATCAACCAGTTGCTGATAACTAACCTGAACATTTTCCAGGTCCAGTTGCCTGCGCTGTTCGAAATAACTATACATCTGGTCAAAGCTTTCGGCGGTCGTCTGTTTGGTTTGATCAAAAACAGCCTGCATCAGACGCAAATTATTGCCGTCCTGTCTTTCATCCATCCGAGCAAGAAAATCTTGCAGCATTTGATTCTGTTCCAGTTGCTGCAGTTCACCGAACTGAGCCAGCCTTAGTTCAAGGTGGTTCTTATCAAAGGCATCATCTGCTGTGCCAAATGACACAGTGAAACCGCTTTCGCTACGGCTAATACTGGTATTAAAAATCAGCATACAAAGCATGGCAAAAGATGCCGCTGAGGGAAGCCACTGCCAAAACCAGTTCCTGCGTTGCTGCTCATTGCCTGGGTGCTCTTGTCGAAACAGGGTCTTGCCTCGATCCCAGTGCGGTACACGGTCATCTTGCCACTGCCGCAGTCGACTCTGCGTATTCTGGATGGATTCAAGTTCTGCCGTACAGTCGTCACACGTCAGAAGATGCTTCTCAATCTCAGTCTGAGTGACTTTTGACAGATCATCGGAAAAGTACTCGGTTAGCAAATGTTGTGTCCTAGGACAAGACATGTGACTCCTCCATAACCACTTTCAACTTCTTAAGTGCGGCGTAAAAACGTGTTTTTGCAGTATTTTCGGAAATTTCCTGCATTTTGGATATCTCTTCAAATGTCTGCGATTGATAAATTTTCAGCTCCACTATCAGACGCTGTTCCATTGGCAATTTCTGTAACATGCACTGAATTTCCTCGTTTTGCTGACCCTTGGATAACTGGGTATCGGGCTCATTGTCAGTCGTTTGCTCAGGCACCAGGTATTCACCATTTTCGTCATCTTCGATGCTGAATGTACGTCCCTGAATCAATGCTCTTCGCCTGTTCATATCAATGGCTTTGTTATGAGCAATTCTGAATATCCAGCTACTGAATTTGGCATCGCCCCGGAAACGATGCAGGTTCCGGTAAACACCGAGAAAAACCTCCTGCATTAGATCCATGGCATCGGTGGCGTTCCCTGTCAGCCTGAGACCGTAATTATAAATTCTACCCTCATAGCGTTTCACCAGCTTCTCCCAGGCATAACTCGAGCCATTGAGAGCAGTTGCAATAAGCGCTTCATCATCATCTATGAAAGACATTATTTCCCCGGTCCTGCGTGAAGGGTTCTGACCGATTTTCCGGAAACAGCGATCGTTCCACTACGCCATCGGTCTACTTCATCGATAGTAAAGCAGGCAGGATGATGGTTTCGTGTCTATAGTCGCAAACTTACGGGAAATAGTTTTGCCGAAATCAATAATTTGCGGCGTGTCAGGGAGTGACAGCGTCATATTGGTGCAGGTTTTGGTTGAGCAGTTTGCCCCATGCCCGGTTAAAAGGGTGGGCTTTAGCGGTGTCACCGCCAGCGTTACTCATTGGGTATCCTTTGTTCGCCCATTCAAAGATTGAATGCCTGAGATTTCTGACCTTAGTATAGCCTAGGGATTCCAGTTGGGCTGCCACATTGGCAGAACGATATCCCACCGAGCAATAAACTATAATTTCTGCGTTTTTGTCCGGTATCTGCTGTGCGGCTTCGATTCCCGTTTTTATATTCAACGCCTGTTCCAGGTGACTTACCTGAAACTCTTCCTCTTCACGCACATCGATTATTACCGGCAACGATTCACCTGACCGGTACAGCTGATTGAGTTCAGTGGTGGAGACAAAACTGACCTGGGGAAATTCATTTTCGATTTTCTGGTCAACAGCGCCCCAATCAACTCCAAACAGTCCGAAGAAGAACGAGGTGATCGTTGCTGAAATAACCAACTTACTCATTAGCGTTGTTCACGGAACTAGCGGGTTCGAGTATTAGACCGGCGCCTGCTCCATATCCATACACCTGATCCTGCCATCAGCAAGAAAAAAACTGCCATAGTGTCCATGAGTATAACACCCCAGTCTCCCAGGATTCTTCCGCTATGAAGATCGAGCATAAACCTTTCCCAACTGATAAGCGTGTCACCATAGTCGCTTCTCACCCGGGATATGAGACTCGAATCCAATTGGACTGGCGAGCTCCAGTCAACAGTTGTAGAAATCATGTCAGACGGCTCAAATGTGAGACGTTCAAGGTCAGCTTTGAATACTCCCGCTGTGGTATTAATCAACAATGAACCCTGCGGATCGCGGGCAAGAGCACGTATTGAATCCGGTATGCCATGAACTGCACTCAAAACTTCAACCAGCTGGGCATTTTCATTAATCAATAACAGACTATCAGCGCTGGCGGCTACGAACATTTGACCCACGCCGACAAAACCTTGCAGATCAGAAACATCACTGGCAACAGGCGTCGCGTTGAAATAGACGCTGTTGCCGATCAGGGCAATGCTGCTATTTCCGTCGACATAACCTACGGTGATATCCGGTACTTCGATTCGGTACCAGGATAACCAGAGTTCCCAACGAAGAAAACTGCTGTCCAGATTCATCCGTGCAGAGTGCTGAAGGGCCAATCCGGTAACAGCAAGAACCATCACAAACAGAGCGCTGGCAAGCCCCAGCGTACGATGCAACGCCAGTAGTCGCCTGAGTCCGACACGGGATTTGCCGGCTTGCTCTTCTCGAGGGGGATTATTCAAATTTATACAAGTATCACTACTTCTATTACGATCAAATCACCAATGACTGGGAAAGGTACAGTACCAGTCTCGATACATTATTAATTGCCCGCACCGACAAGGTAGCTCCGCTGATGCCATCAATGGACTGGCTAAGATTACGATCTGCTGTCAGTGATATGCCGTTAAATTGTCTGGTAAAGAATTCATGCCTGATTTCCCAGCCGCGAGATTCCCGAAACGCGAGCACCTTGACCTCCTCAATGCGATTGTCCTTAACTACAACCCCTATTGTAATAGGCTCCGTTTTGCCAATTTCGTCTACAATCCAGGCCGACCTGCTGGAATCGCCCCAGTAGCGCAAGCGCAAAAAACCCGGCTGGTGCCCCAGAATAGCCGCTGCAGTTTGCTTTTTTTCGCCAGTTAACCAGACCATACCGGACTGTGGGTTCTCATTGCCAAATACCTGTTGCAGGAACAGCACCGGTTCTGTCGAATATTCCCCTTTTGCCAACGAGGAGGTGCCGGGTGGCAACAGTAAGGTTGCAAGTAACATCACTGCATACCTGATTCTCTTATCAATCACCCTGCGGTTCTCCTTTTAAACCACGGCACAGTTGTAACCTCATCAGAATTGCCATCCGATACCCACATTAAATCCGTCAAGGTCCCGTTCCGTGTCATCATCTTCAAACTGATAGTCAAACTTCAGCACAGCACTATCAGTAAGCCAGTAATTGAGCCCCACCAGAATCCGGCGGGTCGTGGAGTTATGTGCTGCACCTGTATCACTTCCCGCTCTTTCATCGGTTTCCTCGTAGCGGGCGAAAATGCCGAGATCATTGTTAATCCGAAAAGACGGCTCAAGATAGAAACCATATTGCTCATCGCGCCCGAGGCCATTGTTCGACAGATCACTGTTGGCCACCGTTTCGATAGCACTGTCTATGTTCCACTGCGCATACAGCGCACGAAACCCAAAAGCATCATGCCGGTACACCAGATGAGCCTCGGTCAGCAATCCGTCTATTCCAGTGACCGGATTGCCAGAAATATCGATCACCCCATCGCGACCGATGTTGCTACGAATACTCCCGCTTTGCGTCATGTCACTCTGATACTGGGCCGCAATCCCAAGCTCCAGACCCGGTATTCCGGTATATCGCAACCGACCGGTATAGGCCAGATCATCCATTTCAGAGCGCGCCCCGCTCTGCCTTGAATCCCGGATCTGAATTTCACCTCCGTTACCACTCTCGAAAAACAGGCCTTCGTGAACCCCCAGGTCATAGCTCCACCCTGACGCTACCCGGCCCGCCAGCTTTACTCCATTGACACGGAAGGTTGAAGGAATGATGCGAGACTCGATTCTGTTTCGCTCAACACCAAAAAAGGTATTTGGCTCGTGGGTTTCATTGAGGATACCAATGGGCGCGAGGTACATGCCTGCCAGGGCGCTATGATTTCTCGTGAAGTCCCACTCCAGATAGGCTTGCTCAAGCTCCACTGCTCCCGGGGATCTTGCATCATCATTAATAAATGAGTGCTCGATTTCCAGTTCAGACACAAACCGCAAATCATCGTTAAATTCATGATTAAAAAACAAGACGAACCGCTGAACATCGAGTTCCCTGGTGGATGAGCTTGATGTTTCATTGTTATACAGCATCTCACCATACCCACCGATGGTGGTACTACCTGCCCAGAGCCCACCGGAAGATTGCGGGCTTTCCACAAATTCAGCGACGCTTTCTATAATTTCGGTGTTGGTTTCCAGTGCTGTCTGTGTTGTTGCGACCTGACTTCGGGTGGCTTCAAGCTCTTGCCGGAGAAAAGCCAGTTCGGCCTGTTGCTGTTGTACAATTTCCCACAACTCTTCAACGTTTGGCACATTTTCAGCCGCATGGCTTATTGAGAAAAACCCACTGAGTGCCACAGCCGCCACTATTAATGAAATACCACGCCTCAAGTTCACTACTACGCTCCAAATTCATCTTCAAATATTGTCAAGTTGGCTAATCAGGATTTTGTTAAGCACTGACCACTGTTGTTTCTTGTCAACGGCATGGCAAACATATCGCAAAGCGATTCTAAATGCAAATCATTATCATTTAGATTTCAAAGGATTTATTCAGGTAGTTGAATCGTATTAAGGTGATCCAGAACAATACTTTGGTTTCATTGCCCTGAAGGTTTTCCAGGTGTTGTACGCAGGGAAAAGCTAGTGCCGAAAGCGACAACCTGCCTCGTGAGCAGGAAGCCACTTTCGGTCCGACTAGCCAACTTTTTAATTCAGGCAGCTGCCTGACTGCCCTGGCTGACCAGCAGGTCGCTGGCCGCGCTCATTAAGGCATTGAGGGATGAAGCTATAATGTCTTTGCTAACGGCGACGCCGGTATAACGCTGACCATTACACTTAAGTTGTATATAGGTGACAGCTTCTGCATCAGCACCCTGACCAAGGGCGTGTTCGCCGTATTCAAGTATTTCGAAGTCCAGTTTTATGGAAGATCTCAATGCCTCCACAAATGCATCCAGCACACCATCTCCCTTACCACTGATGGCTATCTCACTGCCGAAATAGTCAATCTTGGCGTTAAATGATTCCCCGCCCCCGGTTTTTTCTATGGTGAAGTTTTCAAGGCTGAGTACTTTTTTATTATCCAGATAATGGGCATTAAAAAGAGCCCATATTGCTTCGGCCGATATTTCCTGCCCGGTGCTTTCAGCCTCTTTCTGCACCACCGAACTGAACTCGATCTGCAGCCAGCGAGGCAACTCACAACCGAATTTGTTAGCCAGCACGTAGGCTATCCCACCCTTGCCAGACTGACTGTTTACACGAATGACATCCTGATAACTTCTGCCCAGATCCCGAGGATCTATAGGCAGATAGGCAATCTCCCAGGCATCTCCTTCTTCGTACACGTCCAGACTTTTCTTAATAGCATCCTGATGGCTGCCGGAAAATGCCGTAAATACCAGGTCACCTGAATAAGGCTGACGAGGATGCACATCAATCTGGGTACACTCTCGCACCACCGATACAATTCTATCCATATCCTGCAAATCCAGTTTGGGGTCTACGCCCTGGCTATACAGGTTCATCGCCATTACCACCACGTCCATGTTGCCGGTACGCTCACCGTTGCCGAGCAAGGTTCCTTCAACCCTCTGGGCCCCGGCCATTACCGCCAACTCTGCGGCAGCCACCGCACAACCTCTGTCATTGTGGGTATGCAAACTGACTATAACTGCCTCGCGATTATTCAGGTTGCGACAGAACCACTCTATCTGATCGGCGTAAACATTGGGTGTTGCCGCCTCCACTGTTGAGGGCAGGTTCAGTATGGCGGGGTTATCCTTGCCTGGCTGCCATACATCGATCACTTCATTGCAAACCTCTACCGCAAAATCCAGCTCTGTTCCGGTGAAACTTTCCGGAGAATATTCAAATACCCACTCGGTTTCCGGCGCCATTTCGGCGCAGCGCTTAACTTCCATTGCACCACTACGGGCAATCTCAATAATACCGGCGCGGTCTGTTTTGAATACTTTTTCACGTTGAACTCTGGAAGTGGAGTTATAAACATGCACGATCACCCGCCTGGCACCTTTCAGTGCTTCAAATGTCCGCTGAATCACTTGTTCCCTGGCCTGGGTGAGCACCTGGATAGTCACGTCCTCCGGTATAAGGCCATCTTCAATCAGACTGCAGACAAACTCGAAATCCGGCTGTGATGCCGCAGGAAAGCCAACTTCAATTTCCTTGAAACCAACATCCACCAGCAAGGCAAACAGCTTTTTCTTTTGTACGACCGACATAGGCTCAATCAGGGCCTGATTGCCATCCCGCAAATCCACACTACACCAGGTAGGTGCCTGCTGGATTACCTGATCTGGCCAGGTGCGGTCAGCCAACTCTATGGCTTGAAATGGTGTGTACTTACTATGGTCAAACATGGATATATCCTTCGATTCCAAATACCTGCAAGGCAATGTTTATTTCCTGGCTACCAGTGGCGAGGTCTGTAACCACTGGCGAATACTGTACTTTAATGGCTGTGTAGATTAGCTTAAGTTTAGCGGTTTTTCTACGCATATAATCCACTGAAATGCTGTTTATATAGTCATATAAACTATATTTATGGTATTTATTAGCTATATAATCTATTTAGTTATCAACAGGCGCTATTTACCATGCCGGCGCCTTCGGGAATGATTGCCTATGACGCTGGACAAGATTGACAAACGAATACTGCAGGAGGTTCAGAGAAACGGAGCCATCACCAATCTGGATCTTGCGGACAAGGTAGGTTTGTCGCCATCTCCGTGTACACGCAGGGTTAAACAACTGGAGGATGCCGGAATTATCGAAAAACAGGTGACTGTGCTTAATCCCTCCAGGCTGGGTCTGAAACTGACAGCCCTGATCCAGATCAGCATGGACCGACATACACCGGACCGATTTGAGGAGTTCGAGAAGCACATAAGCCGCTACCCGGAAGTGATTGAGTGTTCACTGATAACGGGCCAGTCTGCGGATTATTTACTGAAAGTGGTTGTCCCGGATATGGAGTACTATCAGGAATTCCTGCTCAACAAAATTACCCGCATCAAAGGCGTATCCGATGTGCACTCCAGCTTTATTATGCGTCGTGTCGTTGATACAACAGAACTGCCTTTAAACCATCTACACTTTTAAGGGCGAAGCCAAGGACTTTCTGAATAATTTATGATTGCCATCCCGGTCAGGAAAAATGCTTCACCTTATCCTTGTAGGATCGACTCATTTTTAATGAATGACCACAGCTCAGGCTGAGATGAAATTCTCCATTGATGTGGGAGGATACTTTCTCGACCCGGTGCAAGTTAACAATTGTTGAACGATGCACCCGTTGAAAAATCTGTGAGTCCAGCTTTGCCTCAAGCTCCTTCATGGTAGTGCGCATAATATGGGTTTTGCCCTGCACGTGAACGCACATGTAGTCCCCCGCTGCATCTATCCAGTCAATATCCTTTACCGGTACAAATGTCGTTGTAGAACCATCTTTTATAGCAAGACGTTCCGGATGTGGTGACCCCAACTCATTGCCATCCAGCAACTCTCCAATGGCAGACTCTGATTTTCCAGTCAGGTTAACCACTATCTCCAACAAACGCTGCTTTTCATCGGCGACATTTTTATGTTCATGCGCACAGGCTGCTTTAGCCACTGCCTCTTTCAGCCTCTGGTCTTCCACGGGTTTTAATAAATAGTCCACGGCATGCGTGTTAAATGCATCAATGGCAAAGGCATCATACGCGGTAACAAAAACAACCAGGGGCATAAGATCAGACTGTATCTCGCTGATTAACTCGAACCCGGTCATTCCCGGCATCTGGATATCAAGAAACAACAGGTCCGGCTCATGCTCCACAATGGCATCCAGCGCCTGTCTGCCGTTCAGGCAGGTAGCTACAACCTCAACCTGGTCGATTTGATCCAGCCGCATATTCAAGCCTTTACAGGCTAATTCTTCATCATCAACTATTATCGTTCGCAACATGGGTAGGTCTTTTTATCTGGTAGGGAATAATTACTGTCGCCATACAACCGGTGGGACTGACGTTTCGGACACTGAAGTGATGACTTTCACCATACATTTCCTGCAACCGTTCACGAATATTATTTAAGCCTACACCGGAAAAATTCGGCTGTGAATCGTCAGCAATGGATTCCGGGATGCCCGGACCATTATCGGCGACCGTCAACACCAACTGATCCTTATCCACAGTGGCGGATATCCTGATTACACCGCCTCGCTCCAGCGTTGCAATGCCGTGCTTGATTGAGTTCTCGATAAGGGGTTGCAATATCAGGCTGGGAACCAGCGCCTGTTGTGCTGCATCGGCAATACTGATTTCTAGTTTCATACGCTCACCAAATCTCACTTTCTCGATATCCAGGTAAAGATTGGAAGTTTCTATTTCATGGGCAAGGCTCACTTGATCAAGGGGCGAATTATCCAGTGAATAACGCAGGAACTTGCTCAGCTTGATGAGCATTTCATTGGCTGGAACTGTTGCTTTCTGCAGCACCAGAGTTGAAATCGCGTTGAGCGTATTAAACAGGAAGTGAGGGTTTAACTGGTATCGTAACATCCTCAGTTGAGCTTCCTGGGCGAGTGCTTCAGAACGCAGGTTTTTTTCTTTCTCTTCCTGAAACAGCTGGTAATACTTTATAAAAAAATAAAGACCACTCCAGAGAATTAAAACAGGAAACGAATACGGCAAGGCCCCGCGAAATAAATCAAGCCAGCCGTAGTCTTGCAGAGGAAGAAATTCTCCAAACGAGAGATAATCCATATAATTACGGAACGGCTGCCAGATAATTACTGCCGCCAGAGAACCCAGTATTACTGCCGCAGCACGGATCGCACCTCTTCGATCCCAGACCCGGCAGTACAACTTGCGCAAACCACTGGTCAGCACTATCCCCATGATTGCGCTGACTAAATAGATGCTAATTCTGCCCAACATGTATTCTGCTGGCACAAATGTCAGGTCCCGAATCACCAGCAGTACAATCCAGGCAGACCAACCCCCAACCTGACACAACCAGAACTGTTTATGACGGCTCAGCGCAAGAGGGCTCTCAGCCATTACCTTTTGCTGGTTGTATGGTTGAGCCACAGTAGCCATCGGTGCAAGGTCCCTACAATGTCAGTTACCTTCATTATGCACCAGGAAACGGCAGCAAAGGAAACCCTGACCACTGAAATAACGGCACAAAAAAAACCGTGTAGCCACTGTAACTACACGGCCATCACCTTCCCTTATTACTCGATTACAAGCTGGATTCAGGGGAGCAGGTGGGATACAGCCTCTCTCTCCTCACCCAATTCCTGATCCGTTTTATCCATCAAATCCTGGCTGAATTGACTGATAGAAAGGCCCTGTACAATATTGTAGGAACCGCCATCGCAGGTTACCGGAAAGGAGTAAATCAAGCCTGGCGTCACGTTGTAACTACCGTCACTGTGAACAGCCATGCTGACTATTTTACCATCCGTCCCAAGAGCCCAGTCATGCATGTGCGCGATAGCTGCATTGGCAGCAGATGCGGCACTGGAAAGCCCTCTGGCCTTGATAATTGCCGCACCGCGCTGTTGCACAGTAGGGATAAATTCAGCAACCAGCCAATCCTCATCAACCAGGTCTGACGCGGCTCCACCTGCCACGGTAGCGCGACTTATATCGGGGTACTGGGTCGCAGAATGATTTCCCCAGATAATCATGCCGTCAACATCGGTGCTGTGTTTGCCAGTCTTGCTTGCCAACTGGGCGATAGCCCGATTGTGGTCCAGCCTGGTCATGGCGGTAAACTGGCCGGGGTCAAGATCAGGCGCATTACGGTAAGCAATAAGCGCGTTGGTATTGGCCGGGTTGCCAACCACCAGCACTTTAACGCTGGCACTGGCATTATCATTAATTGCCTTGCCCTGGGCAGAAAAAATCGCCGCATTAGCTTCCAGCAAATCTTTCCTCTCCATGCCAGGCCCTCTGGGTCTGGCACCCACCAATAGACAATAGTCGGCATCCTTGAATGCCACAGCGGGGTCATCTGTCTGCACTAAACCGGCAATCAGTTCAAAGGCGCAATCTTCAAGTTCCATGGTCACCCCTTTGAGCGCATCAAGTGCCGGCGTAATTTCCAGCATTTGCAATATCACCGGCTGATCGGTACCCAGCATTTCGCCAGCGGCGATTCTGAATAACAAGGAATAGCTGATTTGTCCTGCTGCTCCGGTAACAGCAACTCGCACAGGTGCTTTCATAGGTTTTCCTGATCCTTGATAATTAATTATGGAATTTAACGGCCGCGCATTGTAGCAGAAATTTAGTAGCAGAAATTTAAAAGAGGCCGCTAAAATATGAACATTGCGTCACCGTAACTGAAGAAACGATATCTGTGTAATATTGCACTGTGATAAGCGTCAAGTATCTTTTCTTTTCCGGCGAAGGCACTGACCAGCATCAGCAGCGTTGATTCAGGCAAGTGAAAATTAGTCACCATGGCATCAATCACTTTGAACTCGAAACCCGGATAGATAAAGATTTCAGTCTCGCCCTGAAAAGGTTTGATGGTACCGTCTGCAGCCGCTGATTCCAGGCTGCGAACCGTAGTAGTGCCAATAGCAATAACCCTGCCCCGGCGTTGCTTACAACGATTTATTTTATCAACGACCTCCGTGGAAACTTCAACCCACTCCGAGTGCATCCTGTGACTTTCAACGTCTTCAACCCGCACCGGCTGAAAGGTGCCAGCCCCTACGTGCAGCGTTATAAACGCTTTCTCAATACCCATGTGATCCAAACGCTGCATCATGGCTTCATCAAAGTGCAAGCCTGCGGTCGGTGCTGCCACCGCTCCGGGAACTTCATTGTAAACTGTCTGGTATCGCTCTCGATCCTGCTCCAGGTCTTGCCGCTTGATATAGGGTGGCAACGGCATATGTCCAGATTTTTCCAGGTAATCGATTACCGGCCTGTCCAACTGAAATTCCAGCCGGTAAAACCCCTCTTCCCTGCCAAGCACTGTGGCTATTACCGGGTTATCAGTATCTTTGTTACCAGGCCGGTCTGATGCATGGTTTCCCGCTGACGGAAAAAGTAATCTGCTGCCAGTTTTAGGCGATTTGCTGGATTTGAGTTGGGTTAGAACAATTCCGCCATCAAGAATACGTTCAATCAACAATTCTATTTTGCCCCCGGTTTCCTTGCGCCCGTACAGTCGCGCAGGTATCACCCGGGTATCATTAAAAATCAGCAGATCTCCCCCCTGCAGGAAATCCAGTAAGTCACCAAACTGTTTATGCCCTATCTCTCCCGTATTTCGGTCAAGACAGAGTAGTTTACTGTCCCCTCGTTTCACCGGTGGAAAATAAGCAATAAGGTCGTCGGGTAACTGGTAGCTAAAATCGCTGGTTTGCACGCTTCAATTCGATCGTTGTCAATATTGTGTATTAAATTACCAGCCGCCGAGCTTACAAGAACTCACTTCTTGCTTAAAGAGGCAGGGAGGCTCCGCGCACTTCGATTGCGCGGTTATTGTTAGCTGTTATAATACGCGCCTTTTCAATTCTCAGGCCAGCCCTTCTATTAACCGGGGCAATCCAACAGGTTTGATGAACTGACTCAAAATGCCAGTGTGGTGAAATTGGTAGACACGCCGGATTCAAAATCCGGTTCCTTCACGGGAGTGGCGGTTCAAGTCCGCCCACTGGTACCATTATTAGTAGAGGCCAGTCTTATGACTGGCTTTTTTACACACATCTTTCAGCCTGCACACATTTCTTTCGGCTCATCTTAGGCTTTCGCTGGCAAACAATTTGTGTAGCAGACGCCCACAGTCCCACACTCATATCCAGCTGCATTCACGCTTATGCATTTCGACATCGCATTGCGTAGAACGCACCTAATGCAACCTGCTGTTATGAATTAGCTATGGATAAGCATTAAGTTAATCCGGAGCCAGGATTGTCTGTTAAACGGACATAATTGTAGGAGTAATGGCTTCGAAGGTATTGACAAGTTAATCACTCAAATCGAGAAAAGCTCCGATTGACCATTTCTACATCGCCACTGCCTTTTCCCAAGACGCAAAAGCACGCAGTCTGAAATATCGATAGTTCTTCGCTGAAACTAAGTGACGACCCAGGTTGAACAAGTTGAACACA
>JAESQX010000198.1 GCA_016764875.1 Gammaproteobacteria bacterium
AGTGACGAGTATTTATCAGAATGATAGAGTCAGCGCAGAAGGGCTTTTATCTCGTTCCAGAATCCACCGAGCAACCACCAAGATGCGGGAAGGTAACTTTATGAACTGGAAAATACGGATTAAACGATTTATCGCTCATATCCTGGGTCGGCAGTTTCTGTTCTTGCTGGGTGGAGTTGGTATTCTGACACTTCATGCCTCGACGCTTTCGGCACAGCAGCATGATCAGGTGACGTTCACCCGGGATGTGGCTCCGATTCTACAACGCAGATGCCAGGAATGTCACCGACCGGGGTCCATAGGACCAATGGCGCTGGAGACATTCGAGCAAGTCTCACTGTGGGCGCCGCTGATCAAGGATCGGGTGATGAAGCGGGAGATGCCACCCTGGCCGATCGACATTACGGTGGGAATTCAGGACTTCAAGAATAGTCGCTCATTGAGCACAGCGGAGATTCAGACCATCGTGGGCTGGGTGGACTCGGGGGCGGTCAAGGGCAATCCAGCTGACATGCCAGCCGCTCTGGAATGGCAGGATCATTCGAAAACCTGGCGCTTCGAGAAAAATTTTAATCGTCCGCCAGATCTTGTCGTCAGCTCGGAACCCTACACAGTACCGGCCGACGGGGCAGATCACTGGCCGAACCTTCAGACTCCGTTGGGCATGGTTGATAAGCGTTGGATAGCCGCCGTCGAGTTCCGACCGGAGCGGGCGGAGATTGAGGAGGTCTTTCATCACGCCAACCCGTCGGTGGGCAACCCCAACGTGCCCGGAGGAATGAACGCAGCGATCAGGCAGGTGCGAGGGATGGACGGGATCATCTTCGCAGACGACACTGGTGTACCGATTGGCCCCGGAGATGTGGTGCGCTGGAATATGCACCTGTTCCCCATTGACAGGGTGGTGGAAGACGCGGTCCTCCAACTCGGGATATGGCTGCACCCGCCCGAATCGCCGCCCAGCAAGACTCTTCCCGGCTCCCAGGGGCTGTCTTGCAGTCAGTGGACCGGGCATAGCCACGCCCTCGGCCGTTCGGGCGACGGCGATCTTCCCGGTATGAGCGCCGATCCGCAGATTGGGCGGCAGGGAGACATACTGATTGCGCCCAACAGCGTGGCGACCCTGCGAGGGGTCTATGTTCTGGACCGTCCGGTTCGGCTGCAGAGCCTCCGCGCCCACATGCACCTGCGAGGCGTGTATCAGATTCTGGAAGCGATATACCCGGATGGTCGCTGGGAAATCATTAACAAGATGCACAACAATCATCGCTGGCAGACCGAATTCCTATACAAAGAAGATGCGATGCCCTTGTTTCCTAAGGGCACGTTTCTCATCTCTACCTGTGTCTACGACAATACGGATGCGAATCCCCTGAACCCTGACCCAACAGTGTGGGTAACCAGGGGTGAGCGCACGGTGGACGAGATGGGCCATTTCCGGGCCCAGATGCTGTTTTATGAGAGCGAGGAAGAGTTCCAGGTTGCGGTACGGGAACGGGAAAGGCGGCTTCAGCTCGCCCCGAATAAGGAATAGGAAGGGGGAGTCCCTATGTCCAAAGTAACTCTATTGATTACCAGCTGCGTGGCAATGCTGGTAGTGTCCATTCCGGTTGGGGCGCAGAATCCGGTCAAGGGTGCGGCCAGGACCGAGATGGTGCGGAACATTCGTCCGTTTGGTCAGCCGGTGGTGCCGATCTTCGAGGGATGGTACCCCAAGGAGGACGGTAGCTACGACCTGTGTTACGGATTCCACAACTTGAATACGAAGCAAACTATTGACCTTCCGCTGGGGCCAGATAACTACATCGAGCCGGCCCGTTTCGACGGAGTTCAGCCCACTCATTTCGATCCGGTTCCGATGACCGGGGATCTACGGTATTTCTGCGTATTCACAGTTAATGTGCCGGCGGACTTTGGTGATCAGGATGTCACCTGGACTCTCAGGATCGATGGACAGGAATACTCGGTGCCCGGCCATACCACTCATTTAGAGTACCGAATCAGGGCGTTAGAGCTGCCTTCAATCGAAGCCGTAGCGCCGTTGGTTAAATTTATCGAGCCGAAGGGCCCCCAGGGAAGCGGGCGAAGTGGCGTTCGAGCGGGGCCAGTGAGAGCTCGGGTCGGGAGCCCTCTACCGCTGAAGATAGAGGTAACCGAACCTGAGGGCATGATGGACCGGGATTCTGGGTTCGAAGCAGTGACAGCCCGGTGGGCGAAGCATCAAGGTCCGGGAGAAGTGGTCTTTCAGCACACGGATGATGCCACATCAGTACGGCAGGAAGTCGGGTTGTCCACGATGGCGACTTTCAGTGAACCAGGGGACTATGTCCTGCGCATTCAAGCATTTGAGGGACTTCGTCAGCGGTGGCAAGTTCATTGCTGCTGGACCAACGCTTTTCTCGAGGTGACGGTCACACCCTAGAGAGGGGCGGAGGGACTTTGTTAATATCAAAACGGAATAACTTTTATTCTAATTGTACGCTGCCTGACAATTCCAGCAGATATCAAACTGTCCAAGATTTTGTTCACCACAGCTTCCACATTTCCAGGGAGGCGGTGCTGACTCCAGATCAATACCGGAATTTTCGTCGATCAATTGCAGGGCCTGTTGTTCATCAGCTTCTCTTACAACCCATACTTCCGGATTACACTCGTTAAGGGGAATTCCGCCCTGGGCAGAATGCAGAGTATCGTTTCTGACTTCTGCTTCGATTGAGTTACTTTGCAGAATATTCTTTATATGCCAGGCCAGAGCGCGATTATCAGCGGTAAAAACTCTTATCATTCTGTTTGTCCTGTAGGTCTCTTGAAGTTCCAGGTAGAGGCTAACATAAAAAAGCCAGCGGCCTAAGCCGCTGGCTTTTTTCGTGACGACCTCGGGATCAAATCACGGCAAGGTTAATGCTACCAGACCCGCCGGAAAATCTGTTCTGGAGCTGCCGATCTGCACCACAATATACTGCTTGCCCTGATGCATATAGGTCATTATTCCATACTGCCCTGGTGCCGGAATCGGAACACTGGCAATGATCTCGCCGGTCATCTTGTTGCGGGCATGGAGTTCCAGAGGGGCATCAGGAATTCTCTGCCCACCCCCTTCACTCAGGGCTCGAGTCTGAACCAGAAGATCACCCATAATCATCTGAATGGAATGGCCCGTACCTCCGGAGTTGTACACATCAACACCAGCCAGCAAAGGATGGTTTTTGATATTATCAGGAGTTTCACCAATCGGTAATGTCCAGGCTAGGTCGCCAGTATTCATCTGCAAGGCAGAGAGAGTTGGTTATCCATTGGCTTAAACAGGCGTAACCCATCAATGGTAGGTAACGCACCACCAGGTCTTCCAGGCAACCAGGCTGCCACTGTCTTGCCGGTAGTGGGTGTTTTGTTGGGAGTTGCTCCGCCAGGACCAGGTACGGCATAGGTGGGGTCATCCCTGTCCTTGCCATTGGTAGGCTCCATAAATCGGCCGGCGGTGCAGTTTCGAACATGCGAAGCGTACATCATTCCGGTACTGGGATCGCCAACAGGTGGATGGGAAATTACATTTCCGCCGGTACGGCAGCCGACATTGTTAATGTAGGTGTTACCGTGATCTTTCGGAAGCGGTGGCACATACAATCCGCCGATTTGGAAATCTTTCAGAAGTGCCAGAGCCTGTTGTTTCAGCTCTGGGGTGTAGTCAATAACAAATTCCTCAGTAATTCCGTCCCGAATAATGGGGTCCATTAACTCCGGTCTGGTGGGGAAGGGTTGGGTTGGCGCGGTATAGTTACCAGGAACCTGCGTTTGAATAACCGGACGCTCCTCAATTGGCCATATGGGCTCACCGGTCTCCCGGTTAAACGCAAACACCAGACCCTGCTTGGTGTTCTGGATTAGCGCGGGAATATGCTGGCCGTCCACCGTCAGATCCATCAGCATGGGCGGAGTTGGCAGGTCATAGTTCCACTGATCACTGTGATGGATCTGGAAATGCCACCTTCGCTCACCGGTTTTCACGTCCAGTGCCAGAATGCTGCCGCCAAACAGGTTATGGCCTGGCCGGTGGCCGGCATAAGTCTGTACTGTAGAAGCGTTGGTCACCATGTAGACCAGACCCAGGTCCGGGTCTGCGGAAGCAGGCGCCCAGGTAGAAATATCGCCGGAAAAGCGCCAGGCATCATTTTCCCAGGTCTCGTTACCGACTTCGCCTGGCCTTGGGATGGCGTGAAACTTCCACAGCAACTCGCCAGTGGCGGCGCTGTATCCCATTATATCGCCGGGGACGTTTTCGATGCGGGTCTGGCCGTAACTGGGCTGATGCCCAACCAAAACAACCACTACGCCATTAACCACAATCGGCGGTGCTGAAGCTGTCACCATGCCCAACTCACGGGGAATTCCGTAATCCGGATCATAGGTTCCGCCAGCCACCACATAGTCCTGCCAGGGGCCCCAATCTTCCACCAGATTGGGTATCAGATCGACGGCACCTGTCTGGGAGAAACCATTAAGGGGAACGGGTTTGCCCCAGTTTTCCAGCGGCTGACCGGTTTTAGCATCCAGTGCCCATAGAAAGAAAGCAGGCGAGGTAACGAAGATAACTCCACGTCCGTCAACTTCGCCGTAGGCAACCCCTTTGCCGTATGCCTGACGCGGAGATCGAAGGTGTCGTACCGTCTCGGGCTCGCGGAATGTCCAAAGTGTTTCTCCAGTGGCCGGGTCGATGGCAATCACCTGCCGCCGGGGTGTGGCTACCGTATACAGTATGCCATCCACAAAGATAGGCGTGGAGCGGGAAAAATAATCAAGATTGGGGCCAAAATTATCGCTACGCCAGACCCAGGCTGTCTCCAACTCCCCGAAATTGCCGGCGTTGATCTGGTCAAGTGTGGAAGAACGAGTGTGTCCGGCATCACCACCAAGATATCGCCATTCACCGTTTTCGGTTCCGGTCAGGCGCTGGGCAAAGGAAGTGGTTGCCATTGCCATCAGAACGACGGAGGCAAAGCCAAGCAGTAGTGTCTGTTTCAGATGGGCTTTAAGCTCAATTTTCATTATTAATATTTCCCGTGTCAGATTTTCAAAGAATTAAAGCGACTATTTAGGCTGCACAATAATTATCAGGATATTATTCTGTGTCAACTGGCAAGAATATAAGCTATCCCCGGTGAAGTCCATCAACAAACCCGGGGATTTTCGCCCTCCTGAAATGCGCCTCTATAATGGCTCTATAATGGGACACCCACAAATTTCTAAAATCGTCTGAAATCGGACACCCACAAAATTTGGCACTCTCAGATTCAGGTCTAAAATGTGACACCCATGAGTTCCGCCGGCACCAAATATAGGCTTTGGTGCGTTTCTGGTAATGGTTAGGTGAATTTCTTAGGCGAGTATTGTGGGGGTTATGGAATCTAAGGCTGCTTCCAGGGGTGCCGCCCATTCAACGGGCAAGGAACATCCTATAAAAGCAAATTTGCAACTGGCGGGGGATGTGGATTTTACTTACTGGTAGAATTTGTTTGCCTGTGAGAGGCCATTAAGCCATTTTCTTTCGGTTCGATTAGCCAGCCATCTGATTTGGTTGGCTCTTCCTAGAACTCTACGAAACCGACTACCAAAGTGCTGCGTATTGCTTACCCAGTTTACTTCATTCACTTCCAGTTTTCGTAAGATCGGTTGCACGTGAGAGGGGATAGCGCCACGTTTGCCGGCTCGAATAGCGCGACCTGTCCAGTCTACCAGGGCAAAATAATCGACCTCCTGCATTGGCAGGCTTGAAGAAGAATGTAGTTGACGTTCTTGTAGCAGCGGTTTTAACCAGGGGTTATTGTTTCCGTTGCCTGGATTATAGGCTGCCAGCCTTTCCTGAATTGAAGTAAATTCTGATGCCTCTAACGACTCACTTCTCCCTGCCCTGATGGGATTCAGGTCGACATAGGCCATACAAGAGATCAGGGCCGCCTCATCAAGCAGGGCTTGACTCTTGAATCGACCTTCCCAGAACCGGCCTGTACATTGATCTTCTTTATTAGCCATTCTGGCAATAGTTTCGTTCAGACAGCGCATATACCAACTCAAGTCGGCGAGGCGAGATCTCCACACGCTGACCCAGCTGGATAGGGCATCCTGCTCAAGCGGACTTAGTGCTTCACCCGCCTTATATTTACATGCTATTTCAGGCCCTTTATAGAGCATCAGCCAGCAATCAATAATTTCATCAAATGCCCAGTTCTCCGCTTTTTTAACATCCACATGTAACACCAGATGAAAATGGTTGGGCATGACAGCGTAAGCGCAGACATCAATGGCGAACGCAGAAGACAAATGTTTAATTCGATCCAGAATCCATTGTTTGCGATGGTCGAAGTTCTTGCCGGTAAACCGATCATTTCCACACAGAAAGGCACGGCGAACACATCGTGAGACACAATGATAGTAGGGAGTGACCTGAGTATCGACGAGACGATAACGCGCCTGAGGCATTAATTCTTCCTTGAATCTTTATCAGCAAATCAATTTATAGCTGACTTTGAATCAGTAGACCAAATTATGGGCTGATTCTTGTGGCTGTCCTTTAGTTCGTTTCTACCGATTTTGTAACTGGGCTTCCAGCTGTTTTCTCCGCTCCTCCGCAGAATCCAGCAAGATTTTCTCAACACCATTTGCTGCATTCAAGGCGTCCTGTTGTTGAGTGGATATAACTCCCTGGGGCGCCTGGTCTTGCAATGTACTCTCATTGTTGGGGCCACAGGCGGTTAACTGGCATACCGATAAAACTACAGCTCCCAATAGCGATGTTTTCATGATGTGGGTGTCCAATAATAGTCCTCCATTAATAATCCCGATAGAATAGTGGATATGATGTGGATGTCCATTAATAGATATTTCCATTAATAGAAATTAATAGAATAGCATCGGAGCAAGCTGGGCTGCCCTTGCATTTGGCTCTTATAATTTCAGGTGTTTGTTGCCATTTTCCAATACTGAAAGTGGTGATGTTAAGGCGGATTTCTAGGCCTGCTATTCAGAGATTCTTCAAAAAGCCAATTCTCTATGAATAACCCTGTGGGGTGGCCGGGTCTTCTGGTGAAGGCTTCCCGCAGCCGCTAAAAACCAGTAAACTCCCCCCGCCCAAAAGGGAAACAATTCTAGAGAGGATACAATGAGAAAACTCCAGCTGATGTTGTGCCTGGTAAGCACAGTAGTTCTTGCGTTATTTTCTGCATCTACGTTTGCAGTCGATGAGGGTCTGGTAATACCAAAGATTACCGGAGTCCCCGGTTTCTCTGATTTCCAGAACATGAATCCGTCTACATCTCTGGCAAGGTCGATGCACAAAATCAGTGATTTTGTGCAACGCGAACCCGATGATGGGGACCCTGCTACGCAGCGCACTGATGTTTATCTGGGCTACGATCAGGAAGATTTATACGTGCTTTTTATGGCATTTGATAGCCAGCCAGACCTGATCCGCGCCAATTTGTCCTCCCGCGAGAATATTGATGGTGACGACAGTGTGGAAATTACCATCGACACTTTTAATGATCAGCGGGCCGCTTTCACCTTCCGTGTCACCCCTCTGGGTATTCAATGGGATGCCCGGTGGACTGAAGGTTCCTCTCGTCGGGCCGGATTTGATACCACGCTTGAGGCGGTATGGGACAGCCAGGGTCAGGTCACCGATCAGGGTTATATGGCCAGAATGGCAATCCCCCTGCGCAGCCTGCGCTTTCCGGATACTGAAGAACAAATTTGGCGTATTCAAATTGGCCGACAGATCCCACGGTTGGGTGAGGCAAGTTATTGGCCAGAATACTCAATCAGCATTGAAGGCCGGCTAAATCAGACGGCACTTATGTCGGGGATCAGGGATGTTTCACCTGGCAATAATTCACAGATCATTCCGTTCATTTTCGCAAGAGACGTTGATGCGCTGGATTCCGGTGCCGGCAGATTCAAGCAGAATACAGAAGTGGATGTGGGTGTTGACGCCAAATTTGTCTTTAATGATTCCATGGTACTGGATTTGACCCTGAATCCCGATTTCAGCCAGGTGGAGTCCGATGAGCCCCAGGTCGTAGTTAACGAGCGCTTTGAGGTTCGTTTCCCTGAACGACGACCCTTCTTCGTAGAAAACGCCGATTTTTTTGCCACCGACTCCATTCTGGTGTTCACTCGGCGTATCGTCGACCCGGAAGGAGGCGCACGCTTCACCGGCCGGCTGGGTGATTACGGATTCGGGGGCATATTGATCAATGATCAGGCTCCTGGCCTGAATCGAAGTGCCGGTGATCCTCTGAAAGGCGAGAAAGCCAACATCGGAATGTTTAGAGCATTCCGGGATATATCGGATCAGAATCGGGTTGGCGTTATGGTAACTGACCGCGAATTCGCTGATGGTTTCAACCGTGTGGGTAGCTTTGATGGCCGATTCAAACTTACCGACAATTGGATCACTAATATGCAATTGGTGGGCACAGAGACTGAACCGGCCCTCGGTGGTGAATCCGTCACTGGGTATCAACGTAATATTCAGCTCAATCGAGTAGGGCGCATGCTTAATACCCATACTCACGCGGTGGACACAACCAAAGATTTTAGAACTGAGTTGGGATTCCAGAATCGTTGGTTTAAAGCCGACACTACGGGGCTGCACAATCGTTTCGGTCTTAATTTTTATCCTGACGACAGCAGCCTGAACCGTTGGGGAGTGGTTCTGTTTGGTGCCTATCTTGAAGACAACGATGGAACTCGAATTTATACACAGTTCGGCCCCAGTGCGGATCTGGCCTTCGATACCACCGACATTGGATTTGGTTATACGGAGTTCACCGAAGTATTAAGGCCGCAGGATTTCCCTGGCATCGCCTCTCCACGGAAATACAAATTTGATAACTGGTCTGTCTCGTTTGATAATGACCGGTTGGAAACTTTGTCTTTTGAATTCAATTTTCGATCAGGAACCGCGCTGAACGTGGTGCCCCCCAGCGGAACCTTACCGTTTGTGGCGGACTCCAGCAGAATTAACTTTGATATGCTGTGGAGGCCCTTTGATCGACTGAGAATTTCCAATACCTATTTCCGTACCGAATTGGAAACCAGAAGTGGCGGCGTCGATGTGTTCAGTAATGAAATTGTTCGTAGCAACTGGAACTACCAGTTCAACCGGGAATGGTCGCTGCGGTTTATTGCCCAATACGATAAAACAGACGCTGGCCCTGCAACCAGGCTGGAAGACAAAGAAAATCTAAACTTTGATGTGCTATTACGCTATGTGATCAATCCCTGGTCGGCTTTTTATGTCGGCTACAATACCAACCAGAGCAATTTCGATATTGTTGAAATGGAAGGCGAGAGGGAAGTGGTTATTGCCGATAGTCTGAGGAAGGATGGCGACCAGCTCTTCGTTAAATTTTCCTATCTGTTTCAACGATAACTTCTGTGCATGAAAACGATGTGAAGTGGTCCATAGTTTCAGCCCACTTCACATCAATTTGATTATTAAGCAACTCAAAACGGTCGAACTTGACCTGCCATCCTCTGGCTATCAGGCAACCTTTTTTAGGTTCGCGTAAACCTACCCTGATGAGCAATTCAGATCATCGTCCTTCAGTAACCCCCTCCTTCAGCCATGGGGCTATCTGCTTTGGTGGAGTAATCGCCGTGATGTCCTGCGGTTTTTTTTATTCAGGGGACCTCTGAATAACACTGTTAAAAAAGAGTGTGCGTAGCACATCTCCTTTACCTGAATGCTTTTGTATCTGTAGCAACGGTATCCCTTGGATTCGGGTTGTTAAAAAACAAAAGCTGATTTTTGTATTTATCAGGATTGTGTTTTCTGTTGCTTCGCCCTGGTAATGGCGAAACGAACAAAAAAGGGCGTAAGGAATTCGTTGATTAAAGTGGCACCAATAACCACTGTTACCATCAGTTCGGCATAGCTCCCCAGTGCTTCTCCTAACGTATCCCTGGCATTTAATGTCAATCCAACCATAACGCCGGCCGCAGGCATTAACGCTATGCCCAGGTTTTTGGTGAGGTCCGGTGCGGTACCTGCTATTTTTCCGCCAAGGCGAGTACCAATATATTTGCCTGCGAAGCGAGAAAGGGTTAGCGCCATGGCCAGCGCGAAAGCTGACGGTGCCAGGGAAATGTTTAAATGCGCGCCCGCCATAAAAAAGAAAACGCCAAATACCGGTTGTTGAATGGTGTGGATAATGTCCATCGCTTCATTGGCCAGTTCGTGTTTCGCCACGTTTGTTACCATGAATCCAAGCATTACACAGGCAAGTAATGACGAGATGCCTAACGACAGGCAAAAACCCGTGATCATCATAATGATGCCAAGTAATACGCCCAACATAGTGCGATATTCGGAAAAATAGAACAGGCTTTTGGCTACGATGAAGCCGACTAAAAGGCCCAGGGCGATTTCAAAAAATAGAATGAAACTGGTCTGACCCAGAGCGGCGACAAGTGTCCCGTTATTTTGTCCCAACAGGCTGCCGGCCACTGCAATAGCAATCGAATAAAAGATTATAGCGATTACATCATCAAGTGCGACGATGCCCAACAGTGCTGATTTGAAATCACCCCTGGCTTTGAATTCATCTACCAGACTCAGGATCGCCGCCGGCGCAGTTGCCGCTGAGACGGCTCCCAGAATCAAGGCGATGACGGTCAGATGTGGCCCCGGTTCGCCGTTTGTAAATGGCAGTAGCCACCACATGGTGAGGAATACAAAAATGCTGGCAAAACTTGTTTGCAGAACTGTAATCCAGGTAAGACTGGAGCGAAGTCGTTTGATCACTGGCATTTCCAGTGCACCACCAATGGAAAAAGCAATGATCGCCAGTGCAAAATCCCGGAAGAACTCCAGGTCCTGCTCCATCAGGGTTTGGCTGTACCAACCGAGTGCGTATGGACCAAACAGAATGCCAGCGACTATATAGCCAATCAGACGTGGCAGGTTCAGATGGTTGGCAATGTTCCCGGCGATCTGGCTGATGATAAACATCAGCCCTACATAAAAAAGCAAGTGAAACGATTCAGGTGTTGAAATAGCTTCCATAGGAGAGATTGTGCCAGTTTCGATGCTGTGGGAAGGTCGTTTTAATCAAGCTTCCAGATGCCATCGATTAATTAAAAACCACCAAAGGTAGCGGGACACCATATCATGAGAAAAGAATATTGTGATAATACAGTGCATCGCCTCTGGCTCCTCGTGTGGCAAGCACATCATGCTAGCCTGCTTTCTCCGGACATGGACATCAGGTTGGGTTGGTCTATAAGAAAAGGCGAGATATGATCATAGGTGTTGCCTGGTAAGAACTGAATCACCGAAAAAAGCATTTGGACGGTGAAAGGCCATTTCGCCTATGATGCTGGGCCAGGAATAGAGGTCTGCTCCGCAGCCTCAGTGTCCTTGTATTACAAGTATAGAGTCGGCAAACGCCGGAGGGAAAATGACCTTAAACAAGGGATCATTATTATTAAATTCCGGGCAGAGGTTGTTTGTTATAGCCGTTTTATTTCTGAGTGGCCTTTCTCTTCTGGCGATATGGTACCCGCGCTTTCCAGCCATGCAGGATTATCCTCAACATCTCTTTACCGCTTATGTTATTTCCACTTTTGAAGGTGGGATATTTAACTGGAGTGATTATTATTACATTGAAGATTCAGCTGGCCCTTATTCGCTCTTTTTTCTTATTGTTGTACCGCTGGCCAAATTGTTACCTATAGAAATCGCAGGTAAAGTCTATATCTCACTTGTTTTAGGTCTGATTGTGGCGCTGGTTTTTGTTTGGAATTTCGCCCGAGAAAAAGATTATCCATCATGGTCTTTGCTGTTGTTATTTCCTGTGTTTTTCTCCCAAATGTATTACATGGGTTTTACGAATTATTTGATATCTATCCCGATTTTATTTTTTATTTTATTTGTTCATGAGCGTGTCACATTTGAGTCAATAAACAAATACATGGCTGCAGCCTATTTGCTTCTTATGTGCGCCTTGTTTCTTTCCCATCCTTATTCGATATTGGTTTATATTGTTTTGGCCAGTGCCATCAGTATTTGTAACCGGAAAAATAAGGTGTATTTTTATAAAAGCCTTGTTGGCCCCCTTGTTGCCGCCATTATTTTTGTTTTGTGGTACGTGGCCACCTTCAGTAACTTGAGCGCATTAATGCAAGGAGAAATGGACAGGCAATGGTTGCCTTTAAACTTTGTATTGGGCTTTTTTGTAATGCCTTTATTCGGTATGCGTATGGGTATTGGTATAGATTACATTACGGCATTTGGCTGGGTACTGATAACCGCGATTTATGTGTACGCCTGGCATAATTCGAAGGCGGTTCCCAGGGCCAAATCGCCAGTAAAAATTATGCTGTTGCTGACTATTAGTGGCTATCTGATCTTGCCTTTTTATTTTAATGACTATTCCTATTTCAATTTGAGGATGTCTTTGGTTTGCTACTTTCTAATTGCTCTGGCATTAGGAAATATTAAGCTTGGTAGAAATCCGAGTTTTATAATGATCATGCTTGTGACCGGGCTTATGTTGCAGATTATTAACACGCAGGTAAAGCTGTCCGGCGAAACAGAAGAATTATTACCTCTGCTTGATCAGATGGAAATCAATTCAGCTGTTTATACTATTTATGAAAACGCGTCCGCTAACGCAATTGACAGAGAATATTTTTACCAGTTTCATTCTCACGATCATTTTTATTATCACACTTTGGTGGGAGGTGGCGTAACACCGAAACTGTTTCCCAGTAAAATGAATCGGGTAAAATTTAAGGATGGAATTACGATGCCGGATATAGCAGCTGCGCCACATCTATATCGCTATATTCTTGTGCGAGGGGAGGGGGATAGCAGTCGAACCATTCAAGCATCCCATACATTGAAAGCAAGCTCAGCGTCATGGTCTCTTTATGAGCGTCACTTGTAAACTAAATCTGTCTTTTTGATACGCTAATCCCTGGGCGTGCCATCACCATTCATTCCCATGGTTTCATAACGACGCCAGCCAGCCAGAATACCAATCAGGCCATGGTTGCCTTCATGGCAGGCATATTCATACAGAGGATCTTCGATCCGACGCATTGGCAGCCTTGCGGACCAGCTTTCGTCCCACGACAATGGGTCTTCCACCGTGAAATCGTAGTCCAGGGTGTTTTCATCTATCCAGTTAAAACGTTCTTCCACCTTCATTTGCCTGGAGGTTCCTCTCCAGCCCGTGTGGTAGTAATAATTCCGGGTGTTAATTACCAGGGTGTCGCCCTCCCAGTGGGCAATGGAATCGCCTGCCCATTTGAGCTGCTGGGTACTATGCTCATCAGCTATTTTGATAATTCGCGCGTAGTGGATCATTTCGGCGACAATGACAATGTGATCTTTGGTTTGAATGAGTTGCATATTGTTGTTGTAGGAGCCGGAAATCATGGGTGGGCCGGTGCGGTTACTCATAAGACATCGATCTTGCAGAGTGCGGGTTTCGGGGCCTTCGCTCAGCCTCGTCATCTCTCTCACGTCGGCGCGACGCTGTTTCCCAATCTCGTTAAAGGGGGGCAATCGGCCATCGGGCGGGTCATAAATCAGTGAAGTTCTGCGGTCGGCGATGGTTTCAACGCCGCGTTCGTACCAGAATTCATTATAGGAGATAACGCCTGGCGGATATTGCGCGCCTCCCACCGAGTCGATAATAAGGTCTCGATTCTGGCGGCGATTTTCGAATTCCTGCCACTCGATAGCTTCCTGTTCAGTCAGGACGGCCTTGCTAGCCAGCTCTTTCGGGCGGTTTAATGGGGTAATGGTTCTGAAAGTATAGGTGCCCTGAAAATCGGGTTTACCGTATTCCGTGCGGGGAATATCGGATGTTTGTGCGAGAATTGCCGGGGCAATTAACAGGTTGCCTATGGTCAGGCTCAGAGCGTATACAATACGATTGTTCATTTAATCCCCCATCACTTTATTCTTGTTGATTCTTAAGTGAGAACCCAGTTAGGCAAATTACCCTATTGTGACCATTTTTCAAGAAGAATTTGCCCTTGGGATTTCTTGCCGGTCAAAGCCTGGTCCTGCCTTTTCGTTATTGGGCTTCCGCAAGAACCTTAAGCCGTTCCATCACCCGTTGTGTTTCTTTTTTGTAGGTGCCACACAGCAGAAAACACATAATAGATTTCAACCCACCTTTGAAGCTGATTTCATGGCTGAAGGTGGCAACCCCTGAGTCACTGACTTCAAAATATCGCTGCTGATCAATGGTCTGGTATAAAGGCAAATGTAAGCGGACGGTAAATGACTCTGGTTCTATCACATTCATGATTTCGAATTTAACCTCTGGTGCACCTTCAGCGTTCAGAACTCCAGTAGCACCGGTGACAAAACTTGTGTCGTCATCAAGATAGGAATATTCAAGCAGGGTGTCGAATTTTTTCCAGTTTTCAACATCGCTCCACAACTGCCAGATTGTGCTTCTGCGGGCACTGGTTTCAAGCGAGTATTTAAACGAGTAGCCAGGAAGCTCGACGATTTCGCCAGTAACTGTTTGTGACCAACACAGGACCGGTGCAAAAAGGATTATGCTACCTAAGCCCGAGAGTATTAATTTATTCATACCAGCAATACGCCGTAGGTTGGAAAAACCCTCCAGAACCAATAGTTATCAACCTTCATACGGAGTCTATTGGCTTTTCTGAACAATGAAAATGTTACAGCAGTGAAATTTTAACGACCTCATGCCGATCTTTTATATTAGTACCGGTCAAAAAGTCGGCAATATTCTTGTGACATTCACATTCAGTATCACTGAATGAGGAGGTTGGTTATGACTATGGTGTACAAATGTAATAATTGTGGAAGTGCAGCAACTCCTGTTACAACCCAGAAAGGCAATATGAAACTGCAAATATTTCTGTGGTTCTTTTTCATTATCCCCGGGCTGTTTTACTCCATGTGGAGAGAAACAACCAAGCAGGCGGTGTGTGGGGTTTGTGGAGCGAATGAAATAAAGTCCAAGCAGGTGATGTCTGACTATAAACCGGCGCGGCCTTTACCCGCTGGCGCTAGTGGCCCGAACTCGTCTAATAATTTTTCAACCACTTACAGCACCCGACATTAAGCAGGCACGGCTTTGCTGATCTCGGAATAAGTAAATTCATTGCACTGAGCAGTGCAGATGGGTGGTCTTTTGAGAAGAGGAAACTGACAGCGCTGATATATTCACCAGCGCTGTCATCCTTTTGCTTATCGTTTTTGTACTAGTTTCAGCACGAAGCGATCAGTTTTGCCTCGAATGCTGGGGTCGAATACCATCACGAACATGTCGTCATTAATGTTGCGAAGTACATCACTGCCTTTGCCTACGAAGAATCCTGCGGCCTGGGCGTCTGCCACTACCTGCGATTCCAATGCCCGGTGCAAGGGGCCTGGGTCAACAGAAAAAGAGCCGGAATGTTCAACTATTCCCAGAACTCCGCCTGGCTTCAATACGCGACGTATTTCTGCCAGAAAATCGGCAACGGCGTTAGGATTGTCTGAAAGGTACAATTCATGAAATTCCAGAGCGATTACGGCTGCATCCACGGAATTGGCGGCTAATCCCAGGCTGTCCGGGGCTACAGTGATCTTTTCCACATTGGACAGGCGATTATTTGCCAGCCGTGCGTCAATGGCCTCAACAGTTTGCGGGCCGCGTCGTCCGGTTAGGGCGGAAGGGGAATTCTGCATATACACTTTACCGGAAGAGCCCACCGCATGGGATAGCACTTCGGTGTAGTAACCTGCTGCTGCATACAAATCGATGACTGTCATGCCTGGCTTAATACCGAGGAAAGTCACCACGTCTGCTGGCTTTCGGCCCATATCTCTGGCCTTATCAGCATCAGGTCTGCCCGCCGCGTTAGTTAGTTTTGCACTTAACGAAGCGACACTTTGGGACTGTGCAGGTACACTCACGAATGCCAACACGGTCATAAGAGCTAACAATAGATTCTTCATAATTCCAAGCCTTTGAGTAAGTTAGATATTTTAATTCTTAATCATCCTATACCCGCAGAAGCATAAGCCTATTACAGAATTAAGGAAACCCCTTATCGAAGGATTTCCCCGCTTTTTCGCGTTGGTGACAAACACGTATTACCCAGGATGTAGTGATCCAAACCACCAGCCCTCAATTGCGTCTTCCCAGCGGAAGCGCCCGGCTGAACCAGAAGTTGAATACAACATCAGGAGATTCACTGGAGAGGTCGCTGTCACCCGGCCTAACTGGCAATTCAGCGCTTTCCCAGAGTGGGTTGAAGAGGCAGGCTTGTGTGTGGGGGGCTGGGGGTCAGAGTAAATATCCAGCAGTTCTGGATATTCCTGAAATCTCTGCCCCCTCATTCCTGGTTAAAAAGTATCTCAGGCTCACAGAACAAGAGCCGGTCTCGCTAATGAAACACGTTTTCAATCGAAATTGTATCTCAGGCTCAAAGCGTAAGACCCATTTCACTAATGAAACACGTTTTCAATCGAAATTGTATCTAAGGCTCAAGGCATAAGACCCAATTTCACTAATGAAACACGTTTTCAATCGAAATTGTATCTCAGGCTCAAAGCATAAGACCCGATCTCGCTATCACTCCAGGCGCCGGACAGGCCGATGCTGATATTTCTTGTTACGTAATAATCGGCGCCGGCATAAACAGCTGTATCGTTATCCGAGTCACTAAATTTTGCAATGCCAATGCCAGTGTTCACTTCCCAGAACTTACTGGCCCAGGCTCGAATGCCAAGTGTTGCACTGAGGCCGTCGTCACTGTCGCTACCAATCCCGCTGATATCCACATCGGCCGTTATCCACGAGGCAGTGGCAACAAAATCAATAGCATCGGATATAGCCATGTTATATCCAATGCCCAATTCAGTACCACTGACATCAAAGTCATCAAAATCATCAAATTCTACTTTTGAGTAGCCGGCGAATACGTGGAAGTCACTATTGAGAGCGTATGAGCCACCAATGAGGCCGCCATACGCATCCACGTCAGAACCAGTTCTGTCATCAATATAACCGAGGCCGCCTTCAACATAGGTATAGTTAAAGGCCTGTGCGAAACCCGTAGTAGCGAACAACATGGAAAATAATATAAGAAATGACCGGTACATTTTCTTCTCCTTCTCTAATCGTGATACGTAATATTTTCAGCCTCTATCAGAAAGCGGCTTTAGGCCTGTAAATAATCGTTGCAAGGTTTTTTTAAGATGCTGGAAACAGAATAATCATTCAGGCACCTTGCTACCCTTACAATGGCATTAAATCGGCTGAAACCCGGAAATGTTAAGGGTTGGGCCTGCTCCGGAACGAGGTGGATGGCAAGCAAGGGCATTGAGTCACCCTTGCAAATAAGAGCGGTCAGGTCCAGGGCCACGGGATATCTACTCTAATCCTTCCCTATGCAATTATGCTTGCTGCGCAGTGTCCGAATAACAAGAGGAGTTCATAATGGTTTACAAATTAATTGGTAAAGATTTTACTCCACCGGATGTACATGGGAAGGTAACCGGCAAAGCCAAATATGCCGAGGATTTTCGAGTCGACGGCATGCTTTACAGCCGTTTGCTCACCAGCCCGGTGCCCCACGCCAGGGTAAAGGATATTGATGTATCTCGGGCGCTGAATATAGAGGGCGTATTCGCGGTACTTACCGCCGACGATGTGCCTGCTTTCCCGGGTGCCGCAGATCAGATTTTAACCAATAACCCCACCTATGTGGGCGATCCTATTCTCGCCGTGGCCGCCGTTGATGAACAGACTGCCGAGGATGCAATAGCGGCAATTAAAATTGAATTCGAGCACCTGCCGTTTTCTGTAGATCCGTTAACAAGTTTGCGCCCGGGTGGTAGCCATGCTCGGGTGGAGGGCAATGTTGCGGCCATTGCACGTGGGGAAGAAGTCAGCACAATACATTGGAAAGAGGAAGATTTCGCCGCTGCCGGCAAACTTGAAATGCCAGTCGGTGAGCCTGCCAGTGAATGGACAATTGGCGAGGTTGATGCCGGATTTGCGGATGCCAAATATACACTGGATGAAAGTTTTGTTGTTGCCAGCCATGCGCACCATTCCATGGAGCCGCGTTCGGCGCTGGCTTACTGGGAAAATGGCAAGTGTGTTCTCTATGGTTCCAGCCAGAGTCAAAGTTTTCCAGTTCCTATCGTTGCTTCCTATATTGGAATAAAACCACAGGACCTGGTTTTTATCGCTGAGTTCTGTGGCGGTGGATTCGGATCAAAAGGGGCCGGGTATCCCTGTATGGCGATTCCTGCCTACCTTGCCAAGTTGACAGGTAGGCCAGTCATGCTGCGAATCAGCCGTGAGGAAGAATATTATATTGGATCTGCCCGTCATGGTTTTCAGGGCCGCGTCAAAATGGGATTCCGCGAGGACGGGCGCATCACCGCGGTGGACCTTTATCTGGTTCAGGATAATGGTGGCAAGGCGGGGTTTTCCGATTGGCTGTCTGCGGCTGATGCCATGTCGCTGGTCTATACTCCACTGGCTATGCGTTTTCGCGGGATTCCTGTGTTCACCAATACCCCGTCGAAAGGGCCGCAGCGTGGGCCGGGTCAGAATCAGCTGGCGGTAGCCATTGAACCACTGATGGATAAAGCCGCCAGGGAATTAGGGATAGACCCCCTGGCTATCAGAAGCATTAATGCACCTGTTCATAGCACAATCTATGGTGCCAAGCAGGGAACCGTTACCAGTTCGCACATGCCTGAAGCGCTGGCAAAAGGCGCTGAACAATTTGGCTGGCGGGAAAGGTTTGCACGCAATGGTCAGCGTACTGGCAGTAAAGTGATCGGTGTCGGCGTTGGACAGGCCTATCACTCTGCAGGTGCTAACGGATTCGACGGATTGGTTCGAATTTCTCCCGAAGGAAAATTACATATACATACTGGCGTAGGCAACCTCGGAACCTACTCCCATACAAGCACCTCACGGGTGGCCGCTGAAATACTGAAATGTAACTGGGACAACTGTGTGGTTGAACGCGGCGATAGCCGTAAACACCTGCCCTGGAATCTCGGACAATTTGGTAGTAACACTTCTTTTACCATGACTCGAACCAATTATGTCGCGGCAATGGATGCCGTAGAAAAGTTGCTGGAAATTGCGGCTATGGATTTGGGTGGATCACCCGAAGACTACGACATAGGCGAAGAGCGGGTATTTTCACGCGCCGACCCCGCAGTGAATATAAGCTATGCAGAAGCCGCCAGGCGTGCCATCGAAATTGGCGGTAAATACAGCGGTCAAATTGCTCCCGAAGGTATTAATCCAATGACCGCCGCCTCTGTTGCAGGTCTCGCTGGCACCGGCTTGATAGGTGTTGCCAAGGATAACCTGGAGAAAGAAGGCACAGTGGCTGCACTGGCAGTAGGATTTGTTCAAATTGAGTTGGACCTGGAAACCGGTAAATACGAAATACTCGATTACCTTGGCGTAGCAGACTGTGGCACAGTGCTTCACCCTCAGGGTCTGGCAGGACAAATAAAGGGCGCTGCCTACATGGGTTTTGGCATGGCCGGATTCGAACGACACGCCTATGATCCACAGAATGGATTGCCCGCCAACGTGGGTCTTTACCAGGCCAAGCCACCGACTTATCTGGACGCAAAGGTCAATATGGAATGGGCCGCCATCGACAAGCCTGACCCGCAGAACCCGGTGGGCGCCAAAGGCATAGGTGAACCGATACAAGGTTGTGCGGCGGCTGCGCTTTTATGTGCTATCTCAAATGCGATGGACGGGCACACTTTCAACCGCAGTCCGGTAACGGCTGACATGATTGTAAACGTTGCAACCGGTAGAGAACAATCTCATGGTCCGCTTCAAACCAACACGGTGTAGGGGTTCATAAGTCATACCGGGAAGATTGGTTTTAGAATCGGCATTACTTTTAAAGAACAAACGTTCAATAAAGGTATGACCATTGGCTGCTGGATGATGCGCTTGCTGGCGGAGGCCGCCGGCCTCATTGTAAACATATACTGTCTGGTTCTGATATCACGTTATCGTGACGCCGGCGTGCATATGCCGCGCATCCTGGATATTCTCCACCAATGATGTTATCGCCAACGTGAAACTCATTATATCATGCGCTGGAAGTTGAAGGCTAGAAAGTGCGCCGGGCAGATAATATATGTTTTGCTCTGGCGGGAGGGGTTACCCCAGGATCGCAGGGGTAGTTCATCCTACGTTAATAAGCCATATGCGAGCCTACTAATACTGTAATTACCGCTGCACGCCAGATCGCGCACATGCAGTCGGTTTCTTCTTCAGAAGAAGCGGCCGGCTGGTAAATTGCACTATTGGCTGGTATGCCTCTGGCACAAGGTTTTGCAGCGTCGATATGTAGGCCTGAAGCATTGTATATAACTGGTGGGAATGGAGCTGGAATTTGATTGGTCAACTTGCTTGTAAACCATATATTGCTTATCCTTCCCATGTCTGGCCCTTGGTTCTATCACGCCTTTTAAATTTCAACATGGTGTGGCCTGGAGGGCGGGACGGTGTGGTCGGCTCGGCTGACGGGTTCGCACGATTTAAAGACATGGCTTCTGGAGAGTCCAAGATGGTAGTAACAAAGCGATTGATTTCGACATTCATGGTGAGTGTCGGCGTCATTATCTGTGCCCCGGCAGTGTGGAGCCAGACCGGCACAGATGTCTATGCGGGAGATTGGCCGGAATACAACGGTAATATGGCGTCTCAGCGCTATTCGCCGCTCGACCAGATTAATGCGGAAAACGTCGGTACTCTGGAGATCGCCTGGCGCTTGCCGACAGCAAATTTTGGAACCTCGCCCGAGTTCAATGGTAAGTTCACGCCACTTGAGATCGACGGCGTGTTATATACCACCATCGGCACCACTCGAAACGTGGCCGCAATTGACGCCACCAGCGGACAAATATTGTGGCTGTGGCGGCCTCAGGAAGGCGCAAGATTTGACGCTGCACCGCGCAAGGGCTCCGGCCGCGGATTGTCCTTCTGGCGCGATGGCGGCAAGCGGCGCATTTTGACCGTTACCCCCGGCTTTTTCCTGGTATCACTGGATGCCGAAACTGGATTGCCCGACCCAAATTTTGGCAACAACGGCTGGGTGGATTTGCAACAGGGGCTGCGCTTGGGCGAAGGCCGTCAAGATATCGACATCGGCTCTTCCATGCCGCCCTTTGTCATGAACGACGTGGTTGTTGTGGGGCCAGCGCACAAGGTGTCCATGCGGCCGCCATCCAAGTTCAATGTCAAAGGTGACCCGCGAGGTTACGATGTGCGCACTGGCGAACATCTGTGGACCTTTAATACCATTCCCAAACCCGGTGAAGTGGGTATTGAAACCTGGCTCGGTAACGGGGCAGAAATTGCTGGCAACGCCGGCGTCTGGGCGCCCATGTCGGGTGATCCGGAGCTGGGCCTGGTATACCTGCCAGTTGAATCGGCCACCGGCGATCACTTCGGCGGTGACCGGCCCGGTGCCAACCTTTTTGCGAACGCTCTGGTAGCTTTGGACATCAAGACTGGCGAGCGCCGTTGGCACAACCAGTTGATCCATCACGATATCTGGGACTGGGATAACCCGTCGGCGCCTATTTTGGCGGATTTGCCCAACGGTCGAAAGATCATTATGCAAGTTACCAAGCAAGCTTTTGTTTACACCTACGATCGAGCCACTGGTGAGCCAATCTGGCCCATTGAAGAGCGACCGGTTCCAGCGGGAGACGTACCCGGCGAATGGTACTCGCCCACACAGCCTTTTCCGACACGGCCTGCGGCCTTCGATCGGCAAGGGTTCTCCGAAGACGATTTGATCGATTTGACACCGGAACTTCTCGCAGAGGCTAAAGAAGTGGTTAAACGTTTTCGCCTGAGCCCGAGTTTGTATTCGCCCCCATCCTTGAAGGAGGCAGCCGACGGCACCGTTGGTACGCTGAGCCTGCCATCTTCCACAGGTGGTGCCAATTGGGAGGGCAGTGCCATGGATCCGGAGACCGGGATTCTGTACGTACCTTCGAGAACGGTGGTATCGGCGATGTCGGTGGCGAAGGATGAAAAGTCTGACGTAGATTTCAGCCAGGCTTTTGGCGTACGTACGCCGCGAGTTCGGGGATTGCCGATCGTCAAGCCACCATGGGGTCGTGTAACAGCAATCGATATGAACAGTGGTGACCATCTCTGGATGGTGGCTAACGCGGATACACCGGAAGCCATCGCTAATAATCCTGCGTTGGCGGGCATTACGTTTCCACCCACCGGTGTCCCTACACGATCGGGCTTATTGTTGACCAAGACTCTACTGTTTGTGGGAGAAAGCGTTACCGGTGGCCCCACGCTACGTGCGCTCAATAAGCAAACCGGAGAGGTCGTTGCCAGGATCGATTTGCCCAATACTCAAACCGGGCAGCCTTTTACCTACGAGCACGATGGCAAGCAATACCTCGCCATGGTTGTCAGTGGAGGCGGCACGCCCGCCGAGCTGGTGGCCTATGCGTTACCGTAACTTTATACAGGAGTAATATTTATCATGCGTAATTTATCTTACCAAGCGGTGTTGATGCCGTTTCTGTTGTTCATGGGCCTGCCGGCACAAGCCGCCACCTGGGTAATTGACCCGGCTGATTCCCATGTTATTTTCAAGTATTCCTACTCAGAAACTCCCTACGAAGGTGAGTTTAAAAACGTAGAAGCGACCTTCGAAATTGATCTTTTAAGTCCCGGGGATTGTAAATTCTCGATAACACTTCCTATCGCAGATATAAGTGTCGATGATCCGGAAACCCTGGATTATTTGCTCGATCTGGAAATGTTCGACGTGGATCAATGGCCAACAGCCAGCTTTAAAGCAGAAAAATGCCGCCTGGAATCATTGGATACTTTCGTGTCCGATGGAAACCTGACCATCCGTGATCAGACCCACCCCTTAAGTTTTCCATTTAAACTTAAAGTGGATACATCCGGCGGCAAGATCCGTTTTCACCTCACCAGTGAAGTGACCATCAAGCGACTGGAGTATGGGGTCGGCCAGGGTTACTGGGCGGGCACAGCTGAGATTCCGAACGACGTGGTCATCGCAGTAGATGTCTACGCCATCAAGCAGTAATTAAATAAGTTTTG
Source organism: Gammaproteobacteria bacterium (assembly GCA_016764875.1). Classification (GTDB taxonomy): domain Bacteria; phylum Pseudomonadota; class Gammaproteobacteria; order Pseudomonadales; family Pseudohongiellaceae; genus NORP240. The sequence goes on from JAESQX010000198.1 coordinate 23,157, forward strand.
TTGCATATAGGTTATTTCAATGTTTATAAGATTATTTTCTAGATACTATCGTTTTACACTAATCCTGGCCTGTTCAGCATTGTTGTTTTCATGCGACCGTCTGGTGACGCCTGATTTCAATACTGAATTAACTGAGGTCAGGTCAGGCCAGTACATAATAGATCCAGACCATGCGACGTTATTGTTTAAAATAAATCATCTGGGCTTCTCTACATTCATCGGCCGTTTCAATGACATCGATGCTACTTTGGATTTTGATCCGGAGAATATTGAAAATTCCACTCTGGAAGTCGTTATTAATACAGCTGGACTAGATATAAATAATGATGAATTCGCAGAGGAACTTCGTGGTTCAGATTGGTTTGATGTGGAGAATTTTCCACAAGCTGTGTTCAGGACAACCTCCTTTATTGAGTCAAATGAAAACACCTACGTGTTTGAAGGAGACCTGACGCTATTGGGTGTTACTGCCCCCATAACTCTCAATGTCAATTTTCATGGCGGTGGCCGTAATTTTCTTACTCGAAAATATACTCTTGGTTTCTCTGGAGATGCCACTTTCAAACGGTCAGATTATGGTCTGGATCGATTCGTGAATTTTGGTGTTGGTGATGAAATTAAATTAGAAATTCATATTGAATTTCAAGACGCCGGTTAATATTCTTTAGCACACCAATCACGTCAGCACCCCCATACATTCCAGATGTGTCATTCAGTTAACCCAGAGCGGTTAATTGGATGACACGCATCATTTGTCATACGCCGTAAGTCTGTCTTGAGGCGGGCATTCTCTGCTTTGAGATCGTGCCTAGGGTCGGGGTTCGCCGCACTTCCTCAGCCACGCATACAGGCTGTGTGTGTGGTGGTCCCAAGCCGTTGAGCTACTTTTGCAACCGAATACCCCCTTGTAGTGGCCTGTTTAACTGTTTCTTTCATAAACACCTCTCATAGAGTTATATTTTAACGCTATTGGGAGTCTAACAGAGTCGGGGAAATCCAAATCGATGGACCTAATTTCATCAAGGTAATTGGTGTTAATTTCCTGCTTGCTCATTTGTTGCTCGAATTTTAAGCCTGAGCGTGAGGCTGTTTGATGAGAGATTCAGCAGGTATACCGAGACCTTCGTGAAGTTTTCGGATCATTTTAAGCGTCAGTGATCGCTTATAGTTGAGTATTTCATAGACACGATTACTTTTGCCGATCATTGGCTCAAGGTCTTTTATTGTTAGGCCACTGCGCGCCATTTCAAATTTGATAGCTTCGATGGGGTCTGGCAGATCCAGTGGAAAGTGTTTGGCCTCGTAGGCTTCAATAAGTGTGACTAACACATCCAACTTGTCACCTTCAGGTGAATCCGGTTTAGCCATCATTAATGTTTCAATGTCTTTCAGTGCCGCTCGATAATCGGCATCTGTTTTAATCAGTTTGATGTTCATGGGTTTACCTCCACGTGTTTTCTATTGAATCAAATGGTTTGTACGTCAATCTTGTCATATTGGGCGTGATTACCGATAAAGCGGATATAAACTACCCTGTAAGCATAATTAATCCATACAACTAACCGATATTTATTACCGGCTATATTGAATACCACCCGGCCATCTTTGAGAATACTGGCATTGCCAAAATCCCGCTTCACGTCTGTCGGTGTAGCCCAGTCAGCTTTTAAAGCATACCGATACCAAGCGAGTGTTGGTTCTGTTGAGTCAGCATATTTAGAATTGCTTTCCCAAAATATCCTCAACGTCGATAACGCGATAATTCTCATACTCTAGATGTTAGTCCCAAAATGGGACTAATGCAACTTGGTTGCTAGGGTGTTGATAGGCGGTCGGTTCGCATATCTTTGTGCTCTGATGGCGGGAATAAAACCTATCTAAGCAATTGATTCGCAACAGCTGCTATTTTGTTAATTGCCAGAGTATTACTTCCCTTATTACAAAAGCCCTTGAATATGCCTGACAGGAAGCATTAAGGTCATTGGATCAATAGGTGAAACCTGGAACCCGTAGCTCAGATAAAAACGCCTGGCATCTTCTGATATGGCATGAACCAGTATCGCGCGAATACCAACATTTTTTGATACTGAAAGTGCACGCAATAGGGCATCTTTCAATATTGCTGATCCCAGTTGTTGTCCTTGCATTCCAGTGTCTATAGCCAAGCGCCCCAGGATTAATACTGGAATTGGCTCTGGCATATTACGGGCGATCGGTTTAGGCGAAACCATGCGTTCCACACTGCCGCTGGCGAGTGCATAGTAACCAACCACTTTATTATTCTGGCAGATGACAAATGTACGGCTGGCACCACTCAATTGGTTTTTCAGTGCGCGCTTTATCAGCCAGTCATTAAGGGTGCCATTGCCGCAGTTGAACCCAGATACCTCGTGGCAGCCAGTTAAGGCAACTGGAGGGGTAGTTATTCCCAAGGTGAGGGTTTTCTCAGCAATGATTTTAGTTTGTCATTGTTGGGTATGGGGGCATCCAGAGCGGCGTCAAAGGCAGCAAATGTAGCGTCGTCGAGTTGGAAAAAACGCTGGTCGAGCAACACATTTTCAGCTTCTCGGCAGGCAACATCCAGAATAAAAACGCTTCTGTCCTTATGCAGCACCTGCGCTGCTTTTGTTAGCAGGGCATGCTGACTAGGTTCGACACGCATATTGATGGGGGCGGTTTTAGCCATAGCGATCATCCTCTATGTATATTTAATAGATATACAGTTTAGTATAGCTATTAAATATACACAACCATGCTGTATGTTATAAAAGTAAGGCTAGCCTTGACGGATAATATTGTAGTGATTTGAGTGCAAGCATTCGCAAAACCACCCTATTCCTTACGCGATAAGGAAGGTTTCTTGTCTAGCGTGGGGTTCTTTCTAAGACAGCTTTTCTGCTTCGATCAGGCGTTCTTGCCGGTTTTGCTCTTCGGTTAAAGCTGATTCTATTTCCTGCAGTACCCCATCCACATCGGCGGCCTGGGTGTTTTCAGCAAAGAGGCCAGTTAACTCGATATCCGGTAGTAATTCACCATCCTCGAACAGCTTCCAGATTTCTTTGCCGTATTGGCTATTTAGCAGTTCCGGGGCGTACTGGCCGTAGTAACGGCTTATCTTGTTAACATCCCGCTCCAACATGGACTCGGCATTGTTATTTGCTGCTGCGTCCACCGCTTGAGGTAGGTCGATAATTACCGGGCCATTTTCATCCAACAATATATTAAATTCAGACAGGTCACCGTGTACCAGGCCGGCACAAAGCATGCGCACTACGTATCGCATGACTTTGGAATGGCCTTCCAGGGCTTGTTTGGCTGACATAGATACGTCGCTAAGGCGAGGTGCCACAGCGCCCTCGCTATCAGTGACCAATTCCATCAACAAGATGCCATCGATACACCCGTAGGGCTGGGGAACTCGCACACCAGCATTGGCGAGTTTATGGAGCGCATCTACTTCGGCATTATGCCAGGTCTGCTCCTGCTGTTTACGGCCAAACTTTGAGCCTTTGTCCATAGCACGGGTACGACGACTATTACGTGTCTTGCGACCTTCTCGATAAAGTACGGCCTGTTTGAAGCCGCGTTTGGCGGCTTCTTTGTAGACCTTGGCGCAGCGGATTTCGGAATTGCAGCGCACTACATAGACATCGGCCTCCTTACCGCTCATAAGTCTGCTGATGACTTCGTCAATCAGGCCTTCATCTATAAGGGGCTGGATTCTTTTGGGGATTTTCATGGTCATTCATTTTTTAGTTGGTGAATGCTTGCTAAGGATTGTGGATTCAACCGGTAAGTGCTGAATTTGGATGCGCGAAAGTGGACATTGTCACAGGGTCAAATATTTTACTCTGATCCCAATTATTACCAAGGCCTTTTATCTGAAACCCGCAACATTGCCTGCATCCTGCTGGCTCGTGAGATATTCATCATACGTGCCTTGGAAGTCCACTATCTGTTGATCCTTGATTTCAATGACCCTGGTGGCGAGAGATGAAACGAATTCCCGATCGTGGCTCACAAAGATTAATGTGCCTTCATAATGTATCAATGCCAGATTTAAAGCTTCGATGGCTTCCATATCCAGATGATTGGTTGGTTCATCCAAGACCAATACATTAGATTCCATCATCATCAACTTGCCGAAAAGTAACCGATTTTTCTCTCCGCCGGAACAGACCTTAACCAGTTTTTCATAATCGTCGCCAGAGAACAACAGCCGCCCCAGGGTAGCACGCACGATCTGATCACCGTGGCTAGGTTTACGCCACTGACTCATCCAGTCGAATAGATTCAGTTCACAGTCAAAATCAATACTGCTGTCCTGAGGGCAATGCCCCAGTGATGCATTTTCTGCCCATTTTATCGTGCCATTATTTACAGCAAGTTCATTTAACAAACAACGTAGAAAGGTGGTTTTACCTGCTCCATTTTCACCGATCACTGCCAGGCGAGTGCCCGCACTGAGTATCATATTGCCGCGAGTGAACAGAAGTTCATTATCGAAACCATGCCCAACGTCTTCCAGAACCAGCGCCTGACGATGCAGCTTTTTCTCCTGCGTAAACCGGATGTATGGGCTGACTCGGCTGGAAGGCTTAATGTCGTCTAACTTTATTTTCTCTATTTGTCTTGCTCGTGAAGTCGCCTGCTTGGCTTTTGATGCATTAGCCGAGAAGCGACTGACGAATTGTTGGAGCTCTGTGATCTGAGCTGCTTTTTTAGCATTTACCGACTGTAAACGCTCTCTAGCCTGGGTAGAGGCTGTCATGAAATCATCGTAGTTGCCACGGTATAAACGTAACTCGCCGTAATCGATGTCGGCCATATGAGTGCACACTGCATTCAGAAAATGTCTGTCGTGAGAAATAATAATCATGGTGCATTTACGGTCGTTCAAGACACCTTCCAGCCAACGAATAGCATTGATGTCGAGATTGTTTGTCGGTTCGTCTAAAAGCAGAATATCCGGGTCAGAGAATAAGGCCTGCGCGAGCAAGACCCTAAGTTTCCATCCCGGTGCAACCTCCCTCATGGAGCCATGATGCAATTCTTGAGCAATACCTGCGCCCATCAATAACTCACCAGCGCGACTTTCGGCACTATAGCCGTCCATTTCTGCGAACTGGATTTCCAACTCTGCTACCTCCATGCCATCCTTTTCAGACATTTCCGGCAACGCGTAGATACGATCCCGTTGCTGTTTTACTTCCCATAAATCCCCATGACCCATGATGACAGTATCAATCACGCTGTATGTGTCGAAGGCAAATTGGTCCTGGCTCAAGCTGCCTAACCGTTCGTTAGGCGTGATTGAAACATTGCCTGAAGTTGGGATCAGGCTGCCATCCAAAATTTTCATGAACGTGGATTTGCCGCAGCCATTGGCACCGATCAAACCATACCGGTTGCCATCACCAAATTTGACCGAAATATTTTCAAACAAGGGTTTGGCACCAAACTGCATAGTGATGTTTGCGGTAGAGATCAAGAGGGAATTCCTAAATGGTATAAATTATGGTGACAAGCACGGCGTTCAATTGGGATTTCTACAAGGGAGCGTACTATAGGGATTTGTTGCGACAACGTCGAGTTAATTCATACCGGTTTCTACAATTAAAGTAGTCCATTTTTAACGCTATTGGGTATCTAGCAAAGGCTGGGAAGCCCACTGTGCAATTTTTCTCATAATAATATAGTGCAAAACTGGTCAAAAAGGGGGGCAAGGTAAAAATGCCGTAGTTTGGGCAGAAAGGGACAGAGTTATTTTACTGAATGTTGGCGCCGTGAAATAAGCGCGGGGATAGACTTAAAAATGGCCCCCCCGTCTGCTTTGGCGTTCAACCGCATCAGTATTGCCAAAACACGGCGATCAAACTACTCTGGTCCTTTGATTTGGCCGGCCAATGAATAAGTTGAAGCGCGCTTCTCACACTCTGCAAACGTTCACGCTTTCGGTGTTGCTGGCCGGCTGGGCAATGGCCTTTCCGGTTGCGGCGCAGGATCGTTTGGCTACCCTGGCGGGTGATGGCAGCGTGATGCTGCGCTCGCCGAATGGTGAGACACTGGTGAGCCTCAATCCGGATCGCGCGCTGGTACCTGCTTCGCTTGTCAAGATCCCGCTGGTGCAGGTGGCTTTGACAATGCTCGGCGAAGACTTTCGCTTCCAGACCCACTTTTATCGCAATGACAGTGGTGACCTGTTGATCCGGGGTCTGGGCGATCCGTTCCTGGTGTCAGAGGAGATTGCTCGTATTGCCGACACCCTGGCCCAGCGCGGACTGCAACAGATCCGCCGTCTGGTCATGGATGATTCTGCGTTCGAACCGGATCCCGATCTACCTCTGGAGAGGGGCACTAGCCAGCCCTTTGGGGCTCGCAATAGTGCTTTGGCCGTGAATTTCAACACAGTGAATCTGGCATGGACAGCGGATGGTAGACTGATCACGGGGGAACCGCAGACTCCCTTGACAGCCATTGCCCGAGAGCTCGGCGCGCAGCTATCCCCCGGTGAGCCGCCGCGCCGCCGCATCAATCTGGGTGATGACCCTCGCGCTGGCCTGCGCCAGGCTCAGCAACTGTTTCAGCTCTTTCTTGAGAAGTCAGGTATCACCGTATCCGATGCGGGCTTTAATCGTAATGCGGTGTCGGATGAGTGGACGCTCTTTTATAGGCATCGCAGTTCCCGCTCGCTGCGCGAAACCCTGGATGGCCTGCTGCTCTACTCCAACAATTTCATCGCCAATCAACTTTTTCTCACGCTCGGGGTGCAAGGCAGTGGCTACCCTGCCACGACCGAGGCAGCTCGTGCTGTCCTGCAGCAGCAGCTTGCTGACTTGTATGGGGATAGTTTCGGACACGACCCACAGTCCCTGCTTATGCTGGAGGGCTCAGGCCTGTCCCGTGCCCAGCGCAGCAGTGCCGCCGGCATGATGCATATTCTCGAAGTCCTTAAACCCTA
>JAESQX010000199.1 GCA_016764875.1 Gammaproteobacteria bacterium
GTGGTGAAATTGGTAGACACGCCGGATTCAAAATCCGGTTCCTTCACGGGAGTGGCGGTTCAAGTCCGCCCACTGGTACCATTATTCAGGAAAGCTCCATGACAGCTAAAAAAATTGCCTTATTGGATGGCGATGGAATCGGACCAGAGATAATGGCCGAAGCCATTAAGATTCTCGATCTGGTGGCATCCCGTAATGACATTGACTTTGAGCTGATTCACGGTGCCTTTGGCGCCGGCGCCTACTTTGAACATGGACATGCCTTCCCCGATGAAACCAAGTCCCTGTGTGACGAAGCCGATGCGATTCTAAAGGGCCCTATTGGGCTCAGCCATGAAGAGTCCAAGAAAATACCCGTAGATATGCAGCCAGAACGTGGCGCATTACTACCGTTACGCAAGCGCTACAACACCTTTGCCAACTTCCGGCCGGTGTACCTGCCAAAAGGCCTTGCTCACTTTTCACCCCTGAAAGCGGAAATTATCGGGGACGGTATCGACCTGATGATAATTCGTGAACTGGTGGGCGGACTCTATTTTGGCGAGAAGGAAAGCGGCGTGAATGCGGCGGGATTGCGCTACGTAAAAGAAACTCTTGAATATGATGAACAGCAGATAGAACGCATCGCCAGGGTGGCGTTTGAAACCGCCATGAAGAGAAAAAAGCGTCTGCACAACATTCATAAAAGTAATGTGCTCAAATCCAGTGTGCCGTGGAATGAGATCGTGGAAGAAGTCGGCCAGGATTATCCACAAGTTGAAATCATCCATATCCTGGTAGATGCCGCCGCTACCTATCTGTGCCTCAATCCGGCGCAGTTTGATGTCATGGTAATGGAAAACATGTTCGGCGATATTCTCAGTGATCTCGGCGGTGGTATTCTGGGTTCACTGGGACTTATGCCCTCTGCCTGCGTGGGCCCGGACAAGGCCTATTACGAACCCTCTCACGGATCAGCACCGGACATTGCCGGCAAGAATATTGCCAACCCTTATTCAATGATTGGATCAGTGGCAATGATGCTGGAAATGAGCTTCGCCATGGACCGTGAATCCAGCAATGTCTGGCATGCCATGCAGAGAGTATTTGCCCTGGGATACTCAACACCGGACCTTTCCTCCCCTGGCGCCGATATCAAAATGATTGATACCACCGGCTTCGGAGACCTGGTGGTAGCGGAACTGGCGAAAACCGCCCCGTAACGTTAATCACGTTAGCGATAGCCCGGTTGCCGTTCTGTGCGGCTAACCGGCAAGATACAAAGCAGGAACCTCGAACACTTTTGCAGAAAGCCCTTATCTAATTTTGAATACGCATGTTTATCATGCGCATAGTCGCCTTAATGGCCGCCAGCACCTGATTCGAATCAACACCGCGGGTCTTGATATTTTGACCGCCGACACCCCAGGTAATAATACATTCGGTCAGGGCATCCGTATGTCCACCGCGGGGAATGTGCACTTCGAAATCCACCAGCTGGGGCATTTCAAAATCATATTTATCAAGGACCTTGGCAATGGCATTGATGAACGCGGCAAAACCACCGTTACCAGAGCCAGAACTGAGATACTCTTCACCTTCAATTTCAACCCGGATGCTAGTGGTACTCTCAACATCTATACCACTGCTGATATAACAATTCTGCAAAGTAACAAAATGTGCATCCCGGCTTTCCATCACATCGGCGATTATGAAAGGCAGGTCTTCCGGAGTGATAACCTGTTTGGAGTCTCCAAGTTTAACAATTCGCGCCAGCACTTTGGCCTGCTCTTCTTCTGACAGACTCAGACCCAGCTCTTCAAGGTTATTTATCAAAGAGGCTTTGCCACTCATTTTACCCAGCGCGTAGGTACGCTTGCGGGCAAACCGTTCAGGCCCCAGTTCTGTTATATAAAGATTACCCTTGAGATCACCGTCTGCGTGTATACCTGCCGTTTGCGTGAAGACATCGTCTCCGACCACGGGTGTATTGGCAGCAATCCATTTGCCGGAAAAGTTTTCCACCATGCGACTGAGCATTACAATGTGGGTTTCATCGATGGACACAGACATTCCCAGTTTATCCTTCAACACCACCACTACTTCCGCCAGGGAGGCGTTGCCCGCTCGCTCGCCCAGGCAATTGATTGTGCAATGCACATTATTTATACCAGCTTCCACTGCCGAGAGAATATTTGCCGTAGCCAGTCCGTAGTCATTGTGTGGATGAAAGTCAAAGGTCAGCTCGGGGAATTCCGCCATCATGATTTGCAGGGACTCATAGACTTCGTTCGGAGTCATCACGCCAAGTGTATCGGGCAGCATGAAGTGCCGTATCCCCAGCTCCCGGGTAGCATTGAGCAGTTCGAATACGTAGTCCCGACTATCCCGAAATCCGTTTGACCAGTCCTCCAGATACATATTGCATTGCAGCCCCCGGGAGTGTGCATATTCAACCGTTCTGACTATATCACCGATATGTGAAACGGGATTTTTACCGAGCTGCTCGCGGCAATGCTTTTCGCTGCCCTTGGACAACAGGTTTATAACCTTGCCCCCGGTATCGGCAATCCAGTCTACGCTGCGTTGGTGATCTATAAAGCCGAGTACTTCCACCCGCTCCAGATAATTTTCACCGGCAGCCCATCGGTTAATTTCCGCAACCGCTCGCTTTTCCCCGTCGGAAACACAAGCCGAGGCAACCTCGATGCGGTCAACCTTCAGGGATTGCAAAAGTGCTTTGGCAATATTTACCTTTTCATTGGCGGCAAATGACACTCCCTGGGTCTGCTCACCATCACGCAGGGTGGTATCCATTATATGGATGTAACGCCCGTTAAAGCCGGTACCTGTTTTATCTTGGGATCTGGTCATTTGGTTAATGTCTGTGCTGGCTGGATGGCGCATCGTAAGTGCAGCTGTGAGGGCGGCTGATTCTAACAGAATTCAGTCGGGTTTTAATCCGCCCAATTATCCCTGATCAATAAATTATCACAGATTGCAAGCGAACCCTCCCACCTCATGTAATTATGCCCTCTATGCGTATATACTCCGCGCTTTATTTGAAAATGATCCTCAGGAGTGGTTTATGCCTATTAAGATCAGTGTGCCGACGGAGACTCGGGAAGGTGAGCAGCGAATAGCGCTGGTACCCGACGTAGTCAAACGGCTCGCTAAGCTGGAAACTTCAATCGAGATACAAGCAGGGGCCGGAGAACTGGCAGGTTTTGCTGATGAGGATTTCACTGAAGCCACTATCGTCAAAGACTCTGCCCAACTTCTGGGAGAAGCCGACATCACCCTGATGGTAAGCCCCATCGAAAGCAAACAAATCGATCAGTTGAAGCCCGGCTCGGTTCTCGTCGGCTATCTTGACCCCTACACTGATCTGGATCGGTTTAATCAACTTGCAAAGAAAAACATCAGCGCCTTTTCGGTGGAGATGATACCCAGGATCTCCCGGGCACAAGCTATGGACGCACTGTCGTCGCAAGCCTCTATCGCCGGTTACAAAGCCGTTCTTATTGCCAGCACCCTGTCAGGAAAATTTTTCCCAATGATGACTACGGCCGCTGGCACCATCAGACCTTCAAAGGTTCTGGTAATTGGTGTTGGCGTGGCAGGATTGCAGGCTATTGCTACCGCACGAAGGCTTGGCGCCATCGTTGAGGGCTACGATGTCCGTGCTGCAGTCAAGGAACAAGTGGAATCCCTGGGCGCAAAATTCGTTGATGTGGGCATTAAAGCAGAAGGCAGTGGCGGTTACGCCAGGGAGCTCACCGAGGAAGAAACCCAGCAACAACAGGATGTACTTGCCCAGCATATCGCCGCAGCCGACGTACTCGTTACGACAGCGGCAATTCCGGGTCGCCCATCACCCAAAATTGTTTCCACCAAAATGATAGAAGGTATGAAAGGCGGGTCCGTGATCGTTGACCTGGCAGCGGAAGGTGGCGGCAACTGCGAACTAACCCGCGCCGGTGAAACTGTTATCCATAATCGGGTAAAAATTTATGGCCCGACAAATGTGCCAGCCACAGTAGCCACTCATGCCAGCGAACTCTATGCCAAAAACCTGCTCAACTTTCTCGAACTGCTGATTCAGGATGGAGCAATAAATATCGATCTTGAAGACGAGATCATCAACGATAGTCTGTTGACCCATGATGGGAAAATCCACAACGCCAGGCTCAAGGAGCAACTGGACGGTCAACAAGGAGCAAAATCATGATAGAAGGTTTAGCGGCTTTATACATATTTATGCTGGCCGGATTTACCGGTTATGAAATTATCAGCAAAGTCCCCGTCATCCTGCACACACCGTTGATGTCAGGGTCGAATTTTGTACACGGTATTGTATTAGTGGGTGCCATGTTCGCACTGGGTATTGCCGAGACCACAACAGAGCAGATAATCGGCTTTATAGCTGTTTTGTTAGGCGCTGGCAACGCTGTGGGTGGATACGTGGTAACCGAACGAATGCTGGAAATGTTTAAGCCCAGCAAAAAGGAAAGCAGCGGAGAGGGATCCTAAATGAATATTATTATCCAGGCTTCATATTTCATTGCTGCAGCCTTATTCATTCTGGGGTTGAAACAGATGAGTTCCCCCGTCACGGCGAGGCGGGGCATTGTCTGGGCCGGTGCCGGTATGGTACTGGCAACACTGGTCACATTTTTTATTCCTGAAATTATAGATAGCGATCATGTGTCAACCAATTTGACATTGATCGTCGTTGCGATTGCGGTTGGCGGCGGCTTTGCCTGGTTCAGCGGCAAGAAAGTTGCCATGACGGACATGCCTCAGATGATTGCCATGTACAATGGTATGGGCGGTGGCGCAGCCGCCACTATAGCCGCGGTGGAATTACTGAAAGCAACCCGGGAAGTAGAAGCTGGTCTTGCTTCTTCCATTCCCGACGCATTGGGAGCCGACGTAACTGTATTAGCCATACTGGGCGCCCTGATCGGCACTATTTCCTTCAGCGGCAGCATCATCGCCTGGGCCAAGCTTGATGGCCGCCTGAACACCAGCAAGCTGCTGCCAAAGCAGCATTTTATTAATGCGATAGTAGCTATAGCCACCATCGGTTTTGCGGTGTCTGTTTATCTTGCTGGCGACCTCACGCCTATAATCATCTTTTTTGCCCTTGCCCTGATACTTGGTGTATTTATTACTGTACCTGTGGGCGGCGCTGATATGCCGGTAATTATTTCATTATTTAATGCCTTAACAGGTCTGGCGGTCGGTTTTGAAGGTTATGTACTTGGCAACGCGGCCATGATCATCGCCGGTATTGTGGTTGGATCTGCCGGTAGCCTGCTGACCCAGTTAATGGCAACGGCCATGAACCGGTCGGTACTGAATGTATTCTTTGCCGGTGTTGGAACCGGGACTGTCGCCGTTACCGATGGCGAGCAGGGAGAAATGAAAGAAATCCAGGGGCAGGATGCCGGCATTCTTATGGCCTTCGCCAGCCAGGTAGTTATTATCCCTGGCTACGGTATGGCCGTTGCGCAGGCGCAGCACAAAGTATGGGAATTAACCCAGCTACTGACTGCCAAGGGAGTGATGGTTAAATTTGCAATCCATCCAGTGGCGGGTCGAATGCCGGGGCATATGAACGTATTACTGGCCGAGGCTGGTGTCCCTTATGACATGATCTATGATATGGACGACATTAACGCCGATTTTAAAAATACTACGGTGACACTGATAATTGGTGCCAATGACGTTGTTAACCCCTCAGCCAAGACCGACACCAGTAGCCCGCTTTACGGGATGCCAATTCTGGACGCCATGGACTCAGACAACGTAATTGTTATCAAACGAGGCCGGGGCGCCGGTTTCTCCGGAGTCGAAAATCCACTGTTCTTCGCCGACAATACCAAGATGTTGTTTGGTGATGGTCAAAAAGCCACCAATGAACTGATTCAGGCCGTCAAAGAGTTATAGGACCAGTCCTTGGTTACTGATAGCGCAACCACATCGCAACCGGCACTGCCCAGTGCCGGCTTGCTGCGCCGCCTCGCTGCACTTTTATATGATGCATTTCTGATAGGCGCAATCTGGATGCTCCTGGGATTTGTTGTGACACTTTTCTTCGGCCCCGATACCAGTTCATTGGTTAATGGCCAGGTACAAACCGATCCGGTTGTGGACCTCGTACTGTTCCCCTTGATGGTATTGAGTTGTGTCGGATTCTACTTGTGGTTCTGGTGCCAGAGTGGTCAGACTCTGGGTATGATGGCCTGGCGTATCAAACTAGTCAGTGCAGATGGCCAGCTCATTTCAATTAGACAGGGAGTGCTGCGAATCATATTAGCCTGGCCGGCATTTTTCCTTTTGGGACTGGGTTATCTCTGGATATTGCTGGATAAAAACGGTGACGCTGTGCATGACATGCTAACA
>JAESQX010000200.1 GCA_016764875.1 Gammaproteobacteria bacterium
AGTATTCTCTTCAGCAGGAATTGCGAAAAATCGGCCCCTGGTTTTGGCTTCTGCTCCGACGTCGCTACCCGGATCGGTGGAATCCTTACCTGGTCTCCACGATGCAGGCGGTTGTCAGGTTTACTGCGCTTGCGATTTACCCGAACCTCGCCTTTGCGGATAAGCCGGTAAATTCGCGATTTTGGTACACCTTTCAGCTCCCGAAGTAGAAAATTATCCAACCGCTGCCCATCAGAGCCTTCACCGATCTCCAGGAACTGAACTTGACTGTGGTCGATCATTGTCATGGGAATACCAAAGCTGAATTAAGTCGGCATTTTACTCGAATCCCGCAATCTACCAATCAGAAAAAGTGGTTTTGGTGTACAATCCTCTCCTTTTTTGGCACCTGCTCACTGACGCGGCCGCCATTGTGAACTGAAACTCCCATCGGGTAACAGCGATTCCAGCCATGTCCAACATCAGAGAAACCCTTGAAGTAAAAATCAGCACCGCCTTATCCAGTGTTGCCGAACTACCCGACAGCAAGGCGAACGTCATCATCGCCTCACGAAGCGAGTTTGGTGATTACCAGGCCAACGGGATCATGTCTGTCGCCAAACAACTCAAGAGCAATCCACGAGAACTCGCACAGCAGGTGGTTGAGCAACTGGGGCATGACCCACTTATCGATCATTATGAAGTCGCTGGCCCCGGCTTTATCAACATACATCTCTCCAATAGCTGGCTTGAGCAGCGTTCCAAAGAGTTGCAGAACAGTATCCAATCCCTGATTCCACAGGTTGCCGAGCCACAAACAATCGTAGTTGACTATTCTTCGCCTAATCTGGCCAAGGAAATGCACGTGGGACACCTGCGTGGGACCATCATTGGCGACAGCCTGGTACGGGTACTTGAGGCCCTGGGGCACAAGGTGATACGGCAGAATCACGTGGGCGACTGGGGCACCCAGTTTGGAATGTTAATCGCCTACCTGCAGTCCCTGTCCACTGACCATGACATTCAATCAACACAACTTGCAGATCTGGAAGTATTTTACCGTGCTGCCAAGGCCAGATTTGATACAGATCCCGACTTTGCTGCAACGGCACGGGCATGTGTGGTCAAGCTCCAGGCTGGAGACACGCAAATTCTGGCTATCTGGGAACAATTTATTGAAGAGTCTCTGCACCACTGCGGGGCTATTTACGAAAAATTAAATATCAAGATTCAACCATCAGACCTCCGAGCAGAAAGCTTTTATAACAACAGGTTACAGGGGATTATTGATGATCTGAATGACAAAAACCTGGTAACGGTTTCCGATGGCGCTAAGTGCGTATTTCTTGACCAGTTCAAAGGTAAGGATGGAAATCCCCTGCCAGTCATTGTGCAGAAGTCCGATGGTGGTTTTTTGTATGCCACCACCGATCTTGCTGCCATTCAGTTCAGAGGCGTTGAGCTAGGCGCTGAACGCGTCCTTTACGTGGTGGATGCTCGTCAAAGTCTACATTTTCAACAAATTTTCGCGGTGGCACACGAGGCCGGGTTTGTTAAAGAAACCTGTAAGCTGGAGCATATTGCCTACGGCACCATGATGGGGAAGGATGGTAGACCATTTAAAACCCGCAGCGGTGATACCATAAAGTTGGTGGATCTGCTCGACGAGGCATCTCGCCGGGCCTTTGTGCTGGTTAGCGACAAGAATCCCGACCTGGACAACGCGCTACGGCAAAAAATTGCAGAAACCGTTGGAATAGGAGCGGTGAAATATGCCGACCTGTCAAAAAACAGAACCAGTGACTATATATTCGATTGGGACAGTATGCTGTCCTTTGAAGGAAATACGGCCCCCTACCTTCTATACGCTTATGCGAGAATAAAAAGTATCTTGAGAAAACAAGAAGATACCTCAGTTTCTTCAAGTAATATTATAATTACTGATAATGCAGAGCGAGCCCTGATTATCAAGCTTCTCCAACTGCCTGAAGTGCTGCAAAGCGTGGCCAAAGACTATCTTCCCAGCCATTTATCTACCTATCTGTATGAACTGGCCGGGATTTTTATGCGCTTCTATGAAGCCTGCCCAATATTGAAGGCGGAACCTCCAATCAAGCACAGCCGCTTACTGTTGGCGGAAATAACCGCCAATACTCTCAAAGAGGGCCTGCATCTGCTGGGCCTGGAGACCCTGGAGCAGATGTAGGCCACGGGAAGCTTTGAATAGAGCTCCCCCTCCGCTTACCTTACTGGCATAGCTCCAGCAGCAACTTGTTCATCCGACGGCTGTATTCACCAGGATCATCCAATTCGCGCCCTTCAGCCAGAGCGGCCTGATCGAACAGTACACCGATAAGATCGCCGAATCGCTCTTCATCGGCCTCACTATCGAGCTTTTCAACCAGCGGATGATCCGGGTTAAGCTCAAATATTGGCTTGCTAGCGGGTACTTCCTGCCCCGATGCCTGCATGATTTTGCGCATCTGCTCACCCATATCATGCTCCCCCACCGCTAGGCATGCGGGTGAATCAGTAAGTCGATGAGTCAAGCGTACTTCCTGCACTTTATCGCCCAGTACATCTTTTGCTCGTTCCAGCAAGCCCTTGAGCTCTTTTTCTACCTTTTTCTGCTTGGCTTTGTCTTCTTTATTCTCCAGCTTGCCGAGATCAAGTTCACCCCGTGCAATATCCTGAAGTTGTTTGCCATCAAAATCCTGTAAATAGCCCATCAACCATTCATCTATACGGTCATACATCAGAATGACTTCGATGCCTTTTTTCCTGAAAATTTCAAGATGAGGGCTGGTACGGGCGGCTTTCAGAGAGTCGGCTACCAGAAAGTAAATCTTGTCCTGATCCTCTGCCATGGCAGACACGTACTCGGTAAGGCCCCGATCCTGCTCATCCCCTTCTGAAGCCGTGGTCGTAAACTGTAACAGGCCGGCAACCTTCTCTTTATTGGCAAAATCCTCCGCCGGGCCTTCCTTCAGCACCTGGCCGAACTCTTTCCAGAACTCTGTATATTTCTCTGAATCTTTTTTGCGCAACTTCTGCAGCATGCCCAGGGCTCGTTTTGTCAGCGCACTACGCATGGAATCAACCACCGGGTCTTTCTGCAGAATCTCCCTGGAAACATTCAGCGAGATGTCATTTGAATCAACAATGCCTTTGATAAATCGCAGATATAAAGGCAGGAACTGCTCGGCATCATCCATGATAAAAACGCGCTGGACGTATAACTTTAACCCTCGTGCCGCATCTCTGTTCCACAGGTCAAAAGGCGCACGGGAGGGAACATAAAGCAAGCTGGTGTATTCCAGTTTGCCCTCTACCTGGTTATGACTCCATTCCAGCGGTTCCTCAAAATCATGGCTTACATGTTTATAGAACTCCTTGTATTCATCAGCCTTCAGCTCCTTGCGAGGACGAGTCCATAGCGCTTTCGCCATGTTAACTGTTTCGTATTCTTTCTCGGTCGATGCTGCCTCGGCCTTTTCACCATCGCTCTCTTGCTCCTGAGGTGTCTCTGCTTTTTCCATCAGTACAGGAATCGAAATATGGTCGGCATATTTTTTTACGATTCCCCGTAAGCGATAGGGTTCGGCAAATTCCACCGCCTCTTTTTTCAGATGCAAGGTAACCGTGGTACCACGTTCTGGTTTTACCGCGGCCTCAATTGAATAATCAGCCTCTCCGCTGGATTTCCATAAAACCGCTTGGTCTTCCTTATCACCCGCTTTGCGAGTAAGCACCTCAACCTCATCAGAGACAATAAACGCTGAATAGAAACCCACACCAAATTGGCCTATTAACTGGGAATCTTTCTGTTGATCTCCGCTTAATGTTTCAAGGAAATTAGCTGTTCCGGACTTGGCAATGGTGCCCAGGTGGGAAATAACCTCAGCACGATTCATCCCGATACCGTTATCGGAGACGGAGATAACCCCTTTCTCGGAGTCACAGTCAATTTGTACTTTTAATTCAGGGGTGGCTTCAAGTAACCCCGGTGTGGAAAGCGCCTCAAAACGCAATTTGTCCGCGGCATCAGAGGCATTGGAAATTAACTCGCGGAGGAAAATTTCCCTGTTACTGTAAAGAGAATGAATCATCAAGTGAAGCAACTGTTTTGCTTCGGTTTCAAACCCCCTGGTTTCTACTTTGTTTTTGGCTGTCATCTGTTGGTCTCTTTGGTTCAGTATGTTGTAGTTCGTTCAGGCAACAAAAAAGCCCAGACGTGAAATCGACTGGGCTTTTAAATGGGGTCTATCTGGATCTTTTCAAGCGCTAGGCTGACTCCTTTCAATCATAGGACACATAGAATTCCAACGCATTTTCCTTGCGCCCCTGAATCGCGTTATAGCGGGCCTGTTGTCCTTGAATAAACTTTAAATAGTTATTCGCCGCAGTCTGCTCTGAAGTATCACCCAGATCTGCCGATTTCTTTGCCGCCGCTGTCGCCTCATCGTACAGATCCAGTTCCACCAGAGCCCGCGCAAGGAACAAGGTTGTATCTGCCGGATCATCTAGGCTACCTCTGTCGATAGCTGTTTGAAACGCCTCTGCAGACGCTTCATAATCATGTAGTACGTAATGGAGATATCCTACGGTATCATAGCCATCGCCGCCGGTAGACATATCGGCCAGCTTGATAGCAGGATCAAGCGCCATGTCAAATTCACTGGCCAGTTGATACATCTGCACCAGAATAAACAGGTTATCTTCGTTTTCCTCCACCAGCCCGGATTCAATACCCTTTTCCATTATCATGGCACCGGTATAAGGAGCATCTTCACCTGCCATTGACTGAGCCAGGTTGAGGTACTCGGAATCATTTTCCATAGTACCCCTCAAATAGCGAAGCGAAAGCGCTCCTATTCGATTGGAATCCTGATCAAGAAATGAATAAATCGCCGACAGATTTCTCCAGTCAGAGGGATTATCAAATTGTACGATCATATTTTTTGTGATTTCAAGGGCGTTTACATAGTCTTCTTGCTCAATATAGAGGACGTTTAACAAACCCCACTTATTACGGTCAACAGATTCACCCTGATCCGCCAACATTTCCATATGGCTAATCAAGTAAGGAACAGCTTCAGAATATTGCTGCAATGAATAGTGGCTATTCGCCAGGCCAAGATACACGCTATCGTCTTCTTCCGTAGATACTTCTCTCCACTGATTGTAAAAATTTATTGATGCTTCAAATTTTTCCTCAGCCATATTCAGCTGACCCAGAGCTCTAAGCGAACGCAGACGAATGTCTTCTCGGAGTGTTTCAATAGTGAGAATTTGCTGAAAAATACGAATGGCTTCCGACATATTATCTGTGGTCAGATAATAATTTGTATAGAAATTCAAGACAGTAGATTTTTCAAAATCATTCATCCGCTCATAGCGGCGTTCGTATAAGCGATCCAGTCTGACTTTGGCAGCCTCATAATCCGGTTCATCGTCATCATCTTCAGGACTCATCAGTTCCTGAACTTCATTTATGGCGCGAAAAACCTGATCTGACAGTACGTCAGATGAACGTGTCGGTGGGGGCTTGCGTTGCTCTTCACCCGCAGACGCAATTTCAAGCAGTGCTATGTTAGCGATGAAAAATACCCCGGCTAACAGTGCTACTAATTTACCCGCCTTTTTCATTATCGTTCACCCTCTAAAACATAGCGAAACACGTACTGAACGTTTTCAACCGGTACTCCCACACCATCCTTAACCCGAGGCTGAAACTTGAACCTGGAGGCCGCGCGCACAGAAGCGCGATCAAAAATATTTGGTGGCTCTGAGTCAACTATGGTAATACTCTCTTCAACCACGGCACCATCTCCATCTACAGTAAAACTGACCTGGCACCAACCTTGGATTCCGCGAGAGGCCGCACGGGTTGGATACTGTGGTGTCACATTAACCAGTGGCAACATTTCACCATCGGTAATGGAGATTGAGGCGTTTCCAAGATTAAGATCCGCAATCAGGTTAACTTCGCTGCGAACAATGTTCAGCGAAGGACCCGCGTCAAGACTGATCTGTTTGTCGGGTGTTTCCGGTGGTGTCTCAGTCACCTCTTCTATGGGCTCTGGCTTGTCAATTTCCTCGATAACGTCCAGTTCAATATCCGGCATAGTGGCATCAATCACTTTGACGATGCTCAAGCTCTGCTCCAATTTGTCACCGCTGGCAATCAATAACTGCATACAATAAAACAGACCGAGTGTAATACCGGCCGCAAAAACCATGGAAATTCCCCATCTGAATACAGCCATCTGTTAAGCCTCCGTGGAAATGGACACGTCGTCAATCTCTGCGTCACGCGCAGCCGACATTATCATCATGAGATATTCATTATTGGCCGCCTGATCCGCCTGAATAACAACGGACGAATTCGGCGCTTCCGCCAATCGCAGTTCAAAACGCGCTCGAATGAAGCGTGGGTCTATTTGTTCGCCATCGATCCATATATCTCCCTGAGCAGTCACAGCGATCAAGATCAAGTCCTTGTTCTTGGGTTCCGAAGTGGATGCGTGGGGTTTCACAACTTCAATTCCTGATTCGGTAATAAACACCGAAGTTACAATAAAGAATATCAGCAGAATAAAGACCACGTCGAGCATCGGCGTAAGGTCAATTTCCCCCGGTGGCTCCTGTACTCTCCTACTCATCAAACCTGATTTCATTTTCTACACCTTCCTAAAGAGAAGTTATTTTATCTTGTTTTTGTAGCCAGCATGCCTAATGACTGAGGGGCATGTGATCCTCAAGCAAGTGCATATCCCGGTCAATAGTCGATTTTAACCAGTTGGAAGCAAAAATGCCTGAAAGCGCCCCTACCATGCCTGCCATGGTAGGAATTGTCGCTTTCGAAACGCCCCCCGCCATAGATTTAGCGTCACCGCCGCCGGTAATCGCCATCACTGCAAACACCTCAATCATGCCGGTAACCGTACCGATCAGACCCAGTAACGGACACACTACGACGAGCGACTCGATGATTGGCACAGTAGTGCGAATATCCAGCGATACTTTTGAAATCATCATGGTGCGAATCTGATGTGCGCTCCAGGACTTGGTATCGGACCTGGCATTCCAGGCGGCCAGCGTATTTTTGACGTTTTTTCTGTGGGTGGTATTGAGATACCAGACCCGCTCAAACACCAGCGACCATTTAACCAGCAGCAGACTCGCGATGACCCAGAGAACTGGCCCACCGCGATCCATAAAAGTGCCGATGGCATCAAGTACGTCTAATATAGTGAAATACATGAATAATTACCTTATATCAGCCTTATTGAGTTGCGACTTTTTGTTCTGCTTTTGCAGCGATCATGCCGGTAGCCTGTTCTTCAAGAATATGAATAATATCGTCACTCTTACTCTTTACCCAGGTATGCATAAGAACCATGGGAATTGCCACTGTAATCCCCAGTACCGTTGTCATCAGGGCGACTGAAATACCGCCTGCCATGATGGTCGGGTCACCAGCACCGTAAACGGTTATTTGCTGGAACACCTGGATCATACCGGTAACCGTTCCCAGCAGCCCCATCAGCGGGGCAACTGTCGCGATAATCTTGATCAGTGTCAGGAATCTCTCCAACGCTGGCGTTTCCTGCAGGATCGCCTCACCGAGCTTGAGTTCGAGGGTTTCTGTATCCGCATTAGGGTTAGCATCTGCCACAGCAAGAACACGACCCAGTGGGTTATTCTTTGACGGCTTGTCAGATTTAAGTTGTCGGCCTACCTTCATTGCCACAATAGTCAACAACAGTGACCGAACCAAGGCAACAAAAATACCAACAATACCAACGCCGATAATAATAAAACCGATTGGGCCCGAGTTGTTGGCCACTTGCTCGTCAACCGTGGGGAAGTTAATCAGGTTGGCTAGAACCTGACCACCGATACCGCCGGTTGGATCAATGGCGACCTTGGTAATGCCGCTACTGGAATTCTCCAGGGCAATGGCTCGGCCTACCACTTCTCCTCGATTTATCAAGGAGCCGGTTGGTTGGCGGGGTAATACCTGCAAATGGCCGATATCCGCGTTATAGCTCAGATAATCACCTTCGGAAATCGCGTTGAAAGAACCAATCCGGGTGATGCTACGATTTGTGGTTTCACCAGAGGGCAGTGCAACGGTACCACTGTACTTGACCACATTCCCTGACTCCGTCATTTCCTGTTGCATAAAAAACCAGAAACGCTCTATCTCTTCAATAGCCAGCTGTTCGGTACTGCTGCCCGCTCGTTCGATGAACTCGTCAAGATATTCTGTTCGGCCAGGATACTGAGCACTGATAATTGACCCACTAAAGGTACTCATAAAATCGCCGGCAACGCCTTGTAGGGTACCGAAAAGTTCATTCAGGTCTCCACGTCGG
The DNA here is from genome assembly GCA_016764875.1 of Gammaproteobacteria bacterium. Lineage (GTDB taxonomy): Bacteria > Pseudomonadota > Gammaproteobacteria > Pseudomonadales > Pseudohongiellaceae > NORP240. Next base: position 8,364 of record JAESQX010000200.1, read on the forward strand.
TCTCTCAGTGCTTCCCGCTTGTCGGCTATGATAATTTCATTGGCCTCAAACTGGTCACTCAACTGAGATTGTAGATTTTCCTGTTCAACAACTCGGTTCTTGGTAGTGGTTAAAACCTCTTCCTGTCGACTGGCCGCTGACTGAAATTCTTGCTCTCTACTGGTGTATTCAGCGGACTCTGCAACCTTGTCCTGCTCTACCAGATCAAGTAAATCAGAAAGAGAAGTCGCTTGCTGCTGTGCAAACGCACTGCCGCCGGATAGCAGGAGCAAAGCGGAGATGGATAAACTTATATATTTGGTTATAGTTTTCATTATCGTGCTAACTCCGGTGCAACAATTGGCAAATCAATAGTTCGTGGCGCATCCAGTCCGGCAGAAACCCGTATAGCAGCCTGTAATGGTGTACGATACTCGCCAGCATCAATTTCTACCCAGGCTTTGCTGTCTCGATCCCACATACCTGTAATCTGACGGTCGGTTGTCTGGAACATTAATGCTATTCGACCCACACGCAGGATGTTTACATCACGGTCTACACCACCGAATGAAATAGTGTCCGGGTAGGTTTCGTGAGTTCTGCCATAGAGGGTCTCATTCTGATACAACACCAGAACCTGTCGAAATTTTTCTGCCACAGAGACATCCGGGTTATTCATTGCATCCCGGGCGAATTTCAGTCTGTTTTGTCGAGTCTCTAATTGGAAAGGTAAATCCAAGGCCACAAACTGCTCAGCACTGGACAGCATCTTTTCCATCAGTAGAGGCATTTCGCGCGTTACGATTTCCACGCTGGCGATACTTTCATCCAGGGTCTCAACATTTTCTTCCTGAATAGAAATCAGTTTACGATACTCCGCATTAAGCACTAGTAAGGCTTCAAGATTATCGTTTTCCTGTTTGAATTGCTCGAAAGTGGAACTGGCGGCGTTAGCCAACCGGTTAATATTTGCCTGAGATTCAGCGCTTTCTGCCTGCGTCTGTTCCAGAACGTTCAAAGCCTGATCAATGATGCTGGTATCAGTCATGATCTCAGCAGCCTGCGAACCATTTACCATGACAAACATGGTAAATACAGCAGAAGGCAGGACCTTACTAAGTAATTGACGGTAGTTCATGTGCCATCCTAATATATCTAACGGATCTGGAAAATTAACAAGATTTACTTCCTCTACTGCGCCAAATAAAGCTAACAGATGCGCTGGTAAACCAACTGTAAAAAACTCAAACCCTGAAGCGAACCCAAATTTATTTTTTCCCTGTAATTTTTGCCTGCCGATCCTATCCCTATTGTCGTAAAACCTCTCGGTTTTGGCAGATCTCCCTGACCTAACCCTTGAAGCTAAAGTTACCTTTCTACCCACCACGTAAAAAAGTGAGTGACTAGGTAACTTTTGATTCGAGAGTTAGCTTGTAGTCCCTTAAATTCAGTACTTATTACCAAATTTTCGACAAGACTATCACACTAAAGTGGAATTTTAGAACCTCTGAAGCGATAAAAATCTTCCATAGAGAGAAAGAAAATTAAGACAGCCAGAAGCGTAGTGATAACAGCCTACCAATTAGTAACTTCACGTAATCCGTTACCAATGTCAGCCAGGCTTCTTACAGTCTTGACGCCGGCATCATTGAGAGCCTCAAATTTCTCATCTGCTGTGCCTGTACCACCGGATATAATGGCACCAGCGTGTCCCATTCTTTTGCCAGGAGGCGCCGTGACACCCGCTATGTAGGAAACAACCGGCTTGGACACATTACTCTTGATGAAGGCCGCCGCTTCTTCTTCGGCGGTCCCACCTATTTCACCTATCATTACAATAGCTTCAGTTTGATCGTCCTGCTCAAACAGCTTGAGTATATCGATAAAATTTGAACCCGGTATAGGATCCCCTCCAATTCCCACACAGGAGGATTGACCAAACCCGCAGTCCGTAGTTTGTTTTACTGCTTCATAGGTAAGGGTGCCGGAACGGGAAATAATGCCGACTTTGCCGGGCTTGTGAATATAACCCGGCATGATGCCTATTTTACACTCGCCTGGTGTTATGACCCCAGGGCAGTTGGGCCCGATCAGACGCACCCCCAGCTGGTCACACTTTTCCTTCGCTATCAGCATATCCAGGGTCGGAATGCCTTCTGTTATACATACAATCAGCTCCATACCGGCATCGGCGGCCTCAAGAATCGAGTCCTTACAGAACGCGGCCGGCACGAATATAACTGTTGCCTCTGCACCGGTCTGCTCCACCGCCTCTCGCACGGTATTGAATACCGGGAGTCCAAGATGCTGCTGCCCACCCTTACCCGGAGTTACGCCACCAACCATCTGCGTACCATACTCAATAGCCTGTTCTGAATGAAAACTGCCCTGGGACCCGGTAAAGCCCTGACAGATGACCCTGGTATCTTTGTTTACAAGTATGCTCATTTTGCACCTCCGGCCGAAGCAACTACTTTTTCTGCCGCGTCAGACAAGCTGGATGCAGTAATAATGTTGAGCCCGCTGCTTTTCAATACCTGCCTTCCTTCCTCCGCTTTATTACCCTCCAGTCGAACCACGACGGGTACCTTTACACCGACCTCTTCCACCGCACCCACAACGCCTTCGGCGATCAGGTCGCAGCGCACAATGCCGCCAAATATATTTACCAGTACTGCGCTGACATTATCGTCGGAGAGTATTATCTTGAATGCCTCGGTAACACGCTCTTTGGTCGCGCCTCCACCTACGTCAAGGAAATTTGCCGGGGTTCCTCCGTGGAGTTGAACAATATCCATAGTCCCCATGGCCAATCCCGCACCATTAACCATGCATCCAATATTGCCGTCCAGCGCCACATAGTTCAGGTCCCACTGCGCGGCGAGGGATTCTCTTTCATCTTCCTGACTCGGGTCATGCATCTCCTTCAACCTGGGCTGTCGGTACATGGCATTGCCGTCGATATTTATCTTGCCATCCAGACAGTGCAAATTACCTTCTTCAGTTATCACCAACGGATTTATCTCCAGAAGGGACAGATCCAGATCAGTAAACAGCTTCGCCAGGCCCAGAAAAAGATCGGTGAATTGTTTGACCTGCGTACTGTTCAATCCCAGCTTGAATGCTAACTCCCTGCCTTGAAATGCTTGTGGCCCAGTGAGCGGGTCAATGGTCGCTTTCAGTATCTTTTCCGGAGTCTCATGGGCTACTTTCTCAATTTCCACACCGCCTTCAGTAGATGCCATAAAAACAATGCGCCTCGAAGACCGATCAATTACAGCGCCAAGATACAACTCCTTGGCAATATCGGTACAAGCTTCCACCAGCACTTTACTCACCGGCTGCCCCTTGGCATCGGTTTGATAGGTGACCAGATTCTTGCCCAGCCACTTATCAGCAAAGTCCCTTATTTCTTCTTTGCTTGAAACCAGTTTTACACCGCCGGCCTTACCCCGGCCACCGGCGTGAACCTGTGCCTTGATAACCCATTTTTCTCCACCAATCTTATCAGCGGCCTCCACTGCCTCATCCGCAGATGCGACGGCATATCCTTTTGATACGGGTAAACCGTACTCAGCAAACAATGACTTTGCCTGATACTCATGTAAATTCATTAATTCCCACCAATTTCAAAAATGAAGACAGATTAATAGTAAGCAGCCTCTGATTATTACAGGGCCGCCGGATTATTTAACGAACCTTTATTGGTTATCGCCGCTTGCGATTCCCTATATGAATTGCATGTCCATTGGCGGCTAATGCGGCTTCATGGATCGCTTCAGAAAGTGCGGGATGGGCGAACATGGTGAGCCCTATGTCCTCAGCGCTGGCACTAAACTCCATGGCAATAACTATCTGCTGTAATAGATCGGCCGCGCTGGCACCAATTATATGGCAGCCGAGAATTCGATCTGTTTTAGCGTCTGCCAACAATTTCACCATGCCTTCGGTATCATTTGCCGCCTGGGCCCGTCCACTGGCCGCAAATGGAAAGGTACCAACATTGTACTCAGTTCCTTCACTCTTAAGCTGCTCTTCGTTTTTTCCCACCCAGGCCACCTCTGGATGGGTATAGATGACTGACGGTACCAGGTCATAATTTACCTGGGTTTTCTTGTCCGCCAGGCGCTCGGCTACCATGACGCCCTCTTCCATCCCTTTATGAGCCAGCATTGGCCCTCTGACAATATCACCAACGGCATAAATACCCGGCACGTTGGTGGCACAATGATCGTCAACTTTTATAAATCCACGCTCATCCAGTTCGATCCCTACGGAGTTATCTATAACGGTCTCCGAAAGTGGTCGTCGCCCCACCGCTACTACTAATTTATCGAAAACGATCTCCTGTTCACCCTCAGAATCAGTGTATTGCACCTTGACGACCGGCTTCTTGTTCAGCGTTGCTTTTTTACTACCGGTTACACGGGCTCCCAGCTTTATAGTCAGCCCCTGTTTGTCAAAAATTCTGCCGCAGTCTTTTGCTATCTGCCGATCCACCATGGGTAATAAGTCGTCAAGCGCTTCCAGGATCGTGACTTCAGAACCAAGGCGTGCCCATACGCTGCCTAGTTCCAGGCCGATCACCCCGGCACCGATAACCCCGAGTCGTCTGGGAACTTCCTGAAACTCCAAGGCGCCGGTGGAATCAACAATGACATCCTGATCAATAGGCGTTGGCGGTATTTCAATGGGCACAGATCCGGCCGCAATAATGATGTTGTTGGCCAACAGCTCTTCCTGTTTACCATCATGGGTAGTCAGGGAAACTGTGTTGTTGCCTGTCACTTTCCCGGTGCCCGCAAGGCCTTCAACCTTGTTGGCTGCAAACAGTCCTTTTATGCCCTGGGTAAGCTGGGAAACAACCCTCGCCTTTCTGTCAATCATGGCTGTTACATCAATAGAGACATCGCCGGTTTTTATGCCATGGGCGGCGAGATGTTGCTGTGCCTCCACATACTTGTGAGAACTGTCCAACAGTGCCTTGGAAGGAATACAACCAACATTTAGACAGGTCCCACCGTAAACCGTTTTATTGTCACTGGTAAGCCACTTTTCTATACAGGCAGTCTTAAAGCCCAGTTGTGCACATCGAATAGCGGCCACATAACCTGCCGGGCCCGAACCTATAACAACGACATCGTATTGTTTTGTCATAATTGTTTCTCTTAAAAGTTCCCAGGGTATCTCTGATTAATTATATGATCAGTGAAAGGCCCTATATTTCCAGCAGTACTCTGGCTGGATCTTCCAGAATTTCTTTTACTGCCACCAGGAATTGAACCGCCTCCTTCCCATCAATCATTCTATGGTCATAGGAAAGCGCCAGGTACATCATAGGTAAAATTACCACCTCTGAGTCAACAGCCATTGGTCTATCCTGAATTTTATGCATCCCCAAAATTGCTGTTTGTGGGGGATTGAGAATTGGAGTTGACAGCAGTGACCCAAAAACACCGCCGTTTGAAATTGTAAAGGTGCCACCTGTCATTTCTTCAATAGCCAGCTTGCCTTCTTTAGCCTTTTCACCAAAGTCACGAATCTGCTGCTCTATGGCAGCCATCCCCATGTGATCGGCATTACGCAGTACAGGAACTACCAGTCCCCTGGGCGATGAAACCGCTACACCGATATCTTGATAGCCGTGATAAACAACGTCATTGCCGTCAATAGATGCATTTACCGCCGGGAATTTTTTCAAGGCTTCAATACATGCCCGTACAAAAAATGACATGTAACCCAGTCGAGTGCCGTCATGGGTTTTTTCAAACAATTCTTTATATTTACTTCTCAGATCCATTACCGGCCGCATGTTAACTTCATTAAATGTAGTCAACATGGCCGTAGACTGGCTGGCCTGCAATAGCCGTTCCGCCACCCTGGCGCGCAAGCGGCTCATGGGGACACGCTCTTCGATACGTCCTCCCGCTGGCGCCAAAGCTGGATTGCTTTGTGCCGTTTCCTGCACAGGGGTATGGTCTTCCGCTTTAGATGCTATAGCACTGACAACATCCTCCTTGGTAATGCGGCCGCCTTTACCACTACCGGAAACCTCGTCAGCACCAAGGTCGTGTTCCTGCAGTAATTTCTTTGCCGCAGGACTCACCATAGGTTCTTCTGTCGGTTGACCGCTGTGAACTGAAGCGCTTTCAACCTTCTCTGAAGAAATTTCTTCAGCCGGGGCCGGTGCCGCCTCCCCTTCGGTTACTTCGGCAATAGCTTCATTGCTGACGATGGTGTCGCCGGTATTTTTAAATACGGCAGTGAGCGTCCCGTTCGCTGGCGCTACCACTTCAATAACCACCTTGTCGGTTTCAATATCAACCAGCAGTTCATCTCGTTTGACCGTGTCTCCAATTTTCCTGTGCCAGGTGGCTATAGTTCCGTCGGGTACCGATTCGGGTAAAGTGGGAGCCTTGATTTCAATTGTCATTTTCAGTTCCTTGCGTCGATGGCCGATTTAAAATCAGGCTAAAGCCGCTTCGATTAAATCCCGCTGTTGTTTGTGATGAAGTGCCGAATACCCTGCTGCCGCAGCCGCTGACGGGTCTCGTCCTATATATTCCAGATTTGTATTCGAATACAGTTCGTTAATTACCTTGCGCATATGATGCTGACTGGAGTACCAGGCCCCCTGATTCATGGGCTCTTCCTGGCACCAGTAAACCTCCTTGATATTTTTGTAAGCTGCCAGGCAGGCGGCAAGATCAACTTCCGGGAACGGATACAATTGTTCCAGCCGAACAATAGCAATATCTGTTATGTTCTTTTCTCTTCTGGCCTTGCGTAACTCGTAATAAACCTTGCCGCTGCATAGCACAACTCTAGTGACCGATAACGGATCAAGCTCGTCTGTTTCATCTATGATTACCTGAAAACTGCCTTCCGCCAGTTCTCTCAAAGTGGATGTGGATTCCTTGTGGCGCAACAGACTTTTAGGTGACATAACAATGAGAGGTTTTCGCAGAGGACAAAGCACCTGCTTGCGTAACATGTGAAACACCTGGGCTGAAGTGGTGGGCAAACATACCTGAATATTATGTTCAGCGCTCAACTGCAGGTATCGCTCCAGTCGCGCGGAAGAATGCTCTGGCCCCTGCCCCTCGTAACCATGCGGCAATAGCAAGGTAAGTCCGCACAGGCGCTGCCATTTGTGTTCACCGCTGGTTATAAACTGGTCTATCACCACCTGAGCGGTGTTGGCAAAGTCGCCAAACTGGGCTTCCCACACAACCAGCGCATTGGGGGTTGTAGTGGAGTAGCCGTATTCAAATGCAAGCACGGCCTCTTCCGATAACAGGGTGTCATAAATCGAAAACTTCATCTGGTCTTTAGCAAGACTTTTTAACGGCGTATAGGTCTCGCCGGTTTGCTGATCGTGGAGCACCGCATGCCGGCGCGAAAAGGTGCCGCGCCCAACATCTTGCCCGGTGATGCGAATCAGGTTGCCGCTGGTGAGAATGCTTGCATAAGCCAGGGTTTCGGCAAACCCCCAGTCTACCGGAAGTTCCTCACCCGCCATTTTTTCTCGATCAGCAATAACTTTCTGCACCTGTCTCTGCAATTTGAAATCAACTGGCACCGCCACCAGTTTTCTGGCCAACATCTTCAGGGTTTCAAACATGATGGTGGTGCTGAAATGGGGAGTCCAGTCATGGCCGATATAGGGATTCCAGTCAACAAACAGCTCAACCGAGGGCTCTTTCACCAGGCTTTTTGCAACATGCTCGCCCGTATCCAACATCTCTCGATAACTGCCAGCCAGGTGATCCGCCTCTTTTTGAGTCACCACTGATTCAGCCACCAGCTTTTGCGCGTAGATAACCTTGGTGGTTTTATGTCCTTTTATGGCCTGGTACATCAATGGCTGGGTACCGGAAGCCTCATCGGTCTCGTTGTGACCACGACGCCGATAGCAGACCAGGTCGATTACAACATCCTTTCTATACTCGTAACGAAAATCCAGGGCCAATTGGGTCACGAACAATACAGCTTCAGGGTCATCGGCGTTCACATGGAAAATAGGCGCCTGCACCATTCTGGCCACATCGGTGCAATACTCAGTGGAACGTGCATCGTCCTGCCTGCTGGTGGTGAATCCCACCTGGTTGTTGATGATGATATGAACCGTACCACCGGTTGAGAAAGCTCGGGTTTGCGACATCTGGAAAGTCTCCATTACCACACCCTGCCCGGCAAAAGCCGCATCTCCATGGATGATAATGGGCAGTACGGTGCTTCCTGCCGTGTCTTTACGCCGTGTTTGTCGGGCCCGGACAGAACCCTCGACCACAGGTGAAACAATCTCAAGGTGAGATGGGTTAAATGCCATCGCCAGATGCACCTCGCCCCCGGTAGTCATGATGTTGGAGGAAAATCCCTGATGATATTTAACATCACCGGAACTCTGGTAAACGGCCTTGCCCTCAAACTCGTCAAACAGATCGCTGGGGTTTTTACCAAGAATATTAACCAGCACATTGAGCCGACCGCGATGCGCCATGCCAAGCACAATCTCCTTGACCCCTCTGCTACCGGCACGCTGAATTAATTCATCGATGGCCGGAATAAGGCTTTCTCCACCTTCAAGTCCGAAGCGCTTGGTGCCCGGGAATTTGGAGTCGAGGTGCTTTTCAAGACCTTCCGCCGCACTCAGGCGCTCCAGCAAATGTTTTTTGACATCGCTTTCGAAGACGGGTACCCCATCATTACTTTCTATGCGTTGCTGAATCCACTGCTTTTCCTGCAGGTCAACAATATGCATAAATTCGTAACCAACGGTATTGCAATAAATTCGTTCCAGGGTCTCAACGATCCCCTTAAGGGGTGCTTTATCATGATTGATAAATAGCGAACCAGTCTGGAAAACCGTAGAGTTATCTACCGAAGAGAGACCATGAAATTCCAGCTCCAGGTCAGCCACCCGCTCCCGGAACATGATGCCAAGGGGGTCCAGCCTGGCCTTCTGATGACCACGAACCCGATAGGAACTGATAAGCAGCAGCACACTGACCTGCTTGCTTTCGTGTTCGGAATTGACAACCGCATCGTTACTGAGAACCGGGGCAAAACGGCTTATTTTTCCCAGTTTCTTGAACTGACTTTCGATTACGTTATGGGAAATATCTACATGCTCCGGACCCATGGTTCTGGGCAGGGAGTCAAAGTAGGCCCGCCACTGGGCCGGAATCGCATCGGGATCCAGCAGATACCTGTCGTAGAGATCCTCAACATACGCTGCATTCGCACCAGAGAGGTGGCCTGTTTGCAGCATTGATTCCATTGTTGGATTTTGCATTTAGTTAACCTTGAAGAAATTCAGAGCCGATTCAGATCGCCTGCCCGGGCAGGATAGGGGTGTTAAGTAACATCTAATAAATCGAATCTGCCTAGGTTGCCTGTTGTATCAGCATGGACTTGATGTGGCCAATAGCACGCGTAGGATTCAGCCCTTTGGGGCAAACGGCTACACAATTCATAATGCCGCGGCATCTGAATACGCTGAACGGGTCTTCCAGAGCTGAAAGTCGTTCCACCGTAGCGGTATCCCTGCTGTCAGCAAGAAAACGGTAAGCTTGTAGTAGGCCTGCAGGCCCAATAAACTTTTCCGGATTCCACCAGAAAGAAGGACAATTGGTGCTGCAACATGCACACAGAATGCATTCATACAGACCATCAAGTTTCTCTCGTTCTTCGGGTGACTGCAGCCGCTCAATGGCAGTGGCAGGTTCGTCGTTAATTAAATAGGGCTTAACTTTCTCAAACTGCTTATAAAAGATGGTCATATCAACCACCAGGTCACGAATCACCGGCAACCCGGGCAACGGTCTCAGAATCAGTTTTTTACCTGGCTTGACGATAGAGGAAACCGGAGTAATACATGCCAGCCCATTGGTACCGTTCATATTCATGCCATCCGAGCCGCAAACCCCTTCGCGGCAGGAGCGCCGGTAAGAGATGCTGGTGTCCTGTTGCTTCATTAATTCCAGCACATCAAGCACCATCAGGTCCTTGCCCTGAGGCAAATCCACGTTGACATCCTGCATCACGGGTTTTTCGTCCGTTTCCGGGTTGTAGCGATAAATGCTAACTAACACAACACACCTTTCCTCAAGCTAATTTCTAATCGACTACCTACTGTTAAATACTTATTAATAAGTACGTATTTTGGGCTCAAATTTTTCCACAGTCTTGGGCGCAAAATTTACATCTCGTTTACCAACCCGCTTCTCGCCGGGGAAATACATCGAGTGACACAACCAGTTTTCGTCATCTCGCTCCTGAAAATCATCCCGCGCATGGGCTCCCCTGCTCTCTGTTCTGGTCTCTGCCGCAATAGCCGTTGCCTCGGCTACTTCAAACAGGTTCTCAAGTTCCAGCGCCTCTATACGAGCGGTATTAAACACCTTGCTCTTGTCTTCAAGAACCACATTGCCAATGCGTTCACGTAACCGGGCAAGCTTTTCAATACCTTCGCGCATGAAATCACCGTTGCGAAACACGCCGAAATGGTTCTGCATGATGCCCTGCAGTTCATTACGCAGCTCTGCAACATTCTCTCCCTTTTGCGAGTTATCCAGGCGAGTCAGTCGCTCCATTGCCTGATCAATATCGCTCTGGCTGGCTTCCAGCTGGGTGGCCCCCTGCCGAAGCATGTCCTCTATGTATTTTCCGGCCGCCCGACCGAAAACCACCAGGTCCAGCAGGGAGTTGCCGCCCAGCCGGTTGGCACCGTGTACCGATACGCAGGCGACTTCACCCACAGCAAACAAACCAGGAATAATGCTATCTACGCCATTGCTGTTCTGGGTAATAGCCTGGCCATGTATGTTGGTGGGAATGCCGCCCATCATATAATGGCAGGTGGGTATAACCGGTATTGGCTCTTTCACCGGATCTACGTGAGCGAAGGTTCTCGACAGCTCCAATATGCCCGGTAGCCGGGAGTTAAGAACTTCCTCTCCCAAGTGGTCCAGTTTCAGCAGGACGTGATCGGCTTTTTCCCCGACGCCCTTTCCATCAAGGATTTCCAGCACCATGGATCGGGCCACCACATCACGACCGGCCAGATCCTTGGCATTAGGGGCATAACGCTCCATGAATCGTTCGCCATCCTTGTTAATCAGATATCCCCCTTCGCCACGACAACCCTCTGTAATCAGAGTGCCGGCACCGTATATCCCGGTAGGGTGAAACTGCCACATCTCCATATCCTGAACTGGAAACCCGGCACGCAATGCCATACCGACACCATCACCGGTGTTGATATGAGCATTGGTAGTGGACGCAAAAATGCGACCAGCACCACCGGTGGCCAGCACCGTGGCTTTTGACTTGATAAAAATTCTTTCACCACTGTCAATGCAGATGGCAATTACACCAACAACACCACCCTGGGCATTTTTCACCAGGTCGGTTGCATACCACTCATTGAAAAATACTGTTTCGTTTTTGATATTGCCCTGATAAAGAGTGTGCAATAAGGCGTGTCCAGTTCTGTCTGCGGCGGCACAGGTTCGTGCTGCCTGCCCCCCTTTACCAAAGTTTTTAGACTGCCCACCGAAGGCGCGCTGGTAAATTCGGCCACTTTCGGTTCGCGAAAATGGCAGCCCCATATGTTCCAGCTCATAGACTGTTTGTGGTCCTTCGCTACACATATACTCAATGGCATCCTGATCACCGATGTAATCAGACCCTTCACGGTGTCATACATATGCCAGCGCCAATCATCTTCGGGATCATCGCTGGCAATAGCGCAGGTGATACCACCCTGGGCAGATACGGTGTGGGACCTGGTGGGGAAAACCTTGGAAATGACCGCCGTGTTGTATCCTGATTGCGATAATTGCAGGGCCGCCCGCAACCCGGCACCGCCACCGCCCACAGTTACGCCATCAAATGAAATTGTCCTTAAGTTCGACATCTAGCTTATTCCCCACAAAATCTGTATTGCCCAGACCAGATAAGCCAGGAACACCAGTGCACACACAACCTGAAATACAAACCTGACCGCCACAGCTTTGCTGCCCAGCATATCGTCAGTAAGGTAATCGGTTGAAATAGTCCACATACCTACCCAGGCGTGGGCACAAACGGAAAGCATTGCCAGCAAGGTATAAAAGCGCATACCGAAGCTGGAAAAGATCCCGTGCCATTGCTCATAGTCCAGGTCAGGGTTCAGGATAAATATTCCCAACAGAAAAAAGGTATACGAAGCCAGCACCACCGCAGTCAGTCGCTGGATAATCCAGTCATAAAGTCCGCTACGGCCAAAACTACTTACATTCGTTACCATATCCATATCCCCGCCACCACAATCGCAATGGCAGACAACACCACCACTGCAATGGATGCGCGTAAACCACCCTCAACTGTCTCGCCAATACCCATATCCATAATCAGGTGTTTGATACCGGCAATCAGGTGATACAGCACGGCAGATACAACAACCCAGGTGATAAATTTCATCATCGAGCTACCCATTAAGGTGGCAACCTGATTAAACCCTGCTTCAGAGCCAAGGGAGGTTTCCAGCAGATACAATAACAATGCCATCCCCAGCAAAAGGAATGCACCGGAGACACGATGAAAGATTGATGTTATAGCCGGAAATGGCCAGCGAAAAGCGGTTAAATCGAGATTCCTGGGTCTGTTGTCTTTCACGATAATCCTAAATCTGACAAGAACGTTCTAATTTAAAAACCGATTGAGTGCAAATCTTGAAAAGCAGCTCAAACTGATTGAATTCATTATAGTAATGAAGGCTGCAACGGGCGCAGAGTATAGTCTGTGAGCTACTTCAGCACAACAAATCTAACCCTTACCTGCAAGTTTTAGACAATACCTTGTCATGAACAAAAAAACAGTCAAATGAGTCAAAAATAACAAAGTCTGCTCAGCCCGACCCTGCATCCATCGTAACCCTGATTCAGCCATCAAATTACGTGTAAAAGCGGGCTGTATTCCCACAAAATTTGACAAACAGACCTTAATCTCCCTAGTATTCCTCCCCTCCACTGTCTATTGGTAAGTGGAGATAATAAGTTTTCAATCTGTATCATTCCGTTGCCATAGTACTATCGGCAACGCCAATCTATCTTTACTTTCGGAGGTGTCTACCATGAGCGACAAGAAGGCCCAGTTATCCATTGACGGGATTGATGAAATAATAGAATTGCCCGTTTATGAAGGCAGCACTGGACCCGATGTTGTAGATGTCAGGAGCCTCGTCTCCAAGGGCATATTTACCTACGACCCAGGTTTTGTTTCAACCGCATCCTGCGACTCCAATATCACCTATATCGATGGGAACGAGGGAATATTACTGCATCGCGGCTACCCCATCGAGCAACTGGCAGAGCATTCGGATTTCATCGAAACCTGTTACCTGCTGCTCAATAGCGAACTTCCTGATGCCGACCAACGCAATGAATTCGAAACCAGTATCAAGCATCACACCATGGTGCATGAGCAGATAAGACTTTTCTTCAACGGCTTCCCTCGCAATGCGCACCCAATGGCAATTATGGTAGGTGTTGTTGGCGCATTGTCAGCTTTTTATCACGATGATCTGGATATCAATGATGCCGATCATCGCCGCCTGGCTGCACACCGAATCATCGCCAAAATGCCCACGCTAGGCGCAATGTGCTACAAACATGCTATTGGCCAACCGTTCATGTATCCACGCAATGAAATGACCCTGGCCGAAAATTTCCTGCACATGATGTTCGGCACCCCCTGTGATGAACCCAATGTAAATCCGATTCTGGCCCGGGCGATGGACACCATATTTCTGCTACACGCTGATCACGAGCAGAATGCTTCCACCTCAACAGTCAGACTTGCCGGTTCCACCGGAACAAATCCCTATGCCTGCATTTCATCAGGCATAGCGGCTCTGTGGGGCCCTGCCCATGGTGGAGCCAACGAGGCCGTTCTAAAGATGCTTCATGAGATTGGCGACGAATCCCGCATTGAAGAATTCATCAAACGGGCAAAAGACAAGGATGACCCTTTCAGACTCATGGGTTTTGGCCATCGGGTGTATAAGAACTTTGACCCCAGAGCCAAGGTGATGCGACAGATCTGTAATGAAGTGCTGGACGACCTTGGTGTGGAGAATGACCATCTGTTCCAAATGGCCCGCAAACTGGAGCGTATTGCCCTGGAAGACGAGTATTTTATCGAACGCAAACTATATCCCAATGTGGATTTCTATTCCGGCATTATTCTAAAAGCCATTGGCATTCCCACCAGCCTGTTTACGGTTATATTCGCAACCGGCCGTACTCCTGGTTGGATAGCTCACTGGAATGAGATGATCAGCAATCCTTATCGCATAGGCAGACCCCGACAGTTATACAAAGGTCACACCAGACGCGACTATCCTGTTAAGTAAACCATTGTGAGAATGAAAGCAGCCCACGCAAGAACGGCTGCTTTCACAATGCTGAGTTTATAGTCTGCCTCCTTTCCATCCGTTGCTCAGACCGCCTCGGAGCCCATCCACTCGACCAACGCCCGGCCAATTGCATCCGGTGATATTTCCTGCACAAAGTGACTACCGAATACTGTCACTTCCTGCTGGTTGTCGAAGCCGCGAACAAAATCCAGCAGCGGTCCGCTCCTTAGAATTGCACCGGGATTGACGCGGATAAAAAGCTTGGGCAGCTGGCTGTCGGCGAACCAGTCAGAATAACTGGTGACCAGCTGCGCGGTATCCGACGGATTTCCTCCTCTGGGTAGTTCCCGAGGCCAGGTCAATGTGGGACGACGGCTCTCACCTGCTTGCAGATAGGGACGGCGATACTCGGCTTTGTCGGCATCACTGAGATAATATCCCAGCCCGCCAATCAGAATCTGCTCCACAAATACATTCTTTTGCAACACCGCCTCCTCACCCTGCGGCGAGCGGAAGATGGCGAAAGGCCCCTGAGATGGCTCGGGGATAACCGGCAAGGCCGACGGAGTCAAAATCGCTTCCATATAAGCGATGCCACGCACGCGGTCGGTATAACGTTGGGCGTAGCTCAGCCCGATGCCGGAACCCCAGTCGTGGATCACCAGAGTTACCCGCTCTGTCACTCCGATCGTTTCCAGTAGTTCGAATATATAGTCACGGTGAACGCTGAATTTATAGGCACCGGGACCACCGTTTGGCAGGGGGTCTGAATCACCCATACCCACCAGATCCGGCGCAATGCAACGCCCGAGATGTTGAACATGAGGAATGATATTACGCCACAAATAGGAAGATGTAGGGTTGCCATGCAGAAACACGATGGGATCACCGGTACCGGTCTCGTAATAGGCCATCTCCAGGCCCCGAACACGGGCTTTCTTTTTTTGCGCCGCCCATGACGACCCCTGGGCCTGGGCCGTTTTCGACCCCACGGCCAGCGGAAGAGTCGCCACACCACCTGCAATCACGGCCGCTTGCATCAGGTTTCTTCGGTTAAATTTGAACATGAGAACGCCTCCAGAAGCTGCCACGACAGTCCCAGATCAGCATGATACTGACCTGGAACACCTTGTTTCTCGAGAACAACGCTTACTTATTCAAGCCAGATTTTAGATCAAGTCCGAACTTGTTCCTTAACTCCCGGCAGTAATTTACGGCAGCGAATAAACTACCAGCTCGGCTGCATTGCCTCCGCTACCGACGTACATGGCCACATAT
>JAESQX010000021.1 GCA_016764875.1 Gammaproteobacteria bacterium
GCCCTACCTACGTATGAACGGGACGGTACCTTCTCCTCAGAGGGCAAGTCCCTGCTTAAGGTTAATCCGCTGGCCAATTGGTCTTTACAGCAGGTGTGGGATTACATCCGCATGTTTGATGTGCCCTATAACGAACTACATGACCAGGGCTACATCAGTATTGGCTGTGAACCCTGCACCAAACCAGTAGGTCCTGGCCAGCACGAACGGGAGGGTCGCTGGTGGTGGGAAGAAGCCACCATCAAGGAATGTGGCCTGCACCTTGGTAATCTGGACAATTCGGCTAAAAAAGAGCCTTAAGTGCATGTGCAGGCTGCGGAAAATCGTTATGAGTGCAGTAAAGCCTGTTTTAAAGATAATAGTTTTTCAACACCCTGCTAGTGATCAGGCAGGTGCACGTGGCTAAATAATTCTTCCATTTCCTGCCCCGGTCGGCAATTGAAAGCCTCTTCCACTAACTCCCGGCTCAGGTGAGGTGCAAACATCTCGATGAAGTCATACATAAAGCCCCGCAGGTAGGCATCGCGTCTGAAACCGATCCGGGTGACGCTGGGTTCGAACAGATGGCTGCCATCCAGCGCCACCAGATCGTCATCACGGGCCGGGTCAAAAGCCATTTTCGCCACAATTCCAATACCCAGGCCAAGACGAACGTAGGTTTTAATAACGTCCGCATCAGATGCGGTAAATACCACTTTGGGTGTCAGCCCCTGCTTTGCAAAAGCCTCATCAAGTTTGGAGCGCCCGGTAAAACCAAAAGTGTAGGTGACAATGGGGAATTGAGCTACATCCTCCAGGGTGATGCGCGAAAGCTGGGCCAGAGGGTGATCCAGGGGCAGTAAAATGGCCCGGTTCCAGCGATAACAGGGCATCATTACCAGATCACTGAACAAATCCAGCGCTTCTGTTGCTATGGCAAAATCGGTGGTCCCATTAGCCGCCAGTTCAGCGATTTGCATGGGGGTCCCTTGATGCATATGCAGTGAGACATCCGGGTATCTATCGATAAATTGCCTGATCACTGGAGGTAAAACGTAGCGGCATTGGGTATGAGTGGTGGCCACCGACAGACTTCCACGCTTGTTATCGCTGAACTCGCTGGCCACAGCCCTGATACTTTCCACCTTTCGCATAATCTCCCCGGCGGTGCTGAGTATGGACTGTCCCGCTGGAGTGATGCGCGTCAGGTGCTTACCACTACGGGAGAAAATCTCTACCCCTAGTTCGTCCTCCAGTTGGCGTATCTGCTTGCTTATCCCCGGCTGTGAAGTGTAAAGACTCTGGGCTGTCTGGGACACGTTCAGATCATGCTGTGCTACTTCCCAGATATAACGTAATTGCTGCAGTTTCATGGGTTATCCCCCGCAAACTATGACAAATTGACCACGATTTGTATTCTATATTCTATTTAGTTATAAAAATATGTCAAAATATTATTTTTAGATATATAAGAATAGTATTAACTTTGCCCTTCCATGTCGTAACTCTCTGAGCAAGGTAGTTTTAGGCCAATACAGCACTATGGAATTTATACTCTACGTTTTCGCTGGAGCTCTGGTGGGCTTTGCTATAGGACTGACCGGGGTCGGCGGTGGCTCTCTTATGACCCCCCTGCTCCTGATGTTCGGTTTTCCGGCTCCCGTGGCCATTGGCACAGATCTGCTTTACGCCGCCCTCACCAAGGCTACAGGCGCCATCTCCCATCATCGCAAAGGCAATGTGAACTGGAAGATAGTAATCACTCTGGCCAGCGGCAGTATTCCGGTCGCCGTGCTGTTGCACCTGTTCCTGCTTAAGGGTGATTTTCAGGAGGGTGAACAGTTTGAGGAACTCCTGACATTAAGCTTAGGAGTGATGTTAATATTGACATCTATCATATTGATATCAAAAGATAAATTGATAGATTATTCCCTCAAAAACAAACCGTTTTTTATCATGGGTTCGGTGCACCGATACAAGGGTATTACGACCTTTATAGTGGGTGCTCTGCTGGGGCTTTGTGTAACGCTTTCATCTGTCGGTGCCGGTGCCTTTGGGGCAGCGGTGCTGCTAATCATCTATAGACATTCACCCACAGTGAGAATCATTGGTACCGACGTGGCCCACGCGGTGCCACTGACCCTGGTTGCAGGGCTGGGCTATCTGTTTAACGGATACGTGGATGGATTATTACTGCTTTGCCTGCTGATAGGCTCATTGCCCGCCATTCATCTAGGGGCTCATGTAAGTAGCAATGTGCCGGAGAAAATTCTGCAGAAGATCCTCATTACTATTCTTTTGCTACTGGGAATTAACTACACATTTTTCTAGAAAGAAGATTATAAATACTCTCTATCCCTATGATATTAATCGCTTACTGGCTAATTATTTGCCACGCCATGGGGTACGTGACCGGTAGCCACGTGATTTCGGGCTGAATCACAGTGACCCTGTTGATCGTCAAAGAATACGTCAGCATTAAAGGCCTTGAGAAATTCCCCTTTGTCCAATCCTCCCAGAAACAGGGATTCATCGATGCGTATATTCCAGGCCCGCAAGGTTTTTACCACCCTCTCATGGGCCGGTGCAGACCGGGCGGTCACCAGACAGGTTCTAATTGGTGCCTCTCCCACGGGAAACTCCATTTGAATCTGCTGTAACGCCGACAAAAAAGGCTTGAAAGGACCGCCGCTGAGGGGTTCGTTGGCCGCTTGTTTTTCACTGCTGGCAAATGCCTCCAGCCCCTCACTTTTATAAACCTTTTCTGCTTCGTCGGAAAATAGTACCGCATCACCATCAAAGGCAATTTTAAGGGTCTCGTCACTGGCAGTGGAGGTTCGTGAGGGCAATATGGTTGCAGCCGCCACGCCAAGATCCAGAGCCTGCCGCACATCTGCACCGTCAGTAGACAGAAACAAGTGGCTGTTAAAGGCACTCACATAGCGATAGGGGCTGTCGCCACCGCAAAATGCGGCCCGGGAAATATCCAGGCCATAATGCTGAATTGAATTAAATATCCTTAGCCCTGTATCGGCGCTGTTTCGGGACAGTAAAATAACCTCTACTCGAGATTGGCCAAGCATGGTGTTGAGAAGTAGCAGCTTTTTCACTAGTGCAAACGCATCCCCTTCACACAAGGGCTCATTTTCGCGCTCTATCTGGTATTGCTGATAGGCATCCAGTCCCTGCTCTTCGTATACCTTGTGACTCTCGGCCAGATCGAACAGGGCCCGGGAGGAGATGGCGATAACAAGTTGCTCGGCACTTGGCTTGGTCATGGATAGCCCGTAAAAGGTTAATCAGAAGTTCCTCAAGTTATGTTAATACCAGTCACCCTGTAATGCCATGGCTATAACGAGCTGAACATTCAAGTCGCCGCCAGGATTATTGAGTTGGTCTTATTTACAGGGCCGGTTACTGTTAAAATTACCGCTTATTATTTGTGAGCAATTGACGCATTCTTCTGCGTTGCCAAAAAGTAGCATCAAAGCTGTAGTAGAGGCCGCCTGAATGCCTGAGACACATGACAATCCTGCCAACAAGATCGGGCTGATCCTGTCCGGGGGTGGTGCCCGGGCCGCTTATCAGGTGGGGGTCCTGCGTGCAATCGCCAACATTCTTCCACGGGAAACCCGGAATCCCTTTAATGTTATAACAGGCACTTCAGCGGGTGCCCTGAATGCCGTTTCCCTCGCCACCCATGCTCAGCGATTGCGTACAGGTGTTCGCACGCTGGAATATGTCTGGAGCAACATAAGCAGCGACCAGGTTTACCGGCTGGATTCTGCCGGCATATTCTCCAGTGCATCGAACTGGGCAATGGCTATGCTCAGCAACCGGGCAACCGAGAGTCCGGTTTCACTATTGAACAATTCACCACTGAAAGAACTACTTTCAAAAATCATTAAACTTGAGCGTATCCAGCATTATATTGACACCGGGTTGTTGGACGCCGTATCAGTTACCGCATCGGGATACAGCAATGGTGAATCCATCTCTTTTTATCAGGCAGTAAAAGGTATAGAGGATTGGACCGGGCCTCATCGCAAGGGGATTCGCAGCAAATTGACTCTGGAACACCTGATGGCATCTTCCGCTATTCCAACTATTTTTCCAGCTGTTAAAATCAGCAACCAGTATTTTGGCGATGGTGCTATCCGACAGCTGGCTCCCACCAGTACCGCCTTACATCTGGGAGCGAGAAAAATTCTCGCCATCGGCGTCAGCGCCAATAAAAATGATCAGGATTCTCCCGGGCAAGAGATGGCGGATAAACATCCTTCTCTTTCGCAGATAGTAGGCCACATCCTTAACAGTGCATTTGTGGATACGCTGGAGAATGATCTTGAATTTCTTCGCCATATGAACGATGTGCTTCCCTATGTCTCTGAAAGAAAACTGTTGAAGCAGAATATTCGTCACCGGGTAGTCGACCTGCTGGAAATTTCGCCAAGCCGCGATCTAAGCGATATCGCAAGTGAACATTTTGATGAGTTGCCCAAGGCTTTGAAATTGTTCATCCGCGAGGCCAGTTCCGGTACCATGTTGAGCCTGCTCCTGTTTGAACCGGGCTACTGCAACGAGCTGATGCGCCTCGGAAACAAGGATGCGATGGCAATGGAGAATCAAATCAGAGCGTTTTTCCGGCTTGATTGAGCTTCTTTGAGCACCTGATATTAACCCTGTTATTACGCTATAGATGATTCCGGGTAGCAAATGCCGGTTCCCTGCAGGGCACAATAACCTCCCGGGTTCTTACCAAGATATTGTTGATGATAGTCTTCCGCGTAATAGAACTTTTCCAGCGCTTTTATTTCGGTAGTAATGGCCCCAAAAGCGGAGTCAGTTAGGGCGCTCTGGTAGAGCTGTAAACTGTTCCGGGCCTGCCGTTCCTGCTCATCATTTACCGTATATATGGCTGATCGGTACTGGGTGCCGCGATCATTGCCCTGGCCCATTCCCTGGGTGGGGTCATGGGCTTGCCAGAATTCCTGAAGCAGGCTTCCATAACTGATTTTTGCAGGATCAAAGAATACCAGCACCACTTCGGTATGGCCGGTTTTTCCACCGCAAACCTCCTCGTAACCGGGATCAGCGGTAACACCACCGGCATAACCAACGGCCGTGCTATAAACGCCGGACAGGACCCAGAATCTTCGCTCGGCTCCCCAGAAGCAACCTAAACCAAAAACGGCTTTCTGTAATCCGGCGGGGACGGGTTCAACGATAGCGTTGCCGTTTATATAATGCTTTGGATCTATTTGCATCATAGGCGATTCACCTGTTTTGACAAGGATGCGTGCTGTCTGGTTTGAGCGAAAAGCATGCGTTGAATGATACCCTTTTATGGGGCATGATGCGGCCAAACACTAACTTCCTTTCCTCATCGAAACTGCCTCCCTCGCAGTTAAAAAGGCATCGAATGAAATCGTCATTAATGAGCAATTATGGCAGCCCTGACCTGGAGTTCGATCATGGCAAGGGCTGCTACCTGTTTACCGCTGACGGTGATCAGTATCTGGATTTTGCCATGGGTATAGCCGTTAATTGCCTGGGCCATTGTCACCCTGCCCTTGTGGATGCCTTGACCCGTCAAGCCGGAAAACTCTGGCATACTTCCAATCTCTACCGAATTTCCCAGGCCGAGCGATTAGCCAGACGTCTCACTGACCTCACCTTTGCCGACCGCGTGTTTTTCAGTAATTCAGGCACCGAGGCTGTTGAATGCGGTTTTAAAATGATACGTCGATATCAGCATAATAAAGGCCGGCACAAACGGAAACGCATAATTGCACTCAGCGAATCCTTCCATGGCCGTACCCTGGCGCCTATTGCCGCCTCTGCAAACCCGTTACATATGGAAGGTTTTCTGGTTGGTGATGCCGGCTTTGACCAGGTTTCGTTTGGCGACGGTGCCGCAATGGCGGCGGCCATCACTGAGGATACCGCCGGCATTGTAATTGAGCCTATCCAGGGCGAAGGGGGAATTCGCATTGCCTCAAAAGAGTATCTCCAGCAACTGCGGGATATCTGTAACAGTCATGATCTGCTGTTGATGTTCGACGAAGTCCAGTGTGGCCTAGCCAGGGCCGGCAGCCTGTTTGCCTACCAGCAATCGGGCATTACTCCGGACATCCTGGCATCGGCCAAAGGCCTCGGTGGCGGGTTTCCAATTGGTGCCTGCCTGTCCAGCAATAAAGCGGCAGCCGCCATGGTCGCCGGAACTCACGGCAGTACATTCGGGGGGAACCCATTAGCCAGCGCAGTGGCAAACGCCGTACTTGACGAGATTACCGCGCCCGGCTTTATGGATGAGATTAACTCCCGCGCCAATTACCTCCACCAACGCTTGCAGGAACTGGTTGAGCGGTTTCCGGATTTATTGCAGGATATTACCGGGGCTGGTTTGATGATAGGCATTAACTGCAAGGTTAATAATTCAGAGCTGATGGCGGCTTTAACAACACAGCGGCTCCTGTCAGTTAAAGCCGGTAATAACAGTATTCGTTTTTTACCCCCCTTAAATGTAAGCCAGAATGAGATTGACGAGGCATTGACGATATTCGAATCTGTTCTGAAAAACTGGCAGCCCTGAGCGGCTACCAAGGAGATTGCCATGTTCACCCGTCTACTGATCGTAATAACATTTTTGCTGGCTCCTGTTAGTGCTGTACTGGCCCAGTCAGATACCAGTATCCGAGAATTTACTATTGCGGTGTCTGATCAGGAAATTGACGACCTCAGGCAGAGACTTGCCCGAACCAGGCTGCCAGATCAGCTTGACAACACCAGCTGGGAATACGGTGCTGATATCGCTTACATCAGCGAGTTACTGGACTATTGGGAGAACGATTTCGACTGGCGTAAACAGGAAGCCACGCTGAACCAGTTTGATCAGTTCAAAACCCGGATCGAAGGTCTGGATATGCATTTTATTCATCAGCGGTCGGAAAATCCCGACGCGATTCCGTTGATGATCGTGCATGGCTGGCCCGGTTCGGTGAGTGAATTACCAAGATCATTGGGCCTTTAACCGACCCGGAGGCCTTCGGTGGCAATGCATCGGATTCCTTTCATATCATCGCACCATCCCTGCCCGGCTTTGCTTTTTCCGATATGCCTACCGACCCTGGCTATGGCCCTGAAAAAATAGCCCATTTACTGGCGGCGCTAATGGAGCGACTTGGTTATGAGCAATACGCCATAGCCGGAGGTGATTGGGGTGCCATCATAAACCGGTTTCTGGCCAACAATTATCCCGAGCGTCTCATCGGCCTGCATACCAACTTTGTATTGGCTGGCCCACCTGAAGACGAAGCACAGAAAAACGCGGTTACCCCTGAAGAGAGTGTGGCACGCGCGGCCAGAGCAGAATACATGCAGAACGAGCGCGCTTATCAACAGATTCAAGGTAGCAAACCACAAACTCTGGGCTATGCTCTGAATGATTCCCCCGCCGGGCTGGCAGCCTGGATCGTGGAAAAATTCCATGGCTGGGCGGATTTACCCCAGGGTAGCGATGGCAACCTTGATGACATTTTTACCAAGGATGAACTACTCACCAACGTGTCAATCTACTGGTTTACCCGGAGTATTACCTCCTCGACACGCATCTATTATGAGAGCCGCAGAAATCCGGTACAGAATCCCCTTACCTATATAGATGTGCCAACCGGAGCGGCCTTATTCCCGGCGGAGATATTTATAACACCACGCTCATGGGCTGAAGCCTCCTATGATTTGATTCACTGGACAGTGATGCCGGAGGGTGGACACTTTGCCGCGTTGGAACAACCGGAACTCTATTTGAATGACGTACGGGTATTTTTCCGTTTATTGCGCTAATAGAAAACAATCACCATCACGGCCTCCAATAACAATAAAGAGACTAGAAACACCATGACCGATACAGCTCAAGAACACGCACAAGAGATGAAAGGTTTTCTGGCCTGGGTTGAACGCTCCGGCAACAAACTTCCTGACCCGGTATTTATATTTCTCTGGTGCATTCTGGCTGTGGTGCTGATCAGTGTAGTGGCCGCTCTGGCCGGGGTGTCTGTATTGCACCCGACCCAGGTTGACGGTGCCGGTAACGCCATAGTTGTTGTGGCGGAAAGCCTGCTTTCGGCGGACAACATCCAACGGCTGTTGGTAGAAA
>JAESQX010000201.1 GCA_016764875.1 Gammaproteobacteria bacterium
ATTTCGCACCCTCACCATCGCACTCCTTAGTCTTTACTGGCTTCGATTTATCCCATTAAAAGAAGCTTTAGATTGCTAACGCTTACTCCGCTGGCTCTAGTCGCAGTGAGGCACCGTTTTCTTCGTCAGTCAGTACGTAAATGTAACCATCGGGTCCTTGCCTGACATCGCGAGTTCGTTGCTTCAACCCGGTGAGCATTGATTCGCGGCGAATTTCCTGGCCTCGACTGTTAAATACTATTCGTTCCACATGTCCGGTCAACGGTAACCGACCTTCCATCATGGAACCCACAAACAGGTTGCCTTGCCATTCGGGGAAATGCTCACCGGTATAAAACATCATGCCGGAAGGTGCGATGGACGGCCACCAGACGACTTCGGGTCCGGTAAAATCAGCCAGCCAGGGTGTTTTTGATACGAAATCACCTCGATAATTTCGGCTGTAGGACGCCAGGGGCCAACCATAGTTGCCGCCTGGTTGAATTATATTGGCTTCATCGCCTCCCTGGGGGCCGTTTTCTGTGGCCCAGAGTTCACCTGTCTCGGGATGATAGGCCATGCCCAACTGGTTACGGTGACCCATGGAATAAATTTCCGGGAGATAGCCAGCCTTATCAATGAATGGATTATCCTGAACGGGCGTTCCATCAATATTCAGTCGCAGGAGTTTGCCGAAGTGTGTATCGGGATCCTGAGCATACTCTTGCGTGCCTGCAAACACATAGGAACCACCAACTGTCATCAGTAATTTGTTATCAGGCGTAAACATGAGCCAGGAAGCCGCTATACCTCTATCCACTCCTTTGGCGGTAAATATTTCTTCCACTTCTGTTAATCGGTTCTCCACCAGTACGCCACGGGCCAGGCTGATAGTCTGTTCTGTTTCGCCTTCGTGCTCAAATGACCTGGTGTAGGTCATAAAAACCATGCTGTCGTCATCGGGATGCAATTCAATATCCATCAGTCCGGCCCGGTCGCTGCCTGAATAAACTTCGGGTACCCCGGAAATATCCTCTGGCAGCAATTTGCCGTCCCTTATAATCCTTATTGTTCCCTTGTCCCGCTCCGTAACCAGAATGTCGCCGTTATCCCTGAAAACCATACCCCAGGGATGCTGCAATCCGGTTACCACCGGCACCACCTTGATCTGTGGTATTTCCGCCGTGCTCACTATAAACGGCTGCGTTGGTAGATCTGGCGGGGGCACATTGCTACGTTGTGCAAATACTACGGTGCTGGTCGCAAGCAGCGTAATAGAAACCAGGGTATATTGAATTTTATTCATAGGGCTTCCTCAACGGTATCCACCGTCTCATTGTTAATTTCGTTATTGTTCAGGTCTTTTCGGCTAATCAATTTTGTCATCAAAGGTTGCAGGAAAACCCGCAGCACCAGCACCGTTAACAGCACAGCAGCCAGCTGACGCCAGAGGGACCAGGTCTCGCCATAGGTCATCATGTCTAACTGCAAACTCCAGCCAAACACAGCAAACAACTGGTTAAACAACAGGCCACAAACAATTGCTGTAACGATAACACCTATCATATAAGCCAGCAGAGATCGGTTACCAAGTTGTTCGCGAATAACCCCCATGGTGGCAATGTTGGTAGCCGGGCCTGTGAGCATAAAAACCAATGCGGCGCCGGGGGAGACACCTGCAAATAACAGGCCGGCGGCCACCGGTGTAGAGGCGGTGGCGCAGATATACATGGGCAATCCAACCACCACCATGACTATCATGGCCAGCAGTCCGTCACCCCATTGCAGGAAAAACGACGGCGGCACATAGGTGGTAATAACCGTGGCTGCCAGCAGACCAATGGTGAGCCACTTGGCGGTATCGGAAATCATGCGGCCGTATCCGTATTGCACGGCTGAAACCAGTTTTTCTTTCATTGGAAGGTCAGCCGGTTCAACTTCCTTTGAGCTGCAGCCGCTACTGCAGGCCTTTTGTTCCACTACGGCGTTGTCATCGGGATCCATCACACGCACCAGTAATCCGGCAACGATGGCGCTGATGAGAGCAGCCACTGGCCTGACCACGGCAAACACCGGCCCCAGAATGGCGTAGGAATAGGATATGGAGTCAACTCCGGTTTCCGGGGT
Organism: Gammaproteobacteria bacterium; assembly: GCA_016764875.1. Taxonomy (GTDB): domain Bacteria; phylum Pseudomonadota; class Gammaproteobacteria; order Pseudomonadales; family Pseudohongiellaceae; genus NORP240. The sequence continues at coordinate 2,107 of JAESQX010000201.1, forward strand.
GGCCACCATAAAAGAGGCAGTTGCGCCTTTTGACGCGCCGGATTTACGAATGGCCAGGGCGGTGGGAATTACTCCGCAGGAACACAGGGGCAGCGGTGCGCCAATAAAAGCGCCCTTTACCACTGACATGATTCCGGGTTCCGCCAGCTGTTTCTCTACCCAGCTGCTGGGTATCACTTGTTTGATAAGTCCGGCCAGCAGGTAACCCACCAGTAGCCACGGGGCGCTTTCTATCACCAGATTCCAGAAATTATTCAGCAGCGTCGCTATCATGATTTCTTATACCTCGTTTGTTGCGGTGTTGCCACTGCTACTTTGTTGTTTGGCTTCACTGGCATCCAGTGCTTCCATTATGGAGCAATGGGTTGCGTCTTCCGGGCCTCCACAACAACTGGCCAGCAATATCTCCAGGGTAGCTTTCATGGCTGTTAGCTCTGTGATCTTTTCATACACTTCGTCCAGTTTGCCTCTGGCTATATCTGTGACTTCCTGGCATGTGTGGCTTGCTTTATCCAGTCGAATGGATAACAAAACGGCAATATCATCCAGGGAAAAGCCTATGTTTCTGGCAGTACGAATAAACTCGGCCTTGCGAACGTCGGCCTCTCCATAAAGGCGGTAACCTGCTTCGCTACGTTGGCTGGCGTTGATCAGTCCCTGCTTTTCGTAGAACCTTAATGTGTGGGTGCTCAATCCGGTTTTTTTGGCTATTTCACTGATTTTCAGCATTTTGGATTCCTGGTTATGCCTTCCTTCGGCTCAAGGGGTAAGGGAGCCAAATTTTTCCTGTGGAAAAGATTTCGCACCCTCACCATCGCACTCCTTAATCTTTACTGGCTTCGAATTCTGGTTCATTGACCTGAGTGGAGTATGAAAATTGGTATCTGACCTTTCATTTGACTCAAGGGGTAAGGGAACCAAATTTTTCCTACGGAAAAGATTTCGCTCCCTCACCATCGCACTCCTTAACCTTTACTGGCTTCGATTTGGTGATTCATCGAGGGAGATTAAAACATTAGAGTTGAGTCTAAGGTCAAGCTTTTCAATTGCAGATGTGGTTCAGGAGGGTTTTAAGCGCCTAATAGGCTCTGAAACCAGTGAGTAACGTCCGCTCTGCGCGATCCAGAGGTGGGGTGTTTCGGATAAAAACTACCAGATTATCCTCGCAAATTGAAAAGATATATTACAAAAT
>JAESQX010000202.1 GCA_016764875.1 Gammaproteobacteria bacterium
GGTGGTATCAGTCATCGGGGCCGCTCTGGCCGCCGGAGACTCTCTGGAAGAATCCACCGCCCTTGCAAATCTGGCGGCAGGCCTGGTAGTTGGTAAATTGGGTACGGCGGCTATCAGTGCCCCGGAGTTACGTCGAGCGACTTTACGCGAACAGGGGACAGGTCGAGGCGTCATGAGCTCTGATCAGCTATTGATTGCTATAGAGGATGCTCGTGCTCATGGCGAAAAAATTGTTTTCACCAATGGATGCTTCGACATCATTCATGCTGGTCACGTTGGCTATCTAACCCAGGCCCGTAAGCTGGGCGATCGTCTTATTGTGGCGGTCAATGATGACGATTCCGTGCATAATTTAAAAGGGGCCGGACGTCCCATAAACCCTCTGGAAAGGCGAATGGCGGTGTTGGCTGGACTGGAGGCAGTTGACTGGGTGGTATCTTTTCCCGAGGATACCCCGGAAACACTTTTAGAAAAGCTTAAGCCAGAAATTCTAGTAAAGGGGGGTGACTACACGGTGGACGAAGTAGTGGGTGCTGGTTACGTTTCTAATTATGGTGGAAGTGTTCAGGTGCTGGAGTTTTTGGATAATTGTTCAACATCTGCAATTGTGGAAAAATTGCAGGAAAACAATAAATAAGGTCATGAGCTAGCGGAAAGCACTTCGATAGCATCTCTGACATTTTCTCTTAAATGTCCCGGATCAATTGTTCCTACAACAATGCTGCTGACTCCCGGTTTCTGAAATATAAATCTAACACTGTCTTCTACTGAGTCGCTGTCATCGCCTGTTAATGACATAAGGTGACCGCTGGATAATCCTTTCTTTATTAATACCCCGGTGCCGAAACGAGCGGCATGGTCAATTACCAATCCATCTACCATTTCAACCGGGTTGTAAGTCACCATTACTACATCCGAATTTTCTGCTGCCAGCAGACCACCGGCAACTGTTTTGGTGGACATGCCATAGGCTTTTATCAGGCCTCGTTCTTTAAGGTTTTGTAGAGCGTCAAAGCAGTCAGATTTGTTTATTATGTCTTCATCATTGCCATCTGAATGTACCAGAACAATATCCAGATAATCAGTTTTCAGTCTTTTGAGGCTACGCTCTACACTGAACTTGACGTGGCTCGATGAGAAATCAAAAGTCGATTTTCCCTGATCAAATTCTTCTCCAACTTTGGTACAGATAATCCAATCGTGACGATTGGTAAGAAGCTCACCAAGTCTCTTTTCACTCTCTCCATAAGCCGGGGCAGTATCAAGCAGGTTAATGCCAAGCCTTCGAGCTTCACCCAACAGGCGCACTACATGTTTATCGTCGGGAATATCAAACCGGCCGGGGTACTTTAATCCCTGGTTGCGGCCGATTTTTACTGTACCAAGGCCGATACTGGAAACGACGATGCCGGTCTGGCCTAAAGGTCGATGCTTAAGCATGATCGAAAAGGGTCTCCCATGGTGACAGTGCCAAGGATGGAGTTGGCAACATATCATAAAGTAATTCAGGGGGTTGGCAAAATTTGGGGACAATAGCCTGAATTTCCAGTGCTGACAGCACTTCCTCGGCCAGTGCGGGGCTGAGCGTAAACTTGGTGGGCCAGGCCACCATAATACGAGATTCGGTTTGCAGAAAAGCCGCATCGGGGCGATGTTGGCCAGCCGCCTTGCCTTCCGCCCGGTTAATAGGCAGACATTCCCATCGCGCATCTGTCAGATTGAGCCATGGGAATAATTTATTCAGTAACTCGCTCGCCGCTCTAATTTGTTGATCCCGGTTTCTTGCTACTCCGGATTCCGCGATTTCGCCGCCCAAGTACCAGACCACGTCGCCGTTTTTACATACATGAGAAGTCAGTGTGAGAACAGGAGAGAGCGAAAAACTGTCACCTATACAGTGCAGGTAGAGCAAGGGTAAATGTTTTTTCCTCAGCATTACCATGTTCAAAGGGCGGACTTGCATGGCGGGAGAATCAAGCCCGGCTTTCTGCATCAGGCCTAGATTTCCTTCCCCTGCGGCAAAAACGCTACGCTGGAATTTAATGTCGACAATACGGCCGCCTTTTTTGATTCGAACGCCATCCGGGCCGTGTCCGTTATCCTGCAGAAATTCTATATCACTCGGCTCAACGCAAAATATTCTATCTTTATGAGGGGCTGAAAGTGATGCGATAAGCGAACCGGTATCAATTACAAAATCAGGCAGTTGGTAGAGTGAACCCGGTACAGTGCAGTCAGCAAAAAACGGTGGATATTGATCCTCTGCAAGGAGTTTAATCTTGCCGCGTAACGATTTACTTCCAAGGAAGGTTTTTAATCTTGATCGCAGACTGCCATCTGACCACATGAAATATTGTTCGGATAAAAGATTGCATCGAGACAGGTCTATATCTCCTTTCCCGTCCAGACAGGCTCGCCAGTGTGCCGGCATTGATGCGATAGCATTTGAGGCGGTGGACACAGAACCACTCAGCGCATACTTCAGGCCACCATGAATGATGCCCTGGGACGCGACGGACTGGCCGCTTCCCATGGCCTTGGCTTCCAGCAAAATGACATTGAAACCTTTGTCGTGCAGTCGGTTTAATAACCAGAGCCCGGCGATACCTCCACCAAAGATGAGGATGTCAACCTTGCAACTGGAGGAATTTGAATCGGGTTCAGTCATTGCGTTAGATAAAGGTTGCCAACTATAGGCGAAGAAAACTTGCGTAAGTATACCGACCTGCGAGAGTATTCCCAACCAGCTAACCTGTATCGCGCGTCAATTTTTAAAGTACCCATCTGAATGATTCGGTTAATTTACAGTGTTGTATTTTACCTTGCAGTTCCCCTGTTGCTTCTCAGGTTGCTCTATCGGTCATTGAAAGCACCGGCCTATGGTCGTCGCTGGGCTGAGAGATTTTCCTTTATTGACTTACCGAAAGATTTCAAGCGCACTGAGAAATCAATCTGGGTTCATGCCGTATCGGTTGGCGAAACCCAGGCAGCCGTTCCGCTGATTAAAAATCTATTACGGAATTATCCTGATAAATCAATCGTAGTCACTACCATGACACCTACGGGTTCGGAACGAGTAAGGGTGCTATTCGGTGACAGTGTCTTTCATACCTACATTCCTTACGATCTGCCAGGGGCTATGGGGCGTTTTATTCATAAGATTAATCCCGGGGTTCTCATAATAATGGAGACTGAGTTGTGGCCAAACGTCTTGCACCAGTGTCACAAGGCCGGTGTCCGGACTATATTGGCTAATGCCAGAATGTCTGAAAAATCAGCCAATGGGTATCGGCGGATCAGTTCCATCACGCGAAAAATGTTAGGCGAGATTGATTGTATTGCGGCACAGGCAGAAGCAGATTCAATTCGTTTTGTTGAACTCGGTGCGGATAAAGAGAAAGTCAGTGTTACTGGTAGTCTGAAATTTGAAATAGAGCCGCCGGATATTAAAATAGATAATCTACCGAATATATTTCGGCAGATTAAACAGAGCAACCGACCGGTTCTTATTGCGGCCAGCACCAGGGAAGGAGAAGAAAAAAAAATAATAGCGGCCTTTCGGCAATGCCTGGAACAGGAGCCCACGCTATTGTTGGAGTTGGTGCCCAGACATCCGGAACGGTTTAACGCGGTGGCCAGGTTGTGTGATGAGCATCATCTTGAATTGGTTCGTCGTAGCAGCGAAGCCCCGGTCACAGCTCAGACCCAGGTCCTTCTTGGCGACTCCATGGGGGAGATGTGGTTCTACTTTTCTGTGGCTGATATCGCGTTTGTTGGTGGTTCTCTGGTAAATACCGGATGCCAAAACGTTTTGGAGCCGGCCGCATTGGGGATACCGGTACTTGTTGGTCCCTCGCAGTTTAATTTCGAAACTATCTGTAACCAGCTACGCGAAGCAGGTGCTCTTGTTACGGTTGAAAATGAGCAGGACCTGGCCGGGCAGGTATTACAGCTTCTTGGCGATCCCAGGCAACGAAGCGCCATGGGTACAGCTGGCAAGGGTATAGTGGAATCAAACAAAGGGAGCCTGGGTAGACTCACCAGTGTGATCGAACAACAACTCGGCTATTAATACCAATTATTGGAAATTATTGCCGGGTAAGGTTTTCAACACCCGTAGTTTTAACCTGCACATTGTCCTCTACTCGTATTCCCCCAAGTGGAACCAGTTCATCAATAAGCTTCCAGTTCAGGTATTTGCCTATAGCCGAATCTCGCTCCCTGTCCAGTATCACGGGAATAAAATAGAGGCCCGGCTCAACCGTAAATACCATGTTTTCTTCCATGATTCGCGTATTGCGAAGGTAGGGGAAAGTCGATGGTGGCGGTCTTGTGCCTCCATTCGGGTCAGCCAGATGCCCGCCGGCATCATGTACCTGAATCCCCAGTAGATGACCAATGCCATGAGGCATAAACAGCGAGGCTAATCCCAGTTCCAGGGACTGCTGCGAGGGGCAGTTGATAATATCGCCGTCAATCAGAACCTGATTAAGTAACTCCAGTGCGCTTCGGTGAAACTTTACGTAATCAAGGCCGGGGCTTACCTGATCGACAAGGTTCAATTGCAGTTTTTCCATTTCTTCCAGCAATGACCTGAACACGTCATGGGTGTGAGGGCGGACCGAGGTTCTGGTGATATCAGAACAGTAATTATTGACCCGGCATCCTGCATCAATCAGTAACACCTGGCTTTTATCTTTAGCGTTGTGGTCGGCGTTGTGGCGTTTATGCTGGTAGTGCAGAATCGCTGATTTTTCATTCAGCGCGACAATATTAGTGTAAGGACTGTGTTGCTCGATAATATTACATTCCAGCAGATAGGCCATGTGAATATCATATTCACTACCGCCATTTTCAAAGCAGTTCTTTGCCGAACTGTGCCCGATCAAAGCCTGTCTATTGGCTGACTTCAATTGCTCAATTTCATAACCGCTCTTGTAGGCCCGGTAGTAATCGAGGCTGTGTAATAATCGGGGCGGATTTATTTGCTTGTTATTAAATCCGGCCGCCGCCGCGAAATCCGTATTCTCCCCCAAAAAAGCAAGGTCTCGTTGGTGCTTGAGGTAAGCGTTTACCTGTTGGCTTTCGGTGAGGGTCACCACTTCGAACTCGTCACACCACCAACTGGCATTCTGGATACTCTGGTCATACCAGTGATCAGAGGGGATTACCTGGAAATAGGTCGGACGTTCACCGGGGGTAATCAGCAGCATCTGATCCGGCTGGTTAATGGGCAGCCAGTGGCAGAAGTGCCCATAGGCACGAAAAGGAACGGTTTGATCATCGCCATAATAAAAATTATCCGAGCCACTGTGTATAAGTACCGCGCTAACTGGCGATCCCTGTAACCGCAGTTTTTCGAATTCTCTCTGGTAGCGATCTAGCAAACCGGCGATGTGATTACTGTAACTATTGTGCATGAAAAGGTGGAAGGCTATTGAGCGAGGCGGCCACTATAGCAAGGCATGCAGCAAACTTGTATTGTTGCAGCAACCGGTATACCCAGGAAATAGTCAGCAAACTAACAGAGAGCTTTGGACCTTTATTCAAGAGGCAGCAACAACGTGCAAATTGATGCCATTTAAGTAAGTACTCACATACATTGAAATTGGAGAGGCAGATATGCTTAAGGAACCTTTGAATAGGTATTTCAATGCGCTTGCAATCAAAACAGGTTCAAATTAACTCATCTGGTTTTTTGCGCGGTTGAAGATCCTGGTCTACAATTTAGTCAGACTGATCGGTTACAGGTATACAGGACGTATTCAAAGCACCTTGAAGGTTGCCACCTGATACTGATTATTTCCAGGGAGGGAAAATTATGGGGTCAGGGAAAAGATATTTATTGCAGGGAGAAACTTACTTCATATCGCTGCTTGGCCATGACGGAAACATTTGTTTCTTTGATGATGCCTGTTATGACCGATACCTGACACAATTAACCCAGTGTCTGGGCGCTTTTCAGGTTCAACTTCACAGTTTTGTATTGCTACCAAATGAAATTCACCTGTTAATGACCTCCGCAACACCCACAGGAATTCCTGGTTTGATGAAGCTTGTCAGTGATGCCTATGTTCGTTATTACAACAACCGTTTTGAACGAAGCGGGACTATCTGGAAAGGAAAATTCAAAAGCAGCCTGATCAAAGGAAATGATCTGGTGTTGGAATGTCAGAAGTATATAGAGCTGGCTCCGGTTAGGGCCGGACTGGTTTCTTTTCCCGGCGAGTACTGGTGGTCAGCTTTTTGTATTAATGCCTTTGGTGGTCACGGAGCCGGAGTCACCATGCATGATCAATACAGGAATTTTGGTAAGCACTCGCCTAATCGCTTTCAGCATTATCGTAATTTCATTGCTAAAACCAGCAGCGAAACAGAGCAACATTTGTTTGAACATCGATTAAGCGCTGGATTTCCACTTGCTATGCAGGTCTATGGAGCCAGGCGAGTCAAGGCAGTTAAAAGATGTCACCTCCATTCCGGCTTACCGAGTCGTGTAACTGAAGTGCGCGCCATAGCCTGAAAAGCTGTTGACTCAAGGTGATACTGCAAAGTGCTCACTGGCTACTTTACCCTGGTGAAATTGTTCCCCAGATCTTTCAAGTTAACCGGGTCGTAGGAAATGGGTACCCGGGTGGTAAAGCTATTGAGGCGCTGTGAATAACACAGATTATCCTGCTCAAGGAACTTGAGCGCCGCCTTATGCACCATTACCGGCAATGTTGATTGCTTCTCGCGTTTTAATACCTGCATCACCCGCGGTTCCTTTTTGAAGCCATCCCCGTGATAGTGGATAGTAAAATTGTCCCGTACAAGATCGTAGTCCACCCACTTGAACAGGGGTTTGGAAAACGTTACTTCCGGTGATTTAACAGAGTCTTGCAGACTCTTTATCATGTGATCCAGAGAAATGTTTCCCAACTGGCAATCGTGATAGCTGCCACCCACGTCGCCGTGGACGCCGGGCATCCATATTTCCTCAGAGCGCTGGTTGAAATTGGTCAACGTAGGAACGAAGGCTTCGCGACTTTCGTCAATGGCCACCAGGTGCACCGCTTTCTTGATATTGGGAGCCAGGGTCAGGTCGCGGAACAGGTTTATCTTTTGAAAATTCAGGGGGCCTATCTTCAATGGAATGCCAAATGCTCCCACTGTATCAAACAGTCCAAGAAAGCTGATATCCACGTCCCGGCTGTCTTCCTCTTCAGCCTTGTAGTGAGTAAACAACCATTCCTTTATAGAGGTGTTTTTATTTTTGGCCTGTCGGTAAAATAAGGTGATTTTTTTTGGCAAACCGTGTTCGTTCAGTTTACTTGCAAGCAGCCTTGCGCTGGCGGCACCACGGCTGAAGCCAAAAATACAAATCTGATCCCCAGGGCGATAATGTTTGCAAATTGATGCGTAGGCGTGGTCGCGAATATTCCTTTCGCCTGCACCGAATGCGCCCTGGTAAAAACCGATGGATTTTATGTTTTCTTCGTCATTGCCTACACCTCGAAAGTACAGGCCGAGATGTTTTGCCGTGGATTTTATATGGGGGATATCAGTGTTCTCATGATGGCCGGACAAAGAGGAGAACATTTTGTATATATTGGTAATGGCACCGTCGTTGTTACGACCGTTCTCATCGTTGAAGGTCCCGTCCATAAATATTAGCAGGGTGCGGGGAGTTGGCCTGTCCTGGAGGTTGACCTGAATGGTGTCTTTTTTCTGTGCCATTATTATTCTCCGGTCACATCACTGGAGAACATTATTAGGAATAATTTATAAAGCTGCAATAGTCAAATAAGAAAACTTACAGCTAATGAAAGAATACTCTAGGGCTGATCAGAGACTTCCAGGAGATATTTACTGATAGTCAGCAACAACCGGGCAGGAGCAGAACAGGTTTCGGTCACCGTATACATTGTCGATGCGATTAACGGCGGGCCACACCTTGTGGTCTTCAAGGTGGCTCATGGGGAAGGCCGCTTCTTTCCTGGAATAAGGTCTATCCCAGTTTTCATCGAGAATATCGGCCACAGTATGAGGGGCATTTTTCAGCGGATTATTGATGCTATCAAGCTCACCGGATTCCACCCGGCTCACTTCATTGCGAATACTGATCATCGCTTGAATAAAGCGATCCAGCTCATGTAAGGACTCACTTTCGGTAGGCTCTATCATTAACGTGCCGGGTACCGGAAAGGACATTGTGGGAGCATGGAAACCGTAGTCCATCAGTCGCTTGGCGATGTCCTCTTCACTGATGCCGGAGGCAAGTTTCAAAGGGCGTAGATCAATAATACACTCGTGGGCCACCATATCATTGCGACCTGTATACAGAACCGGGTAAAAATTACGCAGGGCAACGGCAATGTAATTGGCATTCAGGATGGCTACCTGGGTCGCTTTCAGCAATCCCTTTGCGCCCATCATGGTGATGTAGGTCCAGGAAATTGGCAGAATGCTCGAACTACCCCAGGGAGCCGCCGCCACGGCAGAATTATCCTGTCGTGGCCCATCCAGTTTAATCACCGCATGGTTCGCCAGGAAAGGAGCCAGGTGTTCCTTTACTCCAATGGGTCCCATGCCAGGGCCACCACCACCGTGGGGGATGCAGAAAGTTTTATGCAGATTAACATGGGAAACATCGGCACCAATGTCTGCGGGTCTGGCGATACCCACCTGGGCGTTGAGATTGGCACCGTCCATATACACCTGGCCACCATGTTCATGTATCACTTTACACACTTCGGTAACAGACTCTTCATAAACCCCATGGGTAGATGGGTAGGTAATCATCAGGGCCGCCAGGTTATCGGCGTGATATTCCACCTTGGTTTTGAGGTCTTCCAGGTCAATATTGCCACTGTCATCACAGCGTACAACCACAACCTGCATTGAGATCATCTGGGCACTGGCGGGATTGGTCCCGTGTGCGGACTGGGGAATCAGACAGATATTGCGGTGTTGCTGCTGCTTGCTGTCGAGGTATTTTCTGATCGCCAGCAACCCGGCATATTCCCCCTGGGCTCCGGAGTTGGGTTGCATACTAATGGCATCAAAGCCGGTAATTTCCTTCAGCATCTGCGCCAGCTCTTCGATCATCTGTTGATAACCCAGGGCTTGTTCCCTGGGGACAAATGGATGGGGCTTGCTGAATTCCGGCCAGGTAACCGGAATCATCTCGGTGCTGGCATTCAACTTCATGGTGCAGGAACCGAGGGGGATCATGGAATGGGTAAGTGAAATATCCTTGTTCTCCAGCCGTTTCAGATACCGGAGCATCTCTGTTTCGCTGTGGTAACTGTTGAACCAGGGATGTTGCAAATAAGAAGACTCTCTGCACATGTGCGCCGGTATAAAGCCAGGGCCGCTCTGTGATTGCAGGGATTCATCCAGCGCCTGGACAGATAAATCTTCGCCACCGCTGCCCAGCAAAATTTGCCACAGTTGGCTGATATCTTCACCACGGGTACATTCGTCAAGACTGATGCTGATACTGCCATCGCCATACCAGAGATTCACACCGGCTGATTCTGCCCGGGCTTTGATGGATGCCAATTGTGTACCGTCGACATTAAGTGTCAGGGTATCGAAGAAGTGCCGGTGCTGAAGTTTCAGGCCCTTGCTGATGAGGCCCGATGCAAGAATGGCAGTGAGGCGGTGGATTCGCGTTGCAATACGTTTAATGCCCTGTGGGCCGTGATACATGGCATAGAGCGCGGAAATAACGGCCAGCAGAACCTGGGAGGTGCAGATATTGCTGTTGGCCTTTTCCCGGCGTATATGTTGCTCGCGGGTCTGCAGAGCCATACGGAAGGCCTGTTTGCCACGGCTGTCCACCGATACGCCAATGATTCGTCCAGGGACGGCTCTTTTAAATCGATCACGGGTAGCAAAATAAGCGGCGTGGGGGCCACCGTAACCCATGGGTATTCCGAATCGCTGGCTGGTACCCACCACTACATCGGCCCCCGCCTCACCCGGTGGCTTAAGAAGTGCGAGGCTCATCAGGTCAGCCGCCACAACAGCGATGGCATTTTGTTGATGCAGCAACTCAATGCTGGATGAGAGATCCCTGGCTTCTCCTGTTACCGAAGGGTACTGGAAAATAGCGCCAAATAGACCGCTGCCCGGCATGGCCTCAAGTTTGTCTATTATCAGGTTAAAACCGAAACACTGGGCCCTTGTTTTAATGACATCAATAGTCTGTGGTAAGCACTGATTATCCACGAAAAAATCATTGGCCTTGCGGTTCTTGCTGACCCGCTTTGCCAGTGCCATTGCTTCGGCCGCTGCGGTGGCTTCATCGAGCAGCGATGCGTTAGCCAGGTCCATGGCCGTTAGATCCAGAATCATCTGCTGGAAGGCCAACAGACATTCCAGGCGGCCCTGGGATATTTCAGGTTGGTAGGGTGTATAGGCCGTGTACCATCCAGGGTTTTCAAGCACATTGCGCAGAATTACATTTGGCGTAATGGTGTCGTAATAGCCAAGACCGATGTAGGATCGGGTCGGCTGGTTCTTACTGGCCAGGGCTTTCAGTCTGGTCAGCGCCGCACTTTCATCCATGGGAGGACCCAGCTGCAGCGGATCATCAAGCCGGATGGATTCAGGGACTGTTGCTGCAATTAGATCATCCAGTGAATCAAGGCCCAGCGTCTCTAGCATCAGGCTGATTTGCGCGTCATCCGGACCGATATGCCGATGAATGAATTCTTCCGGGTTTTGCAGATCATCGAGGGAATTGATCGGGCAGGGTGTTGAAGATTCAGCTTTATTCATCTCAATCCGGGAAATAAAAAAGGGCCGACATTTGCCGAACCCCTTGCCAATAAAGTTACGCTGAATTGTAAAATTGTTTGTTCTTAATAGCTATTCTTCGTCGCACATTTCCTTATAGGTATCTGCATCCATTAGCTCATCCAGATCGGCCTCATCACTGGGCTTAAGTTTGAATAACCAGCCCTGCTCATAGGGATCGGAATTGACTATTTCCGGCGCGTCAACCAGCGCTTCATTAATATCGATCACCTCACCGGATATAGGCGTGTAAATATCCGATGCCGCCTTAACGGATTCCACCACGGCTATATCGTTCCCGGCTGCCACTACGGTATTGAGTTCGGGCAATTCTATAAAAACAATATCACCAAGGGCTTGCTGTGCATGGTCGCTAATGCCCACTGTTGCAATGCCATCATCATCAATTTTGACCCACTCATGGGAACTGGCATATTTCAGGTCATCAGGATATGTGCTCAATTGGGTTGCCTCGTGATACGTGTGTGGTTATGGCTCGGGTGTTATTGAAAGACCTTCTTGCCAAACCGGACAAAACTTGGTGTAACAATCCTGACCGGTGTCAGAGTCCCCCGCAGATCCACCTGGCAGTTTTTGCTCTCAACCGGGATTCTAGCCAATGCAATTGAATGCTTCAATGTGGGAGAAAAACCACCACTGGTAATGATACCTTCGCCCTTGTCGGTAATTACTTTCTGGCCTTCGCGTAACACACCTCTTGATTCCAGTACCAGCCCTGTAAGTTCGGGAAGTCCACCCTGCGCTTGCAGCTTTTTGTGTCGAGCGAGCGCTTCACTACCGATGAATTTTCGGGACTCAGGCGTCCAGGCGATGGTCTGCTCCATGTTGGCAGCTAGCGGGGAAGTAGATTCATCCATGTCATGGCCATAAAGGTTCATCCCAGCTTCCAGTCGCAGGGTATCCCTTGCTCCAAGGCCGATTGGCTGAACTCCAGACCCCAGTAGAGTGTCCCAGATTTGCCCAGCCAGTGCCCGGGGGAACATCAACTCCAGGCCCTTTTCTCCGGTGTAACCCGTGCGTGCGATGAACCAGTTATCCGGCAACTCAACCCCACGAAAATTCCCCAACCCACGCACTGTATCCCGTTGCGGCGACGGTAGAATACTGCATACTTTTTCAATGGATTCCGGGCCATGTACCGCCAGAATGGCCAGGTCAGGCCGCTCTTTAATCACAACCTTGAATTCACCCGCTTGTGCAGCCATCCAGTTCAGGTCTTTCTCACGGGTGGCACAGTTGACCACCAGTCGATAGCCCTGTTCAAGTCGGTAGACTATGAGATCGTCTATGACCCCGCCTTCTTCATTGAGCATGGCGCTGTAGAGCGCGCGGCCCACGGCATCAAGTTTCCCTGCATCATTGGCCAGAAGGTATTGCAGGTAGCTCAGAGCATCCTCGCCGGATATATCCACAACGGTCATGTGTGACACGTCGAAAACTCCGGCGTGTTCTCGTACCAGCGTATGTTCTGCAATCTGGGAGCCGTAATTGATGGGCATGTCCCATCCGGCAAAGTCGACCATCTTGCCGCCGGCATCAAGGTGTTTTTGATAAAGAGAAGTTTGAAGGCCCACGGATTCAGGATTTATAGTGGCAGAAAATCATCGGTCTAGTGTAACTGTTGATCCAGTCTTTTCACAAGCTCAAAGCTGCCAGGCATAACTCAACTTGGCAAAGATGGTGCGATTGGTTGACTCGATGGAGTCGAGATCATCGTCCTGAAAACCCGCATCCGAGTAACCAATAAAAAAGCGAGAAGCCGCGTTCAGCCGGTAACTGTACAGCAACTGGGTAGCCAGGGTTTTGGATCGACTTTGTACTGGATTTACGTAGAGAGACTGATCACGATCTTTGTCTGTGTATTGCAAAGTAAAACGCAGAAAACTGCGGGTGGTGAACTGGTAGTTAATCCTCGCATCGGTAAGCTTGGCGGTAAATAATCTGCCGCCGTCCACGTCGAACCTCTGCAGTGTGTGATCAAGATTAATTTGCAGGTGTGGGCCCCAATTGTAAGTTACCTCGGGGCCTATACGTACGGATCGGCCGAGGCGGGTATTGGCGAAATCCACCACGTCTTCCAGGCGAAAATAGAGATTAAGAAACAGGTCCGAGTTAGGTCTGAAGTTCAATCGAAGCTGATTAAATTGTTCGTCAAAATACTTACCGTTGAAATAGGTCTGGCTGGCACCAAACAAGCCTTTCAATCGTGATTGTAGGGGACTGTCCATTTCGATAAAAAACTCGATCTCTTCTTCCAGCTTAAGCCCGGACTGATCAAGAGTCTTGTCCCAGTCTCCTGCAAACCAGATGCGACTGAAAAAATTATCGTCATCCCAGCGCCAGGTATGGCCGACCCGAATGGTAAATTTGCGATAGTCCACCTGGTTGATGAAACCAAGGTCGGCGCGAAAATCCTTGCCATAGTCAACGTAGGTGGCAAACCCATCCCAGCGGCTGTCCCGATGTCGGAAGTTCACTACATGTGCATCGTCACTGAGATTGGCCAGCTGACCAAATTGGGTCTGGATAGCCAGGGGGTATTCGGATTCAGAGTGCAGACTTTGTATGCTCAGGGTGTCGCTGTCAGTTAGCTGAAACACCCCGTCAACGCCGGTAACAGTGTTTTTGTAACCATCAGCCTGCCGGTCTGTGACTATGGCGCCGATGGTGGAATTATTCAGCACATCGTAGCGGTAACGCAGCACCGAGATGTCGCTTTCAACGTCACCGAGGGAGCCAACACTGGAACCGAGACTACCGGGAATCAGAAAGCTGGTGCTGGTATCGTTTGCTGCCAGCAGGCCATAGGAATGATTGCCGGATTTGCCGGTGAGCTTGGTGCCGTAGTCAGGGTCACTAATATTTCTGGTGTGAACAACATTCAGGTAGCTATTGAAATAGTCGGCACCGTCCAGGAAGAAAGTTCGCCGCTCTGGAATGAAAAGGCTGAAGGTGGTATTGGTATCCAGCTGGGTTCTATCTGCCTCCACCTGGGAGAAGTCGGGGTTCAGGGTGGCATTTAAATACAGGTTCTGGTTAATACCCCAGCGCACATCCAGTCCGCCATCGGGATCCAGATTCTCCCGCTCCCATTTGCCCGACACCGGGTCACGGGTTTCTACCACAGTGGTGGTGAGGGTGGGCACAACTTCCAGGTTTCTTCCTCTTTCAAGGTTTTCGAATCCCTGGGCCTTACTGATATCGCACAGGTAGCAGGAAATATTACGATCCCTGGCGCTGTCACTGATCTGGTAGTCGCGGCCTCGGGGATAACGGCGGACAAAGTTTATGCCCCAGGTTTGTTGAGCCAGGCTCTGGTCAAACCGTAATTGTTTTAGCGGAATGGCTATTTCAACGGTGTAGTTGTCGTCGTTAATTCTGCCAGCACTGTCCCAGATGGCGTTCCACGAGTGGTCATAGTCGTTGTTAACATCATCATTGATGGCATCCAATTGAACCCCGAATGGATTGACGAAAAACTCGTAGGCACGCCGCTCATCATTGAAGGTGTCCAGCACGATTCCCACCTGGTCGTGGTTGCGCACATCATCACGATCGCGGTAGTAGGCCCGGATTTCAGTAACGTCGGGATCGAAGGAAATGAAAGCAACATACAGCGTTTCTCCATCACCCATGATCAGTGCTTCGGAGGTCACACTGGAGGGGATATTTTCTCCCGGGTTGGTCTCAATATTGAGCATCACGCGGGTGGCGGCAGCCCATTCCAATTCACCAATATTGCCATCAATCTCGGGCAGGTCAGTAATTCGTGGAATCTGGTAATCGATATTCGATTGCTGCGCCACCGACTCAGAGGATATCGAGCCAGAGCCAATAGTCAGAAGCAAGAATATTAGTCGGAGGAATTTGACTGGCCCATTTAACAATACAGGTCGCAAATTGTTTTTCCTTTTTGTTACGGAGCCCGAAGGTACTTTTTTTACTCAAATAAAAACAGGAAGCATGGCCTCCTGTTTTTTAATATCTCGAAAAATGATTACATACTTGCGGCCGCTTCCAGCACATTGGCAAAATCAGGCCTGATGCGGAAACCTTCTTCGGCAAACTTGTGGCGGATCACACCATCTGGATCTATCAGGAAGATGCCCGGATAGGGAATCCCGTAAGCACGATCTCCAGGATCATAATCCAGGTTGCGGATTCCCAGGGCATTAACGTGGCTAACGTCTTCGTCATGTAGCAACGTAAACTTGATATCCTGGTCTTCTTGCACTTCTTTTAATAGTTCAACGGAGTCGTAGGTAATTGTGGCGATATTAATACCCATAGCCAGAAACTGATCCTGAATCTCTGTCAGCTGCACGAGCTGAGCTTTACAGAATGGTCACCAGTCAAAGGAGCGGTTGAGTAGCAATAACAAGCCTTTTTCGCCCTTCAGGTCATCAAAGGTTTTAACATCACCGTTTTGATCGGCGGCCTCAATGGCCACAATGCTGGCGCCTACGGGAAAATCCGGCGCCCAGACATAATCCTGGGCCAGGGCGACCTGGCTGAAGGCAATGACAAGCAGTGCAGTCATCAGGTTTGGAAGTCGAAACATGCTCTGCATTATTTTCTCTCCTCGAAATTTAATAAAATGTTCGGCTGCGCCCAGTTAACGAGTAGCTGAGTAGACCGGGAAAACACTTTGTTTTATTACAATAGGAATGCCATATATTTTTGATAAACAAACGGGAATTCAGGCTTTGGCCAGCATAATACTGTGTTTTCCAAGCTACTGAAACTAAAAAGACGGCTTGGATATGGGTTATATTCAAGTACACTGAACCTTGGAATCTGTTACTTCATTAGTGGGCAAGAACTATGTTTGAGGAATTTCAGTCCTTCATTTTACCGGCTTTAACTATCTTTGGTGATAATCTCTATATACAAGCGATGCTGGCCGTACTCCTGTCTTTCGTGGCGGCCTGGTTTTTTAACCGTGTCATCATCAGTGGTTTGAACAAGCTGGCGCGTAAGACTCGCTTTGCTCTTGATGATCATGTGCTGGAGTTACTCCACTCGCCAATCTATAACAGTATCCTGTTACTGGGGTTAGCCAGCGCAATTCTGATTCTGTCGCCACCGCAGCTGACCCTCGATATCAGTTTTTCGATACTTCAATCTATTGCCCTGGTGGTGTGGACCACTTTCTTTCTACGCGCCAATCGCATCTTGTTGACCGGAATTTCCAGGAATGAAAAAAGAATAAAAATAATTCATACCCAGACCCTTCCCCTATTTTTGAATCTGATCAGCATCATCATAGTAGCGTTGTCGGTTTATTTTCTATTCTCAGTCTGGCGTATCGACATGACCGCCTGGCTGGCCTCCGCTGGCATAGTGGGGATAGCAGTTGGATTCGCGGCTAAAGATACTCTGGCAAATTTGTTTTCCGGCGTATTTATCATGGCCGATGCCCCTTTTAAAATTGGTGATTTTATCGTACTTGATACTGGCGAACGCGGAGAGGTGACACATATCGGAATTAGAAGTACCCGTATTCTGACCCGTGCCGATGTTGAGTTAACTGTCCCTAATTCAGTCATGGGCAATTCCAAAATCACTAACGAATCCGGTGGTCCCTATGAAAAATTTCGTTGTCAGATTTCCGTCGGTGTGGCCTATGGGTCTGACATCGATAAGGTTCGCAAAATCCTGTTGGATATAGGTCGAGCAAATGAACTGGTTTGTGAAGATCCCGAACCGAAAGTGCGGTTTCGCTTGTTCGGGGCATCGAGTCTGGATTTTGACTTGCTGGTCTGGATTAGAAAACCAGTTCTACGTGGCACTGTAGTGGATGCACTAAATTGCGAAATCTATCACCAGTTTATTCAGCACGATATTGAAATTCCCTACTCTAAGCACGATCTATACATCAAGGAACTCCCTCCAAATTTGACTAGCTAATTGGAGGTTATCCGTAGCTCAGTCACACCACTATCAGCCGAATAATACGGTGGTATATTACAGATACCTGTAAATTACCATCAATAAAAACAAGAGGTTAGGTGGTTATATTTGTGGGTGTCCAAATTGTTCTTTAATTGTTCTTTTTTCTTACTTTAAATTTGCTCTATCAATAACTTTCTGTGCTTTTCGCCTTTCCAGCTCATCCACAATAGCGGAATTTACACATTTTTTGTTCACTGGATTTAGATATGTGCCGAGAGATTTTGCTATCACCAGGGCTGCTGGTATTCCGAGGATACTGATAAAGAGACCAACCACCTGAAAGACGGCTAAAAAAGCAAGAATTAACCCAAACGGAAAATACAAAATCATGACTAAAGTTGAGTACGTTTTCCATACAGGATTTTGTTCTATATTCATTTCCTTTTTGCTGATCATGGCACGGCCAAATGGCCAGAATAGAAATTTACCGAATTCCATAAGTCCCAAACCTATCGGAGCCGCTATCACTGTCACAGTCAATAGGAGTCCGAGCACATAAACGGCTATTGCACTAACAAAGCCTAAGAAGGGAATGTGCCATAAAATATTACCCAATGTCTTCAAGGCTCTCTCCTTAAACATGCGCTATTAATTTTATTAGAACGCCAAACGGAATTGTATGGTGATAGTACGGCCTTCAAGCACTCGTACGTATCGATGATTTCCTGATCCCGATCTATTAACGAAAGATCGTTCCAATTAGGTTTATTTGAAATAGGACAAAGTTGAATATATTTTAGGAAACGAACTGCGGTAACTAATTCCTTGTGTTGGAATACATAACGCCAGGGATTGCTATGGATGATTCGGTCTTATTGCAGAGCGGCAAGAAATCGGTCACGGCGAGGCATATATCTTTTGTCCGAATCAAGGGAGAACACCACAGAACTTGAACGGCCTATGAGTTCAGCCCTGGGTATAAAACTGTAAACTCGACTGTCGGCACTGTTATCCCGATTATCACCAAGTACAAAATACTTGCCGGAGGGGACTTCGATGGGGCCGTAACTGCGGGAGGTGCGACTAAAGGAATTGCGTGACAGTTTGGCCTGGTGGCTGAATTCCAACAATTCTTCAATTATGATCATGGAGTTTGTTTCCTCGGTCACCACTTCATAATTTGCCGCCTGGCCATTAATCACCAGGGCATTATCCTGTAAATAAATTGTATCACCGGGGATTCCCACTATGCGCTTAACCAGCCGTTTGTCAGCCGCCGCCGAATCTATAATTACGATATCGCCGCGCTCCGGATCCGACACAGAAGCTAGGGTTATCTCTGTAAAGGGAATTTTTACATCATAGGCGAGCTTGTTAACCCAGACTTTGTCACCGTCCAGCAGAGTTGGCTGCATGGAGGCTCCGGAAATTGAGCTGAGATCGGCGATAGCAGTTTTAAAGAAGACGATACAGCAAAGCATAAAAACGAATTGCCGATTTTCACGCCAGAACAGCCCGAGATTTTCTTTCACTCGGTCGGGAAGATTGGAATTTAGGAATCGGGCCATAGGTAGAACTCACTCGTACGCATTGTGAGGCCTATTATGCTGTCCTTTCGGGGAATTACAACTCTGGCTGAAGTAAATGCCCTGCTGCTAAACTGATAAAAACCCCAATATGCCCGAGTCTACGTGCATAGGGTTCTGCTGCTGAGTGACGAACAGGTTTAAGCCAGTGGGTAAATCGTTATAGACTTACTGAGCAACATCAAAGATAGCTATCGGTGGCCGCTCCTATGCCTTTGAGTGATTTTAGTCCTGTATGCAGAACCTGGTTTGAGGAGCAGGTTGGGCTGCCCACGCCTGCCCACGCCTGCCCAGCGGGATGCCTGGCCCGCCATACAGGCCGGTAAGCACACGCTGATATCCGCTCCAACGGGAAGCGGAAAGACCCTCGCAGCCTTCTATGCCGTGATCAACTCTCTGATTGAGCGGGGCATGGACAATAATCTCAGTGACGGTGTACAGGTAGTCTACATTTCTCCGCTCAAGGCGCTGAGTAATGACATCCATAGAAATCTGGAAGTGCCCCTTGATGGCATAGCAGAGCAACTGCATCTACAGGGGCATGCGCCGGTGGACATCAGAGTCGCTGTCAGAACCGGGGATACGCCGCAAAATGAACGCCAGAAAATGGCGAAAAATCCTCCCCATATACTGGTTACAACACCGGAATCTCTCTATCTGCTGCTGACCAGTGCCAGCGGCCGCCACATGTTACGTAATGTAAACACCCTGATTATTGATGAGATTCATGCCTTGCTGGGTGACAAAAGAGGCTCACATCTTTCCCTGAGCGTGGAACGGCTGGACAAGCTGGTGGCAAATCCTTTACAGAGGATCGGCCTGTCGGCGACTCAGAAGCCGGTGGAAATGGTGGCCTGTTACCTGGTTGGTAATAACAATGTGCACGATGAAAAAGCAGATTGTGTCATCGTAAATACCGGCCATCGTCGGGAGCTCGACCTGAGTCTCGAGGTGCCAGGCTCACCACTTACCGCGTTAA
Source organism: Gammaproteobacteria bacterium (assembly GCA_016764875.1). Taxonomy (GTDB): domain Bacteria; phylum Pseudomonadota; class Gammaproteobacteria; order Pseudomonadales; family Pseudohongiellaceae; genus NORP240. The sequence goes on from JAESQX010000202.1 coordinate 19,270, forward strand.
TGAGCAACGAAGTCTGGGATGAACTTTACCAGCGACTGGTGCAGTTAATCGAATCTCATGACACCACGCTGGTGTTCGTAAATACCCGTCGCTTATCTGAGCGACTGGCATTGGCCCTGACAGAAAGGCTTGGCGAGGGAAGTGTGTGCTCACATCACGGCAGCATGAGCAAGGATCACCGGCACAATGCCGAGCAGCGACTCAAGTCCGGGAACTTGAAAGTCCTGGTGGCTACGGCATCAATGGAACTTGGCATCGACGTAGGATCGGTTGACCTGGTGGTGCAGTTCTCTTCGCCGAAAAGCATCGCCACGTTTTTGCAAAGGGTCGGGCGTAGTGGACACTCCGTTACCGGGACCCCCAAGGGGGTTTTGTTTCCCCTGACCAGGGATGACCTTGTCGAGTGCACAGCCTTGCTGCATAGCGTGGTTCAGGGCGAGTTGGATCGGATTGTTATGCCCGATAAGCCGGTAGACATCCTGTGCCAGCAGATAGTGGCGGAAGTTTCTGCCCCGGGAGCAGCCGACGACCAGCCTGATCAGGCTTATGGCCTTGATCAATTGTATACACTATTCGTCAACGCTTATCCCTATCGCAATCTGAAGCGGGAAGAGTTTCTTGATATTGTAAAAATGCTGGGGGAAGGATATACGACCCGGCGCGGGCGACGTGGCACTCATCTCCATCTTGACTTGATTAACAATCGGGTTCGTCCGCGACGGGGCAGCGGGTTGGTTGCCCTCACTAACGGCGGTGCAATCCCGGATATGTTTGATTACCAGGTAGTGCTTGATCCTGATGATATCGTGGTGGGAAGCCTGAACGAGGATTTCGCTCTTGAGGCTCTGCCGGGCGATGTTTTTACTCTGGGAACCCATAGCTGGCAGTTGCTGCGAATTGATGGACTGAAAGTAAGAGTCAGAGATGCGCAGGGAATGGCTCCAACTATTCCGTTCTGGTTTGGTGAGGGGCCAGGTCGCACGCGCGAGCTATCCGAGGCGGTGGCAAATATCAGGACACTTATAGCGGAGAGTTTGCTCGATACATCTCTCGAGCAAACAATAAAACAGGTCGTCGACAAAACAGGCATATCTCAAATTGCGGCGATACAGTTGGTGGAATATCTTCAGTCTGGCATGCAGGCACTGGGAACCATGCCAACCCGGGAAACCCTGGTAATGGAGCGATTCTTTGATGAGATCGGGGACATGCATGTTGTCATCCATTCTCCCTTTGGCAGTCGTCTCAACCGGGGCTGGGGCCTGGCATTGCGCAAACGCTTCTGCCGGAGTTTCAACTTCGAATTGCTGGCGGCGGCAAACGAAGACAGTATCGTAATATCCCTGGGCTCTGTGCACAGCTTCCCTCTTGATGAAGTTTTTAATTATTTGCAGGCTGCGAGTCTGCGGGACGTTCTGGAACAGGCATTACTGGATGCCCCCATGTTTGAAGTAAGGTGGCGCTGGAATGCAACCCGGTCACTGGCTATTCAACGCAATCGCGCTGGTAAAAGGGTACCGCCGCAGTTTCAACGAATGGATGCCGAAGATCTGGTGGCCTACGTATTTCCGGATCAGATAGCCTGTTTTGAAAACATACAGGGCAAGCGGGAAATTCCTGATCATCCCCTGGTTAACCAGACTATCCATGACTGTCTTACCGAAGCCATGGATATAGAGGAATTGACTGAACTAATCAGTGCTATTGAAAACAATCGGTTGACCCTGGTAGCAAAAGATCTCAGGGAGCCGTCGCCTTTCGCCCAGGAGATTATTAACGCGCGTCCTTATGCATTTCTCGATGATGCGCCCTTTGAGGAGCGTCGTACCAACGCTATCAAAAACCGCCGCTGGCTGGACCCGGCTGAAACCGGCAATCTGGCGTTACTTGATGGCGCTGCCATAACGGCGGTTAAAGAGCAGGCCTGGCCCCTTGTCAGAACTTCAGACGAACTTCACGATGCGCTGCTGAGTCTTGCCTATATATCCGATGGCGAAGTCATCGATTGCAGCTACCAGGACTTAATGACAGCCCTGGTGAATGAAAACCGAGCCTGTCAATTGCGGACAGGGACTGTGAACCTGTGGATTGCCGCAGAACGTTTTCCCTGTTTCGAATCTGTATTTACAGACGCCGTATTTACGCCCTCACCCGATTTGCCCGCTTCTATCCAGAGGCAATCCTGGCAGAGGGAGGATGCAATTCGCGAGATTATGCGCGGTCGACTGGAGGGCCTGGGCCCGGTAACGGTAAATCAGCTGATTCACAATAGTGGCCTGACTTGCCGTTCAGTAGAAGCCGCGTTGCTGGCATTGGAAGTTGAAGGATTTGTTTTCCAGGGACAATTTACACCTCCTGGTGGCAAGGGAGATATTGAAGTTGAATGGTGTGAGCGGCGATTGCTGCAACGAATTCACCGCTACACCATTGATGCTCATCGAAAAGCAATCAAACCGGTGTCAATACAACATTACATGCAGTTTCTTTTCCAGTTACATCAGTTGCAGCTCGAAATTGATGTTATGGAACCCCAGGCTCCCCGCTTTCTCATGGATGGACAGACCCGGCTGCAATCTTCGTTGGCTTTACTGGACGGCATAGCGGCACCGGCAGCCGCCTGGGAGGCAGATATTTTCCCTGCTCGTATTCAGGATTACGACCCCAGTTGGTTGGATGTTATGTGTATCAGTGGAAAGGTAGCCTGGGGTCGATATACCAAACCATCAAGTAATGGCCCAAGAGAAGACAGAAAGAAAGCCGGGCCTATTAGAAGTACGCCAATTATTCTTTCGAGTCGGGAAAATCTGGATATCTGGCAGGCATTATCCGGTAATACCCATAGCAATTCGGAAGCCGTGATACCGGGTCATGAAGCAGCACTGGTGGCACAGGATTTACAGAAATTCGGTGCCAGTTTTTTTTCTGACATCCAGACCAGAACCGGGCTGTTACGAACACAGATAGAACAGGGACTGGCTGAACTGGTGAGCCTGGGACAGGCTACCAGCGACAGTTTTACCGGATTGCGCGCCCTGCTTACACCCAATGATCGGAAGCCCGGTGGTAAAAGCCGTCGTAACCGCAAGGCAATGTTTGGTGTTGAAGATGCCGGCAGATGGTCTTTGCTTTATCGTCAGCGTGATGTTGAATCTACCAGAGCCCCATTACCGGACCAGCCGTTGGATGATGAGCAATTGGAGCGATTAGTGGTTGTTTATCTGCAACGTTGGGGGGTGTTATTTCGCAAAGTGCTGGAACGTGAATCTTTCGCACCGCCCTGGCGAGTTATGTTAAGGGTTTTACGCAAATTGGAACTCAGGGGGACAATACGCGGTGGCCGTTTTGTGGCCGGTATTGGTGGCGAGCAGTTTGCCTTTTCCGACACTGTTGATGCCTTACGCTCTGCTGCCAGAAATGCGACCAGTCAGGGAGCTGCCCGTAATCAATACATAAGCCTGGCCGCCGCTGACCCTTTAAACCTGTTGGGAGTTATTCTGCCGGAGATTCGGCTACCTCGAGTGGCGAACAACCGGGTGCTCTATCGAGACGGGATTCCAGTGGCTACGTTGCGAGGTGGTCAGGTATCTTTTCTGGCGCAAATTGATCCACAGGATCAATGGAAGCTACAGCAGAGGTTACTCAGAAGGAAATTCCCACCCCGCTTACGCAGCTATTTGGGCAAACAGGTTCACTGAAACCAATTTCCCGTCTGGTTTTCCCCGTGTAGAAAATAAAGATCCCGCTACTGTGTTGCCACAATAACGGGATTTTGTACTGATGGGAGCTAACTCCAGCCATTCCTGTTTACCCAAAAACCCCGGTGGGGTAGCAAGGTAAATTTAGGAAAAATAACCGGAGGCTCCCTTTATAGATTGACTATTGATGGGATCACCTCCTTTCGTGTTCAGGGCGCTAGTCGAATGTTAGGAGCCCCCCTGTTGGAGCGGCTAACACTAATTCCTGATGGTTTATAACTTACTGTATCTGCTCTGTCAAAAATAAGTTTGGCCTGATTTCTAACGGCTGAAAGTGCTCTTCTTTCCCTGGTTATTTGCCCGGATTCCTCTGGGGCATTTCTGAAATAATTTCATAACTACGCTGGTATACAGGCACAAGGTTGTTTGCAATATCAACAGCTTAGTTTGTGCATATAAATGTGCAAGTACCCATTCAGGCACTGAAACGGCCCGATTTTGTGTTGCAGGTCACACAATGAGGATAGCCAGTGTGCAGTAGGTCACATCATTGGAGTACCCGCTTGGCCTAGACTTTTCCTATCGCTATTTATTGTTATTCAGGAACAAGAAAATGCAAATGCAAATGATAGAAAGACGTCGGCACAAACGGGTACCAGTTCAGTTCTGGGTCAGTCTTTCCCACCCTCTGCTGGGTGTGGTAACTGGCCAGGTTCAGGAAATGTCTCACGGCGGACTTTCACTTACCCTTGACGATGACATCGGGTTCTTTTCCATGATGGAACTGGAAGCACGTATTCATGGTGAAGGTTGGGATGATTCCATGCCACCCCTTGCGGTTCAAGTGGTACGGGCACAGAATCGCGAAATTGCAATGAAGTTCATGGATGTTGATGATGAAGACAGCTGGGAGTACTCCCTGTTGGAAGATGAGATCGCGTTTGACTTCAATGATATGTACAGAGAAATACAATCCATTGCATAGCAGGCAACTCTAGAGGCAGCACTGTAGTTTGATGATCGTTAAATAAGAGTTAAATAAGAATTAAACAAGAGCTAAATAAACAATTGCAGTGATAGGTAAATAACAATCGTAATAAACCCCACATACAGAGTTACCTTCAGGGGGCTTTCCAGAAAGTTGCTCCACATCGTTCTATTTCTTCCTTGCTGTTTTTGTTCTTCATATTCCTCTCTTGCCCGCTGATAACGCCCTTGCTGGTATTCTTGCAGTAATTTTTTTGCCAGAAGAAGTTGTTGATCATCTTTCAACCAGATCGCCGGCATGGAAATTTTCCAGTTTCCAGCAGAAGTTTCATAGGTATCGATACCATTTTTCTCGAAAAGGGAACGAACTTCTTCCGCTTCGTCTTCAGGAACATTTCGTAGTTTGAAAAGAATGGTGGCCATAATTAACAGTGAAAGAGCCGATTATTTTGTTGGTTAGATATTTTTAAGGAGAACGCCTTGTTCTTTTGCACATCCACCAGCCATGATACCTTTATAAACTGTTCTGTGCCTGAAGAACCCCTGATGAATTTTATAGATGCTAATACCTTAAATGCAGCTAAAGGAAATTTCCATGAACCTTACTTTTCTTGATCGATTTTTATTCCCGGTGGGCCCGGCGAGATATTTTCTGGGCTTAATGCTAATGACCCTGGTAAGTGCTAATTCCTTTGCTGACAGTTCGGTCTGGGTTGCATCATCCGATGGCAACAAGGTTTACCTTGGCGGAACTGTTCATTTATTGAGAGAAAGCGATTATCCATTACCGGAAGAGTTTGAACGAGCTTATGACGATTCGGATCGCCTGTTTTTTGAAACCGACATCAGCTCAATGAATGATCTGGCGGTTCAAACCCGCATGTTGCAGCAGCTTATGTACACTGACAGCCGTACGCTTACTTCAGTCTTGAGCACGGAGGCCTATGAGGCGCTTTCCAAACATCTCGACACTGTTGGTATGCCGATAATGATGATGGAAAAATTCAAACCGGGGCTGGTTGTAAGCACGCTTCAGGTTATAGAGTTCCAGAAGATGGGCTTCACGCCTCTGGGAGTAGATGCCCATTTTAATAATCGTGCCATCGGCGATGCCAAGCCCGTGGGAGAATTGGAGTCGGTACAGGCGCAAATTGATTATATTGCAAACATGGGTGAAGGCAATGAAAGTGAATTTATCTTGCTGTCTCTATCGGATATGAAGGAAATTGCCACAACCATGGATGACCTCATTGCGGCCTGGCGAGGCGGTGATAATAACATGCTGGCTGAACTGTTCGTAAATGATATGAAGGCTGAGTCGGAAGAGTTATACAATTCTTTACTGGTGGAACGTAATCGAAACTGGATGCCAATTATTGAACAGATGTTCAGCCAGGGCGGAAATGAATTTGTACTGGTAGGTGCGGCACATCTTGTGGGAGAAGACGGGTTGCTTAGTATGCTGCGGGAAAAAGGTTACCAGATAGAGCAGCTGTAGATTATCCCGATCCAGGGGAAATAATTAGGAGTTCGATTATGGCAGGCACAGGATTGCCGCATATTCTTTTAATAGCGTTACTGAATAGATGCTGGATTCGGTGTGAATTGACCCGGTCTGAACCGGGTCGGAAATCGAATCAGGAGCTGGTTTTATGACTCAGGACAATCTGGCGAGGGCCGCTGGTTGATGTTTGACCACTGACGCCGGAGGGAATTTGCTGAACTTTGCCACCGGACTTCAAAAACGCCTCGACATGCCGCTCCAGGTCAACACGATTCGCGACAGGGGCAGACTTCTTGGATTTATTGGCCATAGCTATTTACATCTCGTTAGAAGAAAAGCCGACTAGTATACACGAAAAGCCCGCAGGCTGCGAAAACGCGTATCGGCGAGGCTTCTCTCAAGTCTATCGTTGTTGATTATTCCCTAACCTATGACGCAAGCTTTTTACGTGGCCGAATGTAATAGTCGGAAAAATAGTCCTCGGGCAACTCACCCAGTAAATCGTCCAGAGAGGCGGCATAAACCATTTTGATTTTTGCAAGAATCTCAAGATCAAGATGACAGCCGTAATTTCGAACGGTTTCAATATCTTCCAGCTGCTTGCGTGACACGCTGAGCAATCTGGCGCCTTCGTTCATAGAGTAACCTCTTACCAACCGTAGTCGCCGGACGTTCTTTTTCACAGTAATGGTTATGGGGGAGAATTTTGAAATTGTTTGATCCATGTTTGTCAGAATACCTCGTGTCGTATTTTAAGCTAATGCGGCGGGATTTCGCTTAAGGCAAGCTTAAGTAACGTTTTTTCCCAATCTATCAATGACAGATTTTCAATCAGGCTAACACACAGATTACCTGGTGATAATTTTATTGTAAAAAAGTTCAAAAAAATCAATAATTTAAAAACATAGTGAGTAAGAATTCAAAATTTCATTTCGGAAATCGACGATTCGCTGTCTGAAATCAAGCTTGGGCCTGGTTATACGATTTGTTCAGTTTCGTTTCAATGACCCTGCCAGTTTTTTAACTAAACGGGAGGTATTATTGAGGAGGTTCTGGGTGATAGTCGTGCGATCAAAATCGAAATGAGATCGAGCGTTTTCAACGAATGGGCCCATATTTTCTTTTAAATAATTACCCGGACCTTTTTCCTGCAGGTCGGTCAGGGTCTCCCGATAGTCGCTGAGCAGGGCATCATCGAGCAAGGTGATCGAGGTTTTGCCAAGGGCATTTGCGGTATTTACGCTCCCACTCAATACGGACCCGGTGTGAACAGTAAGAATACCGAGAACCTCCTCTATGCTGATATTGTTAACTTTGGCAACGTCTGTGATTTGTGTCCAAATCGACTCAAAACTCGGTAACAGTGCGGTTGCATTAGCCGCCAGAGTAGACATTGTGCTGGACAATTCGTGGCTTAGATCCCGCAGTTCACGAGCTGTAATCGGAGGTGTATCTATGGCGGTAGCACTCTGGAGCCCTATGCGATGTATTAAATCGAGTATCTGCTCTATATTTTCGGGATTACTTTGTTTATCAATTACCCCATTTTCCTTTAAATAGTACACAAGCCTTTGCAGAAAACCTGTCCTCCCTTGGCTGTATCCGAGGCAATGGCAAACACCCACACCGGTGAAAACTGCATAGTGAGCAGGCCCGCTGCTTCCAGCGAGGAGCCTAACAGCTTGCGGGTGGCAAACTCATCCCTGAGTTCGGTATCGGTTTCGGTTGACGACATGCCAGCAATATTCTTAATCAAAAATGTCTGAAACATCCCGGCCGTGAATCGATAGCTTACCGATTGCCTGATTGATTCAGGCAATAAGGTGGCGGTCAGCATCATGGTGGTTCCGCCTACAATCGCGCTTAATGCCCGGGCTGCTCGTTCAGGAACAGAAAGGCTAAGGGCCAGATAACGGCTCAGTTGTTCCAGGTAGTTACTGCTATCCGGTAACGGAACCGGCAAGTTTGTTTGCAGGAAGGGGACTTTTTTATCCGACATGGGTAGTCTGTCCTCGGAACTGCCGTCAGGGCAACCTGGCCAACAAGGAAAGGCGCTGAAGTTTGGGTAATTTCATTACTACCAGGTAGTAGGAATTATCGATCATTCGCTGTATTTCCCCGCTGGGGATGCTGCCATCCAGTGTTACTGTATTCCAGTGCTTCTTGTTCATGTGGTAGCCCGGCTTAACTGATGGGAAAATATCGCGTAGCGCCAGCGCCTCATCGGGGTCACACTTCAAATTTACTTCACTGATGCCATGACGCTGGTGCAACAAAGCAAACATTTTGCCTCTGACTTTGGGTACCAGAGCATTCAGGGAGAATGGGTAGTCCGCAATTGCTTCCGGTTTCCCCAGCAGGTAGATTCGCGTCTCTTCGTAATCCAACAGTAATCTCCCCGCGCGGATTTAACAATTCGGAGTATCCTCGGTCGCCAACGGAATTAATTTCACCAGCGTCAGTCCATTTTGATGTTTAGTTCCAATACCTGCTTAATATTCCGCCTGTGTCGACGGGCCCTACGCTTTGCCGACCACATAACGAAGGGCAATAAAAATAACATCATACCCTTTACGTCGAGAGTGAGTTCAAGTTGTAATAGGGTATCCTTACCAACAGCCTCCAGTTTATAGGAGCTATTCTTCGAAATATTGTTTTCATTCAGCGACAAAGTAAAGCATTTATCCGGCTCCCAGTAACTTACAATCAGGTTCTGTGCTGCGTTTTCTGATTCATACCGCAGAATGCTCCCGCGACCCAATTCACCTTCATCTAATTGATGAACTCGCTTTACATCGGACATCCATAACGGCGCATTGTTAAAATCGGTAATAAATTTCCATACATCATGTGGTGGTCGGGCAATGGCAGTGCTGCTAGAAAAACTCGTCTTCATTCTTGCTGTGACCTTGCGTCTGTTTTATCTTTTGGAGTGTTAATAGGCAATACTTCTGGCTCGCTGAATAGTGTGTGTTTGAGTCAAAGCTGTCAATTGCCAAGGCGTCATCCAGAGGCTATAGACTGAATTTGCAGTTGTGCTATTGTTGCAAACGCGTAATCAAACTACTGACAAATTCAGCACATACCGCCGATAGATCTGGTGAACTTAACAGCCACGACTAAACAGAGAATCGTAATGAACCCGGATGATAAAGGTCGAAGAAGACTGCTTAAAGGAGCCCTGGGAAGCGGAGTATTGGCCGCAGGCGCCGCATCAGTTCCCAGCTGGATAATACCGGCGCTGGCACAAGGCGAGACCCTGGTCCCCTTTACCGATGTGCCGGAAACATTTGCCCCACGGAAAAAAAGGGTGGGAAGCAATTATTACCAGGACACCCGCGAGATCACTTCGTTTTTCAGTTCGTATGAACAATTTTACGTAGTGCAGCACTACGGACAGCCGGAGCTGGATATTGATAGTTACAGTCTGAAGGTCTCCGGCATGGTTGATAACCCCATTCAACTCAGCATTGGGGATATCATGAATCGGGATTCGATCGGGTTGGATGCTGGATGGGAGTGTGGCGGTAACCGGGAGACTATTTTTAATGGCCTCATCGGAAATGCACGCTGGCAGGGTATATCTTTAAGAACTTTACTGGAGCAGGCTGGAATTCAGGAGGGTGCCAAGGAAATCGTATTCTTTGGCGGTGATATCGGTTCCGAAGAAATTAGAGGGCGTGAAGTAGATAAAGCGTTTGCCCGCAGTTTGTCCATTGAAGATGCCATGCGGCCAGAGAATATGCTGGCCTTTGAAATGAATGGCGAACCCCTTCCGTTAGTTCATGGACGCCCGCTACGATTGATTGTTCCGGGTTGGTACGGCGTAGCTAACGTTAAGTGGCTAACCCAGATTCACGTGCAGGATACACGTTATATGGGTCGGTTTATGGGGCGCGATTATGTCACGCTGAAGCGGGATGTAGTTGGAGGCGTTGAGCGCTGGGTTGAAAACTCGGTTACCACCATTAACCTTAAATCAGCCATTGTGAGAGTCACTCGGCTGGGTAATCAGTATCATATCCAGGGCTTCGTGCTGAATGACGGAACACCTATTCAAAGTGTGGAAGTCAAGATTGACAACGGACCCTGGCAAAAGGCCGAAATTAATCCTCGCTCCAGCCAGTACTCCTGGAAGCTGTTCAATTTTAACTGGAATAATGCGGTACCAGGCGAACACACCATAGTTTCCAGAGTGACTGATATAGAAGGTAATGTTCAACCAACCTCTGATCAGGTTCCTGAAAAAGTAAGTTATTGGGAAAACTTTTCCCAATTTCCAAGGACCGTAAGAATCTAGCCGGCTGTTCGAAAATGTTATGAGCGCAGCAAAGTCGAGGTAGAACAGGCGCCGCTGCGGCAGGGGAAAGGCAATGACTACATACCTCGTATTGACAGTAATTGGGGACGATAAACCCGGGTTAGTGGAGCAGCTGGCACAAACCGTAGCAGCCAACTCGGGCAACTGGCTGGAAAGCAGCATGTCTCAACTGGCGGGGAAATTTGCTGGAATACTGCGAGTCAGCGTGGCGGATGACAACGCCGACGAACTGATCGCTTCTCTGGAAACATTATCTGACAGCCTGAAACTGGTTATTGAAAAAGTCAGCGCCGAAGATATTGGCAAAGCTAGCCGCACATTGAGCCTGAGCCTGATCGGCAACGATCGCCCGGGCATTATCAAGGAAATTTCCTCTGCCATAGCAAGCCAGGGAGTTAATGTGGAGGAGCTGAACACTCAATGCACAATAGCACCGATGTCGGGCGAGACCCTGTTTAATGCAAAAGCGACGTTGAAGGTTCCCGGGGAACTGGATCTGGATGAATTACAGCAGAGTCTTGAGCGAATTGCAGACGATTTAATCGTGGAAATTCAGTTTGAATAAATATTCAGAGCCTCCCCCGGTGCGCCGGCGCAGGCCTTAACGCAAGCTGATAATCTTCCAGGATTTTTGTCGGGCAAGTGCTTCCAGTTTTTCATCGGGATCAACCGCCACCGGCGTAGCGACAGCTTCGAGCAATGGCAAGTCGTTAATGGAATCACTGTAGAATATGCTGTCTGCCAATATAAACGCTTCGTTCTGTAATTTTATCCATTGTTTTAATCGGCCTACCTTGCCTTCCTTGAAGCAGGGCATCCCGGCAATTTCTCCAGTGTAGAAGCCATCCTTAACTTTGAGGTCTGTTGCGAGAATATCATGGACCTTTAAAGCCCGGGCAATGGGCTCGGTGATAAAGGAATTGGTTGCCGATATTATCAGGCAATAGTCGCCCAGGCTCTTATGGTGTGTTATCAGATCCTGGGCCCTGGGCAGGAATATGGGGATTATGAATGAACGCATAAACTCCTCACGAAGTACCTCAAGCTCGACAATGGGCTTATCCAGGACTGGATCGAGGGTAAATCGAACATAGTCGTTTATATTGAGGGTCCCTTCGGTGTAATGCTGGTAAAACCTGTCATTTCTTGACGCATGGATATCCGCATTCACCAGACCTTTGGCTATCAGAAACTCGCCCCAGACATGATCACTGTCTCCACGTAACAGGGTGTTATCCAGATCAAAGATCGCCAGCGACATGAAATATTTGCTTCCCTGATTAAAAAGCCGCCATTATACCTGCTCGGGAGGTGGTAAAGGAGGAGATCGAGTTTTAGTACCGAAATGTAGATGCAGCGCCTCTGACATTGTAACCCACAGATATACAACATATTATTGCGATTGCGAAACAATGAGGGAATTATAGTGTCTAAGGTTCGAAATTCATGATTGATGCACAGGGATTCCGTTCAAATGTTGGAATCATAATCTGCAACAATGATGGCAGGTTATTGTGGGCCAAGCGCATTGGTCAGAATGCCTGGCAATTCCCTCAAGGTGGAATCCAGCAGGGGGAAACCCCGGAGCAGGCGTTGTATCGAGAACTTGACGAGGAGGTTGGTTTACGGGCCCAGGATGTAAAAATAGTCCACAGTACCAAAGGCTGGCTTCACTACCGCTTGCCCAAGAATTTCATCCGCCACCATATGAGTCCGGTGTGTATCGGGCAAAAGCAGAAATGGTTCTTGCTGGGGCTTGAAACCGGAGAGTCGGGGATAAATTTGCAACGTAGCACTACTCCTGAATTTGATTCATGGCGATGGGTGGATTATTGGCACCCTCTACGTCAAGTAGTGGAATTTAAAAGAGAAGTTTATAAAAAAGCATTACAGGAACTGAGAAAACCTTTAACACGCTACCTTAATTCATAGAATCTGTTTGCTGATTTAACCTTGGTAAATAGACATCTTACGCTGGAACTTTGTAAGCCCCTGAGTTCCTGACATATTGGGAAAGCTCTATGCTGGAAAAATTGCGCAGTATTGTGCAAGCAGTAAACTCGGCCCAAGACTTGCAGTCGGCCCTGGATATAATCGTCACGCAAGTGAGCAAGGCGATGGACACTCAGGTTTGTTCCGTATACCTGCTGGATTCCGACATCAATTGCCATGTTTTGATGGCATCGGAAGGTCTGAACAAATCGGCGGTGGGACACGTGAATCTGGAGGTGGGTGAAGGCCTGGTGGGATTGGTTGCCAAGCACGCTGAACCCATTAACCTGATGGATGCAAAAGAGCATCCGAGCTATCACTATCTACCGGAAACCGGGGAGGAAGCCTTCACCTCATTCCTTGGGGTTCCCATTATTCACCATCGATCTGTGCTTGGAGTCCTGGTGGTGCAGCACCAGCAAAAGCGCCGCTTTGATGAAGGCGAAGAAGCCTTTCTCATCACTCTTTCAGCCCAGCTGGCCGGTGTTATTGCCCATGCCGAGGCAACCGGGGCAATTGAAGGCACCAGCCCTTCTGGCCATAAATCCACCAATACAACATTTAGTGGTGTATCCGGTGCCAGTGGCGTCGCCATTGGCCAGGCACTGGTTGTTTTTCCGCCAGCTGATTTGAGCCAGATTCCCAGGCGCAAAGCCAAAAACATAGAAAAGGAAATAAAATTATTCAACAATTCCCTGGCCGCCGTACGTGATGACATTAAGGCAATCCACAAGAAAATGGCAGGTCGTGTTCCTGAAGAAGAAAGAGAGCTGTTCACAGTTTATCTACACATGCTGGATGATGATGCCCTGGGCAAGGAAGTTGTTGAGCAGATAAAGCTCGGAACCTGGGCGCAGGGCGCCCTGGCCCATGTGGCAAATGAGCACGTGCGCAGTTTTGAAATGATGGATGATGCCTATTTGCGCGAGCGCGCGATCGATATCAAGGACCTGTGCAGCAGGGTATTGTTTTATCTGCAGGAAAAAGAACCGGTAAAACCCGAATACCCGGAAAATACGATTTTAGTCAGTGAAGAACTCACACCGGCGATGCTGGCTGACGTACCGAAGAAACGCCTTAAAGGGCTGATTTCAGTTAAAGGTTCCGGTAGTTCACACGTGGCAATTCTTGCACGGGGTCTGGGTGTCCCCACTGTTATGGGTGTGTCAGATGTCCCTATTAATCAGCTCGATGGCAGGGAAGTAATTGTTGATGGCTATAATGGACAACTGATAAGTAACCCCACTGATCAATTGCGTAACAGGTTCCTCAATACCATCAAGGAAGAGGACGTTCTGGTCAAGGGACTTGAGGGGATAAAGGAGCTGCCCAGTGAAACGGCGGATAACCATCGCGTACACCTTTGGGTTAATACTGGATTAGAATCGGATATTTCGCGGTCTCTTGACCATGGAGCGGAAGGAATAGGTCTGTATCGAACGGAAGTACCGTTTTTACTGAGCGAAAGATTCCCCAGTGAACAGGAACAGGCGACTATCTATCGCGAACAACTTGAAGCTTTTGCGCCGAAGCTGGTAACCATGCGCACATTGGATGTGGGGGGAGATAAAGACCTACCGTATTTCCCAATTGATGAAGAGAATCCTTTCCTGGGATGGCGAGGTATAAGAGTTACACTGGATCACCCGGAGATTTTTACCGCGCAGATCAGAGCTATGTTACGAGCCAGCATAGGCCTGAACAATCTGCAGATTATGTTGCCCATGATCTGCAACATTAACGAAGTGATTGCCTCTACTCAATTGATCAAGAAAGCCTACCGGGAGCTGTTACAAGAGGGTCTTGAAGTAACTTATCCTCCGGTGGGTGTAATGATTGAACTTCCGGCGGCGGTGTATCAGGCAAGGGTGCTGGCGCGTATGGTGGATTTTATTTCTGTGGGCAGCAATGACCTTACCCAGTACATACTGGGTGTAGATCGTAACAATCCCCGGGTTGCCCATCTCTACAGTTCGTTTCATCCCGCCGTATTACGATCGCTACATTACGTAGTGATCCAGGCCCACCTGGAAAACAAGCCGGTGAGTATCTGTGGTGAAATGGCAGGTGATCCAGGTGCTGCTGTGCTGCTGATGGCCATGGGGTTTGACGTGCTGTCCATGAACACATCAAGCTTGCTTAAAGTTAAATCCGTGATCCGAACCCTGACCATGGAAGTGGCGCAGGATTTACTTGAGCAGGTTATGGAGCTGGATGACTCGCAAATGATTCGCAGTGCCGTGGACATGGCGTTGTACAATGCTGGCGTTGACCGGTTGCTACGCACATCCCGACTACATTAAATCGAAGTATTTCAGCCAATCAAATAGTCAGCTGGCGATGATGCAAGCTGACTAATTCAGGGAAAAATCGAAATAACGGCGGGAAGTAACTGATGTGTCACGGCCGTAGTTTTGTTCGCTGAACCTGATATTACGTTGATCGTTCATGACAATAGCGGTAGAGCAGCGAGTACCGTAATCCCGTTGCGGGTTATTAATAAAGCTCGCAGACAACAGTCGCTCCAACTCAAGAGGAATCCCGGTATCGGGTAGCTGAACATCTGGAGCAATATCCTTATTTGTCATGATTTTTATCAAGGTGTGAGTATCAACGTCCTTACCGCTGTCCAGCAGATCTTGAACCTGGGATTTCCCCCGGTTCACCTTGGGCCAGGGTGAGTCCAGAGTTCCATTGGATAAACCATAAATTCCCGGCGGCAGTTTCCGAACCTCTCTGTCCATATTGTTGAGATAATACAACCCCTCATCGTCACCAAGCAGCAGGTTGAACCCGGCAAATAAATCCAGTGAAGAAATCAGCCCTTGCAGGTAATCCTGTGCAGGGATCTCACTCTGGAGGAAGTCACTGACCAGGAAGCCTCTCGATTTTTCCCCGCTACTGCTTTTATCAGGATTCCGAATATTGGTAACGGCGGCAAAATGTCCGCCAGGATTGATGCCCAACCAGGTTCCACCCTGGGTGAGATCCTTACCCGCAAGCACAGCTTTTGATGGCTCGTTTCCCTGCCACAAGCCTGCAGATTGTGTCGGACGCGAGAAAAATTCGTCACGGTTTGCGGCTACAACCAGTGGGAATTTACTCTGATATTGGTAAGCACAAATAATCAAACACATAGAGAAAAGTTAAGAAACCTCTGCCTGGTTACAGGATCATGCTGGCATATTGCAGCATGCAATTATCAACTACTTTTGTTGTATTATCAGCTTTTCTTGACAGCTCAATCCCCTTGGTAGAGCATCCGGGCCACAATGCCAATTAAACGGTGCGTCCGGCATTAACATTCAAGGACCTGTCGAACCAATCAAGAATTTATTCATGCTCACCTATCCCAATATAAACCCCATCGCCATTTCTATTGGACCACTATCAATTCACTGGTACGGCATCATGTACATTGTGGCCTTTGGTGGAGCCTGGGCACTGGCCACGATGCGGGCGCGGAAATCACCTGGAAGCTGGACTGCCGAGCAGATATCTGACCTGATTTTTTACGGAGCCCTGGGAGCGGTAATTGGCGGCAGAATGGGCTCGGTGCTTTTCTATAACTTCTCCCAGTTTCTGGCAGATCCCCTCTGGTTGTTACGGGTATGGGAAGGCGGCATGTCATTCCATGGCGGATTTCTGGGAGTCATGGTCGCCTTTTACTGGTATTCGAGGAAACTGAACAAACCTTATTTCGAACTACTTGATTTTATTGCTCCGTTGGCGCCATTCGGACTTGGTGCCGGACGCCTGGGTAATTTTATTGGCGGTGAACTATGGGGGCGACCGACTGATGTTGCCTGGGGTATGGTGTTTCCACACGTGGATCAACAGCCAAGGCATGCCTCCCAGCTATATGAGTTCGCCCTGGAAGGGGTGGTGTTATTTACCTTGATCTGGTGGTTTTCCTCCAGGGATCGTCCCCGTTATGCCGTTTCAGGTTTATTTAGCCTTGGATACGGAACGTTTCGGTTTTTCATTGAATTTTTTCGCGAGCCTGATGAAGGAATTGGCTTTATTGCCTTCCAGTGGATGACCATGGGGCAGCTGCTGTCTACGCCCATGATCGTGGCCGGGGTAGTATTGCTGGCCCTGGCATACCGAACGCAAGAAGCGAAATCCAGGTAATGAGAGTCACCCACTAATGCGGCAGTATCTGAATTTATGTCAGCGGATTATTGACCAGGGCGTATGGATTGAAAACTCCAGAACTGGCAAGAAATGCCTCACCGTGATTAATGCAGACCAGTCTTACGATGTTGCTCACAACCGGTTTCCCAT
Organism: Gammaproteobacteria bacterium; assembly: GCA_016764875.1. Lineage (GTDB taxonomy): Bacteria > Pseudomonadota > Gammaproteobacteria > Pseudomonadales > Pseudohongiellaceae > NORP240. The sequence goes on from JAESQX010000202.1 coordinate 36,056, forward strand.
TATCACCACCAGGAAAAGTTTCTGGAAAGCGGCCATTGCCGAATTACTGGGTTATCTGCGTGGTTATGACAACGCGGCTGACTTCCGGGCTCTGGGAACCAGGTCCTGGGATGCCAATGCCAATGAAAACGAAGCGTGGTTGAATAATCCTCATCGTAAAGGAGACGACGACATGGGGCGGGTCTATGGCGTTCAGGGTCGTAGCTGGCAGAAACCTGACGGAAGCACCATAGATCAGTTGAAAAAAATCATTGATAACCTTTCCCGGGGGATTGATGATCGCGGTGAAATTTTGAGTTTTTACAACCCCGGTGAATTTGATCTGGGTTGCCTGCGTCCGTGTATGCATACCCACACGTTTTCACTACTGGGGGACACGCTATACCTGACCAGCTATCAACGATCCTGTGATGTTCCACTGGGTTTGAATTTTAATCAAATTCAGGTTTTTACGCTTCTGGCACTGGTTGCGCAAATTACCGGGAAAAATCCCGGATTTGCCTATCACAAGACAGTTAACTCGCATATCTATGAAGACCAACTGGAGCTTATGCGAACAGTACAGTTGCAGCGCGAACCCTTTGACTCACCCAGTCTGCATATCAATCCCGAGATAAAGTCACTGCAAGACATTGAATCATGGGTAACCCTGGCTGATTTTAGTGTGGAGGCATACGAACACCATGACCCAATTGCGTATCCTTTTTCTGTCTAAATAAATTTGAGATTTTATTGATGCATTTATCGATTATTTGCGCCATGGATGAAGACATGGTGATCGGAAGAAATAATAGTTTGCCCTGGCACCTTCCCGAGGACCTGAAACATTTCAGGCGCACTACCATGGGTAAGAGCATCATCATGGGAAGGAAAACCTTTGAGTCCATCGGCAAACCACTTGCTGGGCGCACGAACATAATTGTTACCAGAAACAGGGATTATGAAGCTGATAATGCGCGTATAGTAAACAGCCTCACCGAGGCAGTTGAACTGGCAGAAAATATCGCCTTCATCGATGGTTCCGAAGAAGCGTTTATTATTGGTGGAGCGGAGCTTTACGAAGGCGCATTGCCCCTGGTGAATCGTATGCACCTTACTATGGTTCATGCCAAAGTGGAGGGTGATACCTGGTTCCCAGATTTTGATGCGTCACAGTGGGAGGAGGTAAGTAGCATATCTTACGATGAAGATGAAATTAATCCCTACCCCTACAGTATATGTAGATATGAGCGTATCCGGCATTAAGCCGAAGTTTCTTAAGTGTTGGACATATCTTAAAGATGTTTTACCAGCACCTTCGAATTTCTCTGGTAGTTGTATAGCTGCTTCTTCGATTCCGGTAGTTCTTCAACAGTTGATTCATTAAACCCGTTTTCCAGGAACCAGTGCGTTACCGCTGTGGTGAGAATATATATTTTCGCCAATCCCTGTTCCCGGGCATCCTGTTCCATGGCCCTCAGCAAACGATTGCCGTGACCTCTTTTCTGGTAATCCGGGTGAATCGCGATGCAGGCTATTTCTCCACTGGTATTGTCCAGGGGATACAGTGCGGCACAGGCAATCACCATTCCCTCATAATTAACCACCTTGAAATTGCCGACCTCGGTTTCAAGCAACTCTCTTGATCGCTGAACCAGCGTGCCAGAGCGTTCCATCGGTTTAATCAGCTGCAGAATTCCACCAACATCTTCCACGGTGGCGACGTGCAGTTGTTCGAAGTCCTCGTTGCTCACCAGAGAGCCGGTTCCTTCGCGGGTAAACAGTTCCTGCAACAGAGCGCCATCGTGATGATGGCTGATCAGATGACTGCGTTTTACTCCGCTTTGGGCTGCTTTTATGGCAGCGGTCAGGGCATGCCGGATCGGGCCATATTCCGAACTATGGGTGTCTTTGTTTTGTTGCAGGTAGGTTTGTGCATCGTCAGGGCTCAGGGATGCTATCAAATCTCCCTTACTGTCCGTGACCCCCTGTCCGGGAATAAAGAAAATCAGTTTGTCGGCCCCCAGAGCAATGGCTGTTTCAGTTGCCACCTCTTCGGCACAGAGATTAAATACCTCGCCGGTTGGTGAATATCCCAGGTTTGATAAAAGCACGATATTTCCCTGA
>JAESQX010000203.1 GCA_016764875.1 Gammaproteobacteria bacterium
AAGAGAAGGGAAGAGATTCAGGAATCTGCAGGGTTATCTGGCCGCACACTCCCTATAAATGCCGCTGATGTTAATACAGAAACCGAGCCAGCAGGCAAGCCGGTCGATGAATCAAACCCAGGGGCTGACGAAATTCAACCGGGTGATTTGCGTTTCAGTCTGCAGTTTTTCCTCATTAATGACCAATTAGCGGTAATCAATGAAATTCCCTATCTGGATGACGGGAGCTCTGGCAGTAGCGTTCAATCACTTTTGCTCGCCATTCTCAAGGCGCTGGAAATTGAACCGGCTCATCTCAATGACCCACAGCTTTTTAGCTGGCCGCTGGCCGTAGAGGACGATGCCAGTGCCCACCGGCAAGCAGACGCTTTGTTGGCGCTTGAGGGTTTTATGAGCAAACGCCTGGAATCTTCCAGGTTGTCCCATTTGCTGGTATTTGCTGGCAAATTCCGGGACATTTTGCAGGATGATATTGCTGTCAACGGGGCATTTAGGAATGCCAGGGCACAGGTGATTGTCACCCATAGCATTCATGCGATGCTAAGGATTCCTGCACTGAAAAAGCAGGTATGGGAAGAACTTCGGGTTTTAAAGGGAAGATTGCCCTCTGGCGGTCAATAATATCACCTGACTATGTATTCTGCTTCTGAGCTACAGTCTCAATTTGGTTTGCGAACCATGCGGGCAAGCGACCTGGATCTGGTGGTGCAGAACGAGGTTTCATCCTATGAACATCCCTGGACAAAAAGGATATTCATTGATTGCCTGCGTGGGGGCTATCTTTGCTGGGTGCTGGCGAGCAAAGACAAGGTTGTAGGGCATGGAGTAATGTCTGTCGCTATTGGCGAATGCCATTTATTAACGCTATGTGTGCACCCGGATCACCAGAGGCTGGGTCATGGGAAACGTATGCTGCGTTTTCTATTGGACAAAGCATACAGACTCAATGCCAGCGTTTGCTTTCTGGAAGTCAGGCACTCAAACAATGAAGCCATGGCGCTGTATCAGTCCATGGGATTTTTTCCGATTGGAGAGCGAAAAAATTATTATCCCGCCGAGCAGGGTAGAGAAGATGCAGTAATTATGTCCCTGGGTTTGCCCCTCTAGGAAGTTTTTATAGCTTGTCATCCCCGGCCGTATCTTGTGAGGATTTTGGTCTAATCAGTTTTGCCAGCATTTTAATGACAAAGATTAACAATCCTGCCATCAACATAATGCCGAGAATAAGCAGGAAACTGCCCAGGAACAGGTTGAACAACTGGCGTGGTGTTATGTCCTGCCACATGGATACGCCCCAGAGGCAGGCGGCGCCAATAAGAATGCCGGTAATAACCGAGCTGGTTTTCTTGCGAATTTTAAGAAGTGAGAGTAGCAAAGTCTGGCATACCGTCTTTATCGTTGTAAGTGCTGGTGCATTGGGGGTACGCTCTGCATCCCCAGAATTCCCCGTTTTTTCCTCGGCGCTTCACCAGTAGCTGTCCACAACGTTTGCAGCGATAGGCGACTTCAGGTCTGCCATCGTCATCAGGTAGAGTAACTGTGCAGCCTTTTTTGTAACCGGTGCAAAACCAGTATACGCCGCGATCGTTACTGGTGCGGACCATAGGCCGCGTGCAAACCGGGCAGCGGTAACGTTCGTCTGCCTCCACCGAGGGATTACCGTCTACGTCATAGAAGGTGGTTTTACACTCCGGAAAACCGGTGCAGCGCCAATGTGGTCCCGTGTTGTCAATGATTCGGCGCAAAGGTTTTTTGCAGGCCGTACAGAAATGTACATTGCTGACATTTGAACCTTGAGTGCCTGAATTTTGTTTGCTTTGTCGCGTCATGGCTGAAAACCGTTTCAACCTGTGCATCTAAACTTTTGCGATTCGTATTGTCAACAACAGTATAGAGCTAATGGGTGTTGCAGCAAGGGTTCAGGTGATAATTTTAGCCAGGCAATCCAGTAGGCGCTGGTTCTGCTGCGGAGTACCCACGGTAATTCTCAGCTTATCCTGTAGCCGATTTTCATCAAAATAGCGCACCAGTATATTCTCTAGTTTAAGGGCCTCGTAAATGGCCCTGGCGGCATCGCTGTTTGAAGTTTGTGCCAGCAGAAAATTGGTTTGGCTGGGAAGGCAGGGGAGTCCGAGTTTTTGTAATTCATCGCCTAACCGAGAGCGTTCACTTCTTACCTTCGACCAGGTTTCCCTTGCATCACTCACCGATTCCAGCGCGGCAATAGCTAGCTGCTGTGATACGAAGTCAGTGTTGTAACTGTCCCTGGTCTTATACATCATCGGTTCAATAATATTTTTTGCGCCAATACCATAGCCAAATCTCAACCCGGCCAGTGAATAACCTTTGCTGAGTGTGCGCAGAATCAGGATATTGCCCACTGACTAGATAGCGGATGCCAGGTTGTATTCGTATTGTGGATCGACAAAGTCTACATAGGCCTCATCTACCAGAAGTACGCCGTTGAAGGATTCAGCGATTTCCATGAGTTCACTGGCGCTGGTAAGCATTCCCGTTGGTGCATGGGGGTTCACCAGTAATGCCAGCCTGGCACCGGCATCATTCACCCTGGAGACAAAATTTCCCGGCAGAGTCCAATTATCCGAAAGTGGCACAGGAAGCAATTTACAACCCTGTATTTCAGTCAATACCGGATACAGTGAGTAACCTGGCACAGCAATACCAACGGTGTCTCCCTCGCTGGCAAAGGTTGTAATAGCCAGTCGCAGCAATTCATCACCACCGTTGGTGGGAATGATATTGAAGTCTTTCAGGCCGTGATATGCGGCCGCGCTTTGTCGAAACCTGGCGGCGGTAGGGGAGGGATAACGGCGCAAATCTTCAACCTGTATTGACGCCAGTGCTTCGGTAACCGCACGACTTGCCGGGTAGGGGTTCTCATTGGTGTTGAGCTTTATGACATCATTTTCGGTGGGCTGTTCGCCAGGCGTATAACCGCTCATTGATTGAATGTTCGCACGCTCAAATGTCATGTTGTAAGGCCGGATGAAACCATGGTTGATGAAGCCGCAAGATTAATGGTTAAAGAGTATTTGGGCAAGTCACCCGGGTATGAGAAACCTCTACCGATACGGGATAGCTTTTCAACAGCTTGCTAGAGAGCCGGAGGAATGTAACTGTCTACCCGGGCAAACCATCCTTTCAGCCAGCGCTGTTCATTCCGCTCAGGCGGGGCATTATCCACTCGCCTTTGCAGCACTGTTTGAGCGGCACTGGCAAACCGCTCCATTAGCGCAGCGGAGGAATTGTCGTCCAACATATGTTGCAGTACTTGTAATAATCCCCAGCCTTGTCCTCGGTATCTTTCACTTTGGGAAATACCTTCGCCTTTGAAATTCACATAATCAACCAGTGCATACATTCCATAGGGTGCGTTCGCCGTTGCGACGCCCTGGAATAAGGATTCGATTTCAGCGCGTTGAGTAGCAGGTGAATTCGCCAGTAATTTGCCAAGAGAGGATTGCTGGCGCCGGGCGATAAATGCCGCCTGTACCGGCATGGTATCTTGCAGGAACTCCCTTAACTCAGTGAGTCTGGCTTGATCATATTCTTCATATAACTGTTCACGGCTTGACCAGGGTGAATCCGGTGGAGGATATGTCCCGAGCCATTGGGGAAGGGGAATGCCCTGTTGAGTGTAATAGTCCAGTAAGTCCGGGAAGCTCTCCGTATAGATCTCCTTTTGATCGCGCTGGTACCAGATAAAGTGCCCGATTCCCAGGGATGGAAATGTTTCCCCTGGATTCCAGCTGGTGAGGCAGCGGGTATCACTATTACACTCATTGGTAAATATTTTTTCCGCAATCCACCTCTGGTGTTGATCGCTCAGATCAGGCGATTGCCCATAAACAATGCTGGTGAAAGGAGACAGAAATCCCAGAATTGTAATTATCACATTGAATCTGCTGGAAATTGCTGCCATTTTCGATGGTTACGAAGAAATAGACGAAAATTTTGCCATAATTGGCCGTTACACTAAAGACTGGATGTATTGAAATTGATCAGCCTGAATAGGGAAATAAGCTCTTTGTTCCAGACTGGTTTAGCTATCGGCAGTATCGAGTGTTAATTGATGACAGAGTCCCTCACAAAAAACGATTCAAAGCAGACTGAAGCTAACGAAAAGAATAGCGGTCCAGCCGATATATTCGTCACCAAGTTGGCCAGGATTTATCAGCGCCTGAAATATAACAAGAAGCTGAGAGTGGCGATGAAGGATGTAGAACAGGACCTGCTGGACCTGTTGGATGTCAGACGATTTACTATTTACCAGTGTGTTGATAATGGTAAAGAAATTCTTGCAAGCATCAGGGGGGGCGACTCTGATGATGACGAGCTGGAAGAAATACGGGTTCCCTTTAGTTCGACTTCTTTAGCCGGCTATGTTGCCTGCAGTCAACGTGCTCTGGTAATCAAGGATGTAAACGATGCACGGGAACTGACAGATATCCATCCTAAACTGAAATTTGACAAACGATTCAGTGAGGCCAGGGGATTGAAGGTGAAATCCCAGATCATTGTGCCCATCAAAGACGAAATCCTGCTCGGGGTATTTCAGTTAATGAATTTTGAGGGTGACCGGGCGTTTAACCGGACTGACCTGAAACACGCTTTGATGGTTTCACAGATGTTGGCGAAGCAATTCAGGTCTTCACTACAGAGCACCCAAGGGCCATTTGATTATCTAGTCCAGAAAGGCAAGATCAATGCTGGACAGTTATCTGATATCCAGAAGAAAACATCGTTATACGGCGGCACGGTAAGCCGTTCCCTGATGGAAGATTTTAATATTGACGCGGATTTCATTGGCAAGTCGCTGGAGTTTTATTATCGCGTTCCCTACATGAGATACGACCCGGATCTGGAGTTGCCACTGGATCTGCTGGAAAACATCGGCTTCAGTTATCTGCGGAACAACCTCTGGCTACCCGTCGCCGGAGATAAACAGGAAGCCGTTATCCTGATTGATGATCCCAGTGACTACAAACGTATCATGGAAATTCAAGGGGTAGTCAATGCTCGTAACTACGTGTTCCGGGTCGGACTACCTGAGCACATTCTGCAATATCTGCGTCACGGTGATGGCTCCGGACTGGATAATGATTTTAATGATGTTTTTTCAGCCCTGGAAGAACAAGCGACTGTTGAACTAGATGAAGAAGAAGATGAAGAAGAAGAAAATCTGGCTGCAACATCGGCGATTATTCAACTGGTAAATAAAATAATTACCGAGGCTGAACGTCAAGGTGCTTCCGATATTCATATCGAACCTGGGCTGGACAATGCGCCTGGCCTTGTTCGTATCCGCGTAGATGGCAGTTGTCGTGAATTGTTAAAGGTGCCCAAGGAACATACGGCGGCACTCATTGCCCGTATCAAGGTGATTTCCCGGCTTGATATCGCGGAACGCCGCCTGCCGCAGGATGGCAAGTGTCGATTGAAGGTGAGAGGCAGGAAGCTGGAACTGCGGGTTGCCACGGTGCCAACAGTACAGGGAGAAAGTGCGGTTTTGCGTCTTCTGGCAGCAGGCGCGGCCATGGGTTTGGACCGACTTAATTTATCAAGGCCCAACTACGAGCGTATTCTGGAATTGTCGAGCCATCCTCATGGCTTGTTCCTGGTAGTGGGACCAACCGGTTCCGGTAAAACAACTACCCTGCATGCGGTGCTAAACCATATTAATACACCTGAGCGCAAGATCTGGACGGCGGAAGATCCGGTGGAAATTACTCAACCGGGCCTGCAGCAGGTGCAAATGTTGCCCAAGATCAATTTCACCTTCGCCACAGCAATGAGAGCGTTTCTGCGGGCAGACCCTGATGTCATTCTGATTGGTGAGATGCGTGACCAGGAAACGGCCAGTATTGGCGTAGAGGCATCCCTGACAGGCCACCTGGTGCTATCTACCCTTCACACAAACTCTGCACCGGAAACGATTACCCGCTTGCTGGATCTGGGGCTTGATCCGGTTAATTTCTCTGATGCCTTACTGGGCGTTCTTGCCCAGAGGTTGATGCGTACCCTGTGTCCAAAATGTAAAGAGTTGTACAAGCCGTCCAAAAAGGAAATAGACCACCTCATTTTTCATTATGGCAAGGAAGATTTTGACACTCTGGGCATCGATACCAGTCAATTGGAATTGAATAAAGCAATGGGCTGCAAAGATTGTGGGGACACCGGATATAAAGGTCGTACCGGAATTTTTGAACTGCTGGTGGGCACCCGCGAGCTCCAGGCAATGATATATCGGCAGGCACCACTGGTCGAGATTCGAATTCAGGCCAAAAAAGACGGTCTTCGAACCATGAAGCAGGACGGTATTGAGAAAATACTGGCTGGATTGACGGATTATCAGCAATTGTTGCGTGTGGTGGCAGAGTAGTACTCATTTGAGCAAGCGCGGGGGAAAATCCCGCGAATTTATGCAGTGTTTGTCAAAAGTGCTGGGGACTGCACACTACAGGCGATGCTGCGCCATTGTTTCCTGCCGGTGCCTGTGTCAGCCTACCCATTGTTAAATTAAAGACATTTCAGTATTTGTGTTTGGCAAAAAGGGAGTAGATCGTTGGGAAACGAAAGCCGGCCAATCAAACCGATACTCTACACATTGATACTATTCTCTCTGGTTGGTATTAGCCTTGCCTCCGAAGCCATGTCGAGGTTCGGGTTGGCGGATAGTTATGTCTGGGTAATTTCCGTTGCCTTCCTTATTTCGGCGTTACTGCTTGGCAAGAAACCTGTTCTGGTTTTGATTGTCTTGCTGGGTGTGGTTGCCATAAATTTTCCTGCCTCCACGTTGATTAATTACGGTATCGACAAGGATATGTTATTGGCAGCAGTTTGTGCGATTGTTCTGGCACCTACCATATTTAACCTGATAGTCAGTTAGTCTCTGGTTGGAGCACTGTACATAGTTTCGTGGAGTGTCAAATAGTCCGCCGTCACAAGGTTTCTTCCCGATTCTATGGGGCAGCAGCGAATTTTAAGGTGTTCGAAACTGGAATATAAAAAATAGCGTGAACGAATAGTAATGACGAGGCAAAAAAACCTAATAAAAACAGTGGGGAATGAGCCATGAAAACAATGGAATTACATTTTACCCGATATTTTATGCACAAAAATAACAAGGTGCTCATAAAACCCTATGAAAAAGC
>JAESQX010000204.1 GCA_016764875.1 Gammaproteobacteria bacterium
AAAGCTCCAGCTAAGAAAAAAGCTCCAGCTAAGAAAAAGGCTCCAGCTAAGAAAAAAGCTCCAGCTAAGAAAAAAGCGCCAGCTAAGGAAAAAGCGCCAGCCAAGAAAAAAGCTCCAGCCAAGAAAAAGGCTCCAGCCAAGAAAAAAGCTCCAGCTAAGAAAAAGGCTCCAGCTAAGAAAAAAGCTCCAGCTAAGAAAAAGGCGCCAGCCAAGAAAAAAGCTCCAGCTAAGAAAAAGGCTCCAGCCAGAAAGAAAGTGGTAAGAAGGAAGAAGTAACTTTGGCAACTCGGTGAATGCCAGCCACTAATGGACTTGTGGGCGGCGTTCCCCTCTCCGGAAAAGCAAAGTCCCTCTTGGTGTATGGCCAAGGGGGATTTTTGTTTTAATTACGTATCAGTATTTTAATAATTATCACTGGCGGACACAGCCTGGCCATGACGACAATTCTCACCATTGATACTTCCTCCAGTAACTGTACTGTCGTGCTTGCCTCGGATGGGCAGCATCTTGAATCTGTCAGCACTGAACCCAGATCCCATGCAAAACAGTTATTATCAATGGTTAACAAACTATTGGTTCAAGCAAATATTGACCTTCATGTTGTTGACGCGTTTGGGGTGGTATCAGGGCCCGGCTCTTTTACCGGATTGCGGATTGGGGTAGGCAGTATCCAGGGACTCGCATTTGGGTTAAATAAGCCAGTTGTCTTACTCTCGTCATTGGAATTATTAGCCACACAGGCATGTTTAAAGGAATCCTCTGGTGGGGTGTTGGTGGTAACCAAAGCGAGAAGCGATGAGGTTTATTTTGCCAGCTATAAATGCCGTGGTGACGGAATTGTTGAACTGGTTGGGAAAGAACAGGTTGTTGCTCCTGATGCTATGGGTTTGACAGTTGAGGCTGCTTCTATAGAAAGTTGGTGTGGTGTAGGTGATGGTTGGCAGTACCATGATCGAATCATCGACGCGCTTGGTGTGATACCCCTGAAGATAGATGACTCAATACTGATCAACACGCAAACACTGGCTGACCTGGCCTGTTTAAAATATCAGCAGTGCCAATTTGTCGCAGCTGAGCATGCATTGCCCTGCTATATCAAGGATCAGCTGGACTATCGCAAGTCAAATCAGGGTTCCTCTGTCTAATCAGAGGACCACTGGAATTGAGGTGTTTTTTGGAACTCGATTTTTTTCAGATAAGTTTTCTGGCCGTTCTTCAGGGGTTCACTGAGTTTTTACCCATTTCCAGTTCAGGGCACCTCATTTTGCCCAAGGAGTTGTGGGGCTGGCAAGATCAGGGCCTGGTGTTTGATGTGTCCGTTCATGTGGGTAGTCTCGCCGCGGTTGTATATTACTTTAGAGTGCAAATAGTTAAGCTGACAACGGCGTGGTGTAAATCTGTTAGTAAAAGAGAGCAATCTGATGATGCGACCCTTGCCTGGTTAATTATTCTGGCAACGATTCCTGCTGGACTCGCGGGGTTTGTGCTGAATGATTATGTCGAACAGTATGGGCGGTCCCTTGTGCTCATTGCCTCCACATCTATTGTATTTGCCCTGTTGTTATATCTGAGCGACAGTTCAACAAAAAACCAACGTTCGCTTAACAAGCTAACCTGGAAGTCCGCGCTTTTCATTGGTGTGGCTCAAATGTTTGCTTTATTGCCAGGAACGTCCCGGTCCGGGGTTACAATGACGGCAGGAATGTTCGTTAATCTTTCACGCCATGCCGCCTCCCAATTTTCATTTCTGCTGGCGATTCCCATAATAGCCGCCTCCGGTTTGCTTAAGGTAACCGAATTTTATCAATTGGGCGCAACCGCAACGGATTGGATAGTGTTGTTTTATGGAGCTTTGTTGTCGGGGATTGTTTCCTATTTTTGTATCCACTACTTTCTGCAATTGATAGAGCGTCTTGGCTTTGTTCCATTCGTGATTTACCGGGTTATGCTTGGAGTGGTTTTATTTGGCTTTTATTTTTTATAGCGGCCTACTTTATGCAGAAAAACAAACTTGTTGTCATCGCAGATTATCCTGACAGTCTGGCCCATGATAAGGATGAAACCCTTCAAGATCGCGCAACAAGTCTGGCAATCCGTCTGCAACTGGATTCGATAAGCTTCCCGGACCCTTGGCAACAGGATTATGAGTTCGCTCTACTGGTTTCAACACAAGGGCTGAGTCTGAAAATGGGCGGTCATCTTGCCCCGGGTCCGGTCACCGTTGATTTTTGTAGCCCCGCTATCAGCTATAGAGTTAAAGATGCGGTAGGTCGCCAGGCAATTGCCAGGGCTGTGGGCGTAAAACCTGGCATAGAACTGAAGGTATTGGATGCCACAGCCGGACTCGGCAAGGATTCTTTTCTGCTGGCCTGCCTTGGGTGCAGGGTAACAATGTATGAACGTGATCCTATTATCCATACACTGCTGGAAGACGGAATCAGGCGCGGCGGTGAAAGCGAGGATAATCAGATTAGAGCAGCGGTTAGGCGCATGGATCTCAGGTTGGAGGATTTTAATGGGCTGGAAGAGGCTGGACAGAACTTTGATATCGTAAACCTGGATCCCATGTTCCCGAAGAGAAGCAAAAGCGCACGAGTCAAGAAAGACATGTTTGTCCTGCAAACCTTTTTATCTGGTGGTATCAAAAGTTCTGATGAGCAGTCACTATTGACTGGCGCATTAGCTCTTGCAAGGAAACGTGTTGTGGTGAAAAGGCCAAGGCTTGCCAAGTACCTTGCTGATCTTAAGCCTTCTCATTCCTTGTCTGGAAGTAGTAGTCGATACGATGTGTATATAACTGGCTGACTCACCCGCTCAGAAGTGATTGGTCAAATTCTTACAAGAGATTTTGCAGGATGGCACGGTAGAGCTCGGTGAGTTTGTCCAGATCAGTAATTCTGACGTGCTCATTAATTTTATGAATGGATTGATTGCAGGGACCCAGTTCTACAACCTGGGCGCCTGAAGGAGCAATGAATCTGCCATCTGAAGTGCCACCACTGGTGGAAAGCTCGGTTTCCAACCCCGTGATATCTTTTATGCTTTGCCTTGTCGCGCTGATTAATTCATCACCAGTGGTAAGAAAAGGATTACCGGACAGGCTCCAATTTAATGTGTAGTTGATGCCACATTTCTTCAGGATAGCATCGCACCTCTGCTTCAGGATATGTTCATCTACTTCAGTAGAAAAGCGAAAATTAAATTCAACTTGGACAGCATCCGGTATGACATTAGAGACACCGGTACCACTGTGAATATTGGATATTTGAAACGAGGTTGGCGGAAAAGATTCGTTTCCTTTATCCCAGATTTCCTCGCTAAGCTGAGACAGTGGCATTAAGGCCCGGTGGATCGGATTGTCTGCCAGATGTGGATAGGCCACGTGCCCCTGAATGCCCTGAATTGTCAAACTGGCATTGAGAGAGCCACGCCGACCAATTTTAATAGTGTCGCCCACGGCTTTATTACTGCTTGGTTCACCTACAACACAATATTTAATACCGATGCCTTTATCGGATAACCAATCCATGACTCGCACGGTGCCATCAGTAGCGGGTCCTTCTTCGTCGCTGGTAATGAGGAAGCCAATACCACCGGTGGGCTTGTTGTTGCCAAGATATTCTTCGCATGCCACTACCATGGCCGCTAGAGAACCTTTCATATCCGCCGCGCCACGACCGAATAGCAAACCATCACGTTCAGTTGGAACGAACGGTGGTGATTCCCATGCGTGCTCCGGGCCTGAAGGGACTACATCGGTGTGGCCGGCAAAGACTAACAGGGGTTCCCAGCTGCCGTAATGGGCCCAGAAATTAGACACGTCGGCGAATGGCAAACGCTGGATATGAAAACCCAACGCCTGCAGGCGATTAATCATTATCTCCTGACAGCCACCATCAGCGGGGGTGACAGACTCACCTGCGATGAGTTCCTTGGTTAACTGCAGTGTTGCTGACATTGAATTTACCGCTCAGTTATGGCTGTGCAAGTCTTCATTAAGACTGAAGTTGGTCTTGTTGGGGGTGCATTCCACGGCTCCGGTAAGTGAGTTACGACGAAATAACAAATCAGCCTGGCCGGATAGTTCTGTGGCTTTCACGGTTTTGACAAGTTGCCGATCTTTATCAAGGACATTAACCTTGGTGCCAGAGGTTACATACAAGCCTGCTTCTATGATGCAGCGATCGCCGATGGGAAAACCAATTCCTGCATTGGCACCGATGAGACAATTCTCGCCCACCGTTATTACCTCCTTGCCACCCCCGGAAAGTGTACCCATTATGCTGCAGCCGCCGCCCAGGTCACTTCCTGTGCCCACCATAACACCAGCTGAAATTCGACCTTCGATCATGGCGGCACCCGCGCTGCCTGCATTAAAGTTTACGAACCCCTCGTGCATGATTGTTGTTCCATCGCCAATATACGCTCCCAGCCTTACCCGGGCAGTGTGGGCAATTCTGACGCCCGGTGGAACGACATAATTTGTCATTTTAGGAAACTTGTCCACAGACATGACTTCCAGTAATTCTCCGGAGAGGCGGCTTTGTAATTGTTTGTCAGCCAGTTCATCCAGTTCCAGCGGGCCCTTGTTGGTCCAGGCCAGATTGTGAAGTACACCAAATGCACCGTCGAGATTAAGGCTATTGGGCAGGGCGAGCCGGTGAGACAGTAAGGTTAACTTCAAAAAGACTTCTGCAACGGACTGTGGCTTGTTGTCAGCAAAAATAAAGCAGGCAACTATACAGGGTCGCCCTGCACTTATTTTGTCTACCAGGGAGGCCTGTTCTTCAAAGCCCGCGCTTCGAAGTTGTTGCAGTATTTGCAGCAGAGTCGTTTTATCAAGTTCAACGGTGTTATTTTCTTCGTCTGTAATTCCACTGGAAGCAGCGATCATTCCGACCATTTTCGTATCAGGTTGTGCCAATGGTCGGGGGTAAAAAACTTCGATAATCTCACCATGAGAATTCTTGGTAGCAAGGCCAAAAGCAAAGCTGTGAATTGATGATAAAGTCATATCATTTTCCAAATAAGGTTTTCAGGTTGCTAAGAGAGACTCAAGGGTTTCCGTGCTATAGCCAATGGACCACTGGTTCTTATTTTTAATGATAGGTCGTTTAATTATAGAGGGCTGAGAACACATGAGAGTGATGGCGATCTTGCGAGTAAGATTGTTTTTTATTGAATCTGGCTGCTTTCTCCAGGTGGTTCCCCTGCGATTTAGAAGTTCATCCATTTCGAAGTGGGCAAGAAACTCATTGATCAGTTCGGTGGAGATACCCTTCTTTTTGTAATCAAAAAACTCGAACTCAAGCTGGTGCTCACGCAACCAGTTAAGCGTTTTTCTGATCGTATCACAATTGCCAATTCCATAAACCGTAATCATAGTGAGTAATACTACCTATGAGGCCGCGTGTTGTGCCAGTTGAGTTTTGATGTCAGTTTTTAATCGGACAATCTGCTCGTCATCGGTCAGGGGGTTATTCTGCGAGTCAGTTATGAAAAACAGATCTTCGACACGTTCACCAAGTGTCGTAATACGAGCATCCAGCAAGGTTATATCGTTGTCTGCAAAAATTTTTCCCAGACAGGCAAGAATTCCGGGTTGGTCAGGACAATTAATTTCCAGGGTTGAATAGGGTTTGTCAGACGTGTTAATAATTTCGGCTTCAACGTGTTGGCTGAAGGATTTCATTTTTCGGGGAGTTGTACGGCTGACTGGTTTTACATAGGACTTCTCGTGTTGCAGGTAATCAAGAAGTACTTCTTTGATCTGGTTTATCCGCTGCGAATTATTACCCACTGTCTTGCCATTGTTTTCCAGAACGGTAAAAGTATCCATGCAATAGTTATTGCTGGAAGTAAAAATTCTGGCATTTTGAATGTTCAGGTCCAGTTTCTCAAATGCAGCCGTTGCGTTAGCAAATAGAAAGTGAGTATTGGGCATGTAAATAAATATCTGGGTGCCACCCTCGACTGAGTTGTCAGCTGTGTCTTTAACCTTGATAAGGGGGCCTTCCTCACTGTGAGCATGTATGCTTTCGGTATGCCAGACTATGTTGGCCGTTGATTCCCGGACAAAATATTCTTCGGCAGTATTAGCCCAGATTTCATTAATGACCGTTTCACTCATGCCTTTATCCCTGAGTTTTGGTATCGCAGATTGCTGCTTGTCCTTAATGCGCTCGGCGCGATCTGCGGGGTTCTCAAGCCCCAGTCGCAGTGCTCGCTTGGTGCTCAGGTATAACTGACGTAACAGGGAGGCGCGCCAGGAATTCCATAAACTGGGATTGGTTGCGCATATATCGGCAACCGTCATCGCGTACAAATAATCCAGGTGTAACTTGTCGGCTACTACCAGGGCAAACTCATGAATTACTTCAGGATCACTGATATCTTTACGCTGCGCTGTCATGGACATGAACAGGTGCTTGTTTACAAGCCAGGTAACCAGGTTTGTATCCCAGTTACTGAGATGATGTCGTTGACAAAAAGCTTCCGCATCGGCCATGCCCAAAGTGGAGTGATCTCCTCCGCGACCTTTGGCAATATCATGGTAAAGCCCGGCGATATACAGCAACTCAATTTTTGGCAAATTTTTTGCAACATGTGCCGCCACCGGGAAATTTGTTGCGGCATCTTTCAGCAGGAAACGGCGCATGTTTTCAACAACCTGTAAGGTATGGGCATCCACCGTGTAAATGTGAAACAGGTCGTGCTGCATTTGTCCGGTAATTTGCTCAAATTCCGGAAGGTATCTTTCTAAAATACCATAGCGTGCCATGCGTTTTAGTTGCAGGGTAAGCATGTATGGCGAACGCAGTAACTCCATAAACAATGAAGTGTTTCGTATGTCCTTGCGAAAGCTGGCGTCTATCAGTTCACGATTTTCCCTGATAAGTCGAATTGTAGAAGCACGTACTCCCTGTATTTCAGGGTTCTGTGCCATCAGCACAAAAATCTCCAGCAAGGCAAAGGGGAAATATTGGAAGACTGTTGGGGTTTTTACCTCAATATAGTCGTTGCGAATCTGAAATCGATTATTGATTTGGGAGATCTTTTCCTTTTCACCGGCACGCAAGATTGCTTCGTCAAGATGTTGCAACAATACGTCGTTTAACTCACGCAGGTTTGCCACCACCTGGTAGTATTGCTGCATAAGTTTTTCCACCGCCAGCGCCTTGTTGTCGTCCTTATAGCCCAGCAAGCTGGCGAGGTCTCGCTGCTTATCAAACAATAATCGATCTTCCCGACGCCCCGCCAATATATGTAATCCATAGCGCAACTTCCAGAGGAAACTTTGTCCTTCGTCAAGCAGGATTTGTTCCGAGGGTTTGAGAAATCCCAGTTTCACCAGATCGGTAAAGTTTTTCGCGCCAAACTGTCGTTTGGCAACCCAGACAATGGTCTGGATATCGCGCAACCCCCCTGGCGAGGTTTTCAGATTGGGTTCCAGGGCATAGTCAACGTTCAAGTACTTGTTATGCCTGTCGATTTGCTCGTCCCATTTGGCTCGCAGGAATTTCTTAATGGGCCAAACCCGCTTGCCCATGGTGAGGCTTTCCATATCACTGGGCAGTTGCTCATCACCGGCAATGGTGCGGGATTCCATCAGGGCGGTTGCTACAGTGATATCTTTAATAGCTTCCTGTTTGCATTGTTTCAGTGAACGTACGCTCTGGCCTATTTCCAGGTTTATATCCCATAACAGAGTGAGAAAACTTTGAATGCTGGATTTGTATTTATCGATACGGTTGCTGCGGGTCAGTATCAATAGATCTATATCTGAATGCGGATGCAGTTCACCTCGGCCATAACCACCCACGGCCACCAGGGAGATATTATGCTCGTCTGGCCAGGGAAATTGTTGCCAGGCGATTCGGAGTAACTGATCTGTGAAACGGGCGCGGTCGCGAACCAGCCGCGTTATGTCAGCTCCGTTTTTGTAGCGGGTATCAAAAACACCGTTAGCCTTCTCGATAGCCTTTCTGAACAGCTCGATTCTATTGCCACCCTCTGCCAGTTGTGCCTGTAAGATGGCAGAATCAAATATCTCCAAATCGATACTGTTCTGTGAGGAGGGCTGCGTCATTGATCCGGCTCCTGGCAAGCGATATTCAAACCTTTAATTGTTCATCGTCACGCAGGGTTAACACTTCGCAGCCATCTGAAGTTACTGCCAGTGTATGTTCCCACTGAGCGGAAAGGCGGCGATCCTTGGTGGTCACTGTCCAGCCGTCTTGTTTGGAGAGCTTTGTGTGGTGGGAACCGGCATTCAGCATTGGTTCAATGGTGAAGGTCATGCCTTCGACCACCACAGTGCCGGTCCCGGGGCGTCCAAAATGCAAGACCTGAGGATCTTCGTGAAATATCCGACCTATGCCATGGCCGCAATATTCCCGCACAATTGAGTAATGATTAGCTTCTGCATGGGTCTGAATAATATGACCGATGTCGCCCAGAGTGACTCCGGGTTTGACGATTTCAATGGCCCGATACAGGCATTCCTGGGTAATCCGAACCAGACGTCGGGCATGATCCAGAGCATCCCCGACGCAGAACATTTTGCTGGTATCACCATGGAAGCCGTCTTTTATTACGGTGATATCAACATTGAGGATGTCCCCGCTTTTGAGGAACTTGCTGTCACTGGGGATTCCGTGACATATAACATGATTGATCGACGTGCAGATGGATTTGGGGAATCCGTTGTAATTGAGCGGAGCAGGGATAGCATCCTGCTTCTCGACGATATAGCTATGGCAGATTTGGTCCAGTTCCCCGGTACTGATGCCGGGGCGAACATGGGGAGTGATCATATCAAGGACTTCCGCCGCCAGTTTGCCGGCGACTCTCATTTTCTCAATTTCATCGGGAGTTTTTATGGTTATAGCCATAGCGTCTGTATCGGTAGTTGGTGTTGGGGAAAGAAAGGCTGCATATTGTAAAGCACTGGGGTGGTGAATAACAGAATGCGTACGATTGTAAACAGCTACCTGTACAGCATGTTACAGGTGGCAAATGCTTTAAGTTCGGCCGTGATTATGGTATAAAGCGGCGCGTTTTAAAGGGGCTCGAGCCCTGCCAGACGCAAGTAACTTAAATTTGGCCCTCAATGGGCCTTTAATGTCGCACATACACCGTCACATGTGCTTTGGGTGCCCGTTTTACTGTCAATACAATTGGCTTTAAGAGGGTTAAGTCATGGGGTGTATGGAGGCCTAACCCGATTATAGGAACGATTATGACTGCTGTATCTATGAAAGAGATGCTGAAGGCCGGTGTGCACTTCGGCCATCAAAGCCGCTACTGGAATCCCAAAATGGAAAAATTCATTTTTGGAACCAGAAACAAAATCCACATTATCAACCTCGAACATACCGTACCTGCTCTTAACCAGGCGCTTGAAGAAGTGCGTGATCTGGCAGCCATGAATAAAAAAGTACTTTTCGTAGGCACCAAGCGTGCTGCCAGCAAACTGATACGGGAGGAAGCTGAGCGTAGCGGTATGCCTTATGTAAATCATCGCTGGTTAGGCGGCATGCTAACTAACTACAAGACCATTAGAGGCTCAATCAAGCGGTTAAAAGACCTGGAAGCCCAGGAGCTGGATGGAACGCTGGAAAGACTAACCAAGAAAGAAGGACTTATGCGTCGTCGCGCCAAGGAGAAACTGGAACGCAGTATTGGCGGAATCAAGGATATGGGCGGGTTGCCGGATGCTTTATTCGTAGTGGATGTTGATCATGAGCGTATAGCGGTCACAGAAGCCAATAGCCTTAAAATTCCTGTCATAGGTATTGTTGACACAAACAGCAATCCCGATGGTGTGGATTACATTATTCCAGGCAATGATGATGCCATCAGGGCTATCCAACTGTATGTGTCATCTGTCGCTGATGCCTGTATTGAAGGTAAGGATGCTGCCAACAGCGGGACTCAAAGTGAGTTCGTGGAAATTGAAGATGATGAGGCAGAAGCTGTAGCTGTAGCAGCAACTCCCGCAGAGGAAGAAAGTCTGACGACACAGGAGGCCGCGGTAGAAGAGAGCACCTCAGAACGGCCAGTAGCTGATGAACAGCCAGTTGCCGAATCAAAACCTGAAGAAACCGGTGATGAACCGGAACCAGTTGTGGCATCAGCTGTCGCTGAAGAAGCACCGGTAATTGACGCTGAGTCAGAAACAGAAACAGAAGAAGTAAGCGACGCCGAGCCAAAGGTTGCAGCGGAGAAGGCTCCAGCCAAGAAAAAGGCTCCAGCCAAGAAAAAAGCACCGGCCAAGAAAAAAGCAGCAGCCAAGCCGACTACATCGGAAAAATCAGCCGAAGAGTAAGGAAGTTCGGTTTCCTGATCCTTACGATATTTTCGTTAGCAAAGGCATCAATCAATGGGGGCTTTTAGCCCCCGATTTCCAGAAAATTTCAATACACAGCAGCACCCGAGCCACGGGTGCGACTGCAGAGTCAAGAGGCATGAAAATGGCTACTATATCAGCGAGTATGGTCAAAGAGTTACGTGAGCGAACTGGTTTGGGCATGATGGAGTGCAAGAAAGCATTGCAGGAATCCGAAGGTGACATGGAGGGTGCCATCGACAATATGCGTAAGGCGAGTGGGTTGAAAGCGGCGAAAAAATCCAGTCGAATAGCGGCAGAAGGAGTTGTGCTGGCAAAAATTGCCGAGGATGGCAACTACGGAGTGATTGTTGAAGTTAACAGTGAAACAGATTTTGCCGCACGGGATGATAATTTCCTGGGGTTTTGCCAGCAGGTACTGGAGCAAAGTTTTGCAAATCGCGAGGCAGACGTAGCTCAATTACTGGAATCCGGCATAGAAGAGACGCGCCAGGCCCTGGTGCAGAAAATTGGTGAAAATATTTCGGTAAGGCGAGTTGGCCGCCTTGCCTTTAATGATGCTAACGAAGGTATTGTTGAAAGTTATGTGCACAGTAATAGTCGCATTGCCGTATTGATTTCCCTGCAAGGTGGGGACGAGTCGTTAGCCCGTGATATTGCCATGCATGTGGCAGCAATGAATCCAATGGTCGTACGGGCGGAAGATGTACCTGAAGATGTGTTGGCCAAGGAGTCCGAAATTTATTCGGCTCAGGCGCGGGATAGCGGAAAACCGGAAGAGATCATCGAAAAAATGATTAGCGGGCGATTGCGAAAATTTGTGGCTGAAGTAAGCTTGCTGGATCAGCCCTTTGTGAAGGATTCTGACACCAAGGTTAGTGACCTGTTGAAAGAAGCCGGTGCTGACGTTGTGGGCTTTGTTCGATATGAAGTCGGTGAAGGAATTGAGAAAGACGAGCAAGATTTTGCAGCCGAAGTCGCTGCGCAGCTCAGCTAACTATTTGCTACTATCGGCGAATAAATGATTTTTCCTAATTAAAGAATACTTCATGCCCGGGAAAGACAAAAAATATAAACGCATTCTGCTAAAGCTAAGTGGTGAAGCATTAATGGGTGCCGTGGGATTTGGCATAGATCCGAAAGTACTTGACCGGATTGCGGTTGAAGTTGGGCAGCTGGTGGGTTTTGGCATCGAAGTCGGAATCGTTGTCGGAGGAGGCAATCTGTTCCGCGGCGCCGCACTACAAGAGGCTGGCATGGAACGGGTTACCGGTGACCATATGGGTATGCTGGCGACTGTTATGAATTCGCTGGCGATACGTGATGCGATGGAACGAGCGGGTATTCCAACACGGATTATGTCGGCGATTCAGATGAGCGGTGTGGTAGAGCATTACGATCGGCGTACCGCCATGCGCCATCTGCGCGCAGGTGATGTGGTGATTTTCTCTGCGGGAACCGGTAATCCTTTCTTTACTACGGATACGGCGGCCTGCTTGAGGGGTATCGAAATAGGTGCTGAATTGATCCTCAAGGCAACCAAGGTTGACGGTGTTTATTCTGCGGATCCTAATCAGGATAACAAGGCGGTAAAGTTTGATCGTTTAACCTATGACGAAGTCATTGACAAGAAACTGGGTGTAATGGACCTAACAGCAATCTGCCTTAGTCGAGACCATGGAGTACCGATTCGGGTATTTAATATGAACACGGCAGGTGCGTTGCTAAGCAATGTAATGGGCGGTGGAGAAGGCACAACAATCGACTGAAAATCAGCCCCGGGCAAAATTTCCGCGAGTACTGTCAGCGATAGTCAGGTGAAGCGGAGTCAAGCCGGGTGGCCAGCTAATGTATCCAGGAGTAATGGAGAGGGTCAGTGAGATGATTAATGAAATAACGCAGGATGCAGAAGAGCGCATGCAAAAAAGCGTAGCTTCACTGGAAACAGCATTTAATAAAATTAGAACCGGCCGGGCCCATCCCAGCATTCTTGATAGCATCGTAGTTTCTTACTACGGCTCGGACACTCCTCTGAATCAGCTGGCCAGTGTAAAAGTTGAGGAGGGCAGGTCGCTGGTGGTGACACCATGGGAAAAACCCCT
>JAESQX010000205.1 GCA_016764875.1 Gammaproteobacteria bacterium
ATAATAGTTTGATAAAAAAAGAGGAGACATCGGATGAACACCAGCATGCACAAATTACACTTTGCAATTTTCTCAGTGGTGGCGTTTTTTTTGTGTATTGGAGTGGCTAATGCCCAGCGTGATTTTAGTAATGTAGAAATTCAGGTCCACCATGTATCTGGCAGTTATTACTATCTCGAGGGTGCCGGTGGCAATATTGGTCTTTCTGTTGGTGCCGATGGTGTGGTTATGGTTGATGATCAATTTGCGCCACTGACTGATAAGATTATGGCCGCCATACGTACGCTTAACGATGGTGAAATTCGTTTTGTCATCAATACTCATGTACATGGAGATCATACCGGGGGTAATGAAAACCTGGGTCGAATGGGGCTGTTAATACTGGCACGGGACGAAGTGCGAGTGAGATTATCGCGTCAGCTGCCGGAGGTGGCACTTCCCGTATTGACCTATAGCAATGATATTACTATCCATGTCAATGGCGAAGAGGTACGGGTGATCACTGTACCGCCAGCTCATACAGACGGCGATAGCTACATTTATTTCACCGCATCGGATGTCCTGCATGCTGGTGATATATTTAGAACAGTGGCATTTCCCGTTATAGATCGTAATAACGGAGGAACACTGGACGGCACCATCGAAGCGCTGGGCCTGGCGGTCGGTCTATCGGGACCCAATACAAAAATTGTCCCCGGGCATGGCGCCGTATCAAGCCGAGAAGACGTGATGGAGTTTCGAGACATGGTTATAGATGTGAAAGCCAGGGTTGCTCCTATGGTTGAGCGGGGAATGTCGCTTGAGCAGATTCTCTCGGCTGATCCGACGGCACCCTACAATGCCAAATGGGGTGATCCAGCGCGATTCCTTGGGGCAGTATATGCAGAGTTGGGTGGCGAGGAATAATGCGGATGTTTTCAGCTATATTGATTCTGGGTTAATTTGAAATAAATGAACAGGGTCGGAAGGGAAACGTGTGGGAGTTAACTTCAGCCCGCTGCTTTTTGATTCTGCTATAATCGCCGCTCGCTACTAACTGTTGTAATAACTTCGAGTTCTATCGCCTGTTGAAAACAAAATTTCTAGGTAAAACCCTTTCCGGGCCATTCACTATTCCATCCGGAATTGTCACCTGCTCAGCACCCATTATACAAAAAGTATTTGATACCATGCCTGAGGTGGGTGTGCTAACTACCAAAAGTATTGGCCCCGAACCCAGATTTGGTTACCGGGAGCCTATTCTGGCACAGTATGAGCCGGGCTGTTTTGTAAACGCTGTAGGACTCACCAATCCGGGCGCTCAGCGTTCTGCACAGTTGATGGCTACCCTGAATATTCCCGAAGATCGCTTTCTGTTAATTTCCATTTTCGGTGGTAGTGTTGAGGAGTATGTTGAGGTCGCTCGGATCATGGCTCCCCACGGCAATGGCCTGGAACTCAACCTGTCTTGTCCCCACGCCAAGGGGTATGGCATGGCCATGGGGCAAGATCCTTTACTGGTGAAAGAAATTGTTGAAGCGGTCAAAGCGGCTGTGGATATTCCCATCGTAGCAAAGTTGACTCCTAACGTTCCTAATATAGGTGAAATAGCAGCGGCTGCGGAAGCGGGTGGGGCGGATGCAATCTGCGCCATTAATACCATGGGCCCTGAAAGTTATGTCAGCCAGGGCCATGCGGTTCTTAGCAACGGCAAGGGTGGCGTGTCGGGGAAAGGGGTGCTGCCCACCGCCTTAAAATGCGTTAGTGAAATAGCGGCGGTTGTTGCCTGTCCGATTATTGCGTGCGGTGGTATCAGTAGTGCGGGAAATGTACGTGAATTCCAAAAGGCAGGTGCGACTATTATCGGCATCGGTTCAGCGCTGGTGGGAATGACAACTTGTGAAATAGCCGCCTACTTTAAAGTATTAAGTAAGGATCTTGCCAGCGCAAAGGATAATGCCGAGTCTCTGGTTCGGTACGATATCGATATGGAGTTCAACGCGGTAACACTGGTTAATAATGAAAGCATTTCTGATGATATTTCTATTCTTACCTTCGATCGCAAGATAAATGTACAAGCCGGGGAATTCATCTTTTTATGGGTGCCAGGGTTGGGTGAGAAACCATTTTCTGTTCTGACGGATAATCCCTTTTCACTGGTAATAATTAATCTTGGTATCTTTACCGATTCGCTTATCCATTTGGAACCGGGGGCGGAGGCATTTGTACGCGGTCCCTATGGCATTGCGGTTTTCCCACCAGAAAACGCAAAAGTCATGGCTGTGGCCGGAGGAACCGGGTTGGCCGCTGTTTACCAGCTTGCCAGGGATTTTGGAAATACTGAAATCTTTATGGGAGCACGAAGTGAAGACCGGTTGTATTTTGAAAAAGAATGCAGGGAGGTTGGCATTCTGCATGTGGCAACCAATGATGGCAATTGTGGCTATCATGGTTTGGTGACAGAGTTACTGAAAAACAGGTTGAAGGAAATGTCGGATGAAGAGCTGGGCAACCTGGTTTTTTATAATTGCGGTCCAGAACCCATGGTGCAAGCGGCGGAGGCAGTGCAAAAACAATTTTGTAGTGCTCATAAAATTTACAATGCTATTGACTATCTCACAAAATGTGGCGTGGGAATTTGTGGTGCCTGTGGTGCACCGGATGGCAGAAGACTCTGTGTGGATGGCCCATTCCTTCAAGTTGCAGAAGATTAAGATCAATTTTTGTTTGAGTAGGAACTATTAAAAT
This sequence comes from Gammaproteobacteria bacterium, assembly GCA_016764875.1. Classification (GTDB taxonomy): domain Bacteria; phylum Pseudomonadota; class Gammaproteobacteria; order Pseudomonadales; family Pseudohongiellaceae; genus NORP240. The sequence goes on from JAESQX010000205.1 coordinate 2,728, forward strand.
TTTCAATTATTAGTCGTTCTCACGAAACCTGATTGCCAAAATTTGAAAACCTGGCTTATACTGAGACGTCCGACAAGATGAATTAATCGTGCTTTATCCCGGCAGGGATTCACTTTCTGGAACATAATAATATAAATTACAAACAGGAATTTCCGGTTATGAAAAATCACTTATCCAGATTGCTGTTTATTAATTTAATGTTGATAGGGAGCGCCTTTGGTGCTGAAGTGCTTGGCAGCAAAGCGTTGGCCACGGATTTCTGGCTGGCAAAAACAACCGAGGAAAAGCAGCTAACAGGTAATCGCCTCCTGGCAGAAGCGCGAGATTTGGCGCAGCTGCATCAGTGGCTCAAATCGGGGCCGCAGTATGCTGCTGATGTCCCCAGAGGCTACCAGGAGGAGGTACGTCTGGCTGAAGATGGAACCCGTTTCCCCTATGTGGTGCTGGTGCCTGAATCATACGATCCTGAGCGTAGTTATGCTGTGGAATTCATGTTGCACGGCGGTGTGGACAGGCCGGAATGGGAAAGCGGCGGCAAATGGTGGAGAAGGGGTTACGATTCCCTGGAAGATCCAGACCGAATTACGGTGGTGCCTGCCTCCTGGGATGAGGCATTCTGGTGGCATTCTAACCAGGCTGAAAATATTCCAGCAATTCTTAAACGGATTAAGCAAACCTACAATGTCAATGATAACCGGGTTTATTTAACCGGGATGTCCGATGGCGGTACCGGGATATTTTTTTTCGCTTTTAAACAGTCCACAGAATGGGCGGCGTTTCTGCCGTTTATATCTCACCCCGGTGTACTTCAAAACCCCGCCAGTGGTGGTTATAAGCTCTACTTTGAAAACCTGAAGTCAAAACCACTGTACATTGTAAATGGCGAAAATGACCCTCTTTATCCGGCCGCATCACTCAAAGCATATATCGAGGGATTTCAGCAGGTAGGTGTTAATTATATATTCAAGGTCATAGCAGGTGGCGGCCACAATACCCAATGGATGCCACAAGAAGCTGCAATGATTGCGCAATTCAAGCAAGAACATATTCGCGATCCACTTCCTGAAGTCGTGGAGTGGATTACCGATGATACAAGTCACTACAATCGTAATCATTGGTTGGTGATTGAAGAACTGCTGAATGAAGACAGTCCCGGAGGCATGCAAGCTCAACGCGATGGCAACAGTTTTAATGTATTTTCCACTAATCTTTCTGCATTTACCTTGCTCCTTAGTCCGGATGAAATCGATTTCAATCAACCTGTGGAAGTGGTGGTTAATGGCAACACTTTATTCAAGGACAAAGTGAATGAAGATGCTGGTACATTACTCAAATGGGCAGGGCGAGACCTGGATAAAACTATGCTGTTCACTGCGGAATTAACTGTAAAAATACCAGAGTAAATAACAGTCAATCCAGTATTTACTATCTAGTCGAAATTATAATACTGCAGAATATGCCACCACATCTGGCATCAAACTGGACGCAGATGATTAATAGCTATGATCTGCGGCGATGGATCGAGAGTGAAATGGAGCGGGCGACGAGATTCGAACTCGCGACAACTAGCTTGGGAAGCTAAGACTCTACCAACTGAGTTACACCCGCTTGAATTGACTATTTGGAATGCGCCACTGTATCACGGCCAACCTGATTACCCAAAAGGGTTGCCGAAAAGAAAATATATACCATTAGAGCACAAACTTTTTCAGTGTAAATGACGTTAATGAATCTCTATGCAAAATAGACGACGGTCGATTAAAATCTCTTGCCAGGAGTTATTCTGTTTTCAATAAATTAATCGGATCAGAAAAAGAGTTGATCACCGTGCGCAGGCATGAGGGTATCAATATTCTGCTCCTGCTTAAGTTTATCGGAAAGAATCTGTATAGCTTCAGGCTCTCCATGCACCAGAGCGATCTGCGGGTTAGTTTTAAACTGGGAAATCCAGTCGATCAATCCGCTTTGCCCAGCATGAGCTGAAAACCCTCCCAGCGTCTCCACGTGAGATTTAACGACATATTTTTCACCAAATATTTTAACTCGTTTGACACCATCAACCAGTAGTCTGCCAAGGGTTCCCCGGGCCTGAAACCCAATAAATAGCAGCGTATTGTTGTCACGCCAGATCCGATGTTTCAGATGATGCCGTATTCTCCCGCCGGTGCACATGCCACTGCCTGCTATAATAATAGCGCCACGTTTAATTTTATTAATATCAATGGATTGTTCGGAAGTAACGCACAATTTGAGTGATGGTAAAAAAGCCTGCAGCGACTCTTTGTGTGCATCGGTCAATTCCTTGATGTCCTCGTCATCAAGGATATTCAGCCATCGGTCATAGACCTGGGTTACCTTGATAGCCATGGGGCTGTCCAGAAACACCTGCCAGTTATCCAGCAATCCATCATGGTGCAGGCAGCCGAGATGAAACAGTATCTCCTGGGTACGACCCACGGCAAAAGACGGGATCAGTACATTGCCACCCCGGTCCCAGGTTGCTTCGATAATGTTCGATAGTTCTTCTATCGTTGTATCAAGGTCTCGATGATTCCTGTTTCCGTAGGTGCTCTCCATGAGAACAACATCGGCGCTGTCCAGGGTGGCCGGATCATTCATCAGTATTGAATCTTTCTTGCCGAGGTCTCCGGAAAATACCAGTTTTTTGATCTTGTCATCTTCTTTCAGCGTTATTTCAACAATAGCTGATCCAAGTATATGACCGGCATCGTGAAAGGTAACGGTAGCATCGATGCTGATCTTTACCGGTTCGCGGTAGAGTTGTTTCTTACAAAGCTCGAGAACCTTATCCACGTCTGCCCGGGAATATTCCGCCGTGAGAGGGCGCCGGCCACTACGGCGGCGTCGCAGGTTGTTGCGTTCCAGATCGCGCGTATAAAGGCCAGCCGAATCATCCAGCATGATACGAAGAAGGTCGGCGGTGGCAGCGGTACAATAAATCGGGCCAGAGAAACCCTGGTGAACCAGTTTCGGTAATAGTCCACTGTGATCCAGGTGCGCGTGGGAAAGAATGACTGCATCTATGGATTCGGGGTCGAAGTCAAAATTGTCCTTCTTGATCCGTTTCACCGCATCACCTCCCTGGTGCATGCCACAATCGAGCAGTACTTTTCCGCAGGCTGTTGAATTCAGAAAGTGACAGGAGCCGGTTACTTCCTGGGCCGCACCGAAAAACGTAATTGTTGCCATTGATTCTGCCTTTGTATGTAAATCATGGGGCCGCGAAATGATAGTCGAAGCATACCCTGTGCGCATTGGCTTCCGTATAAATTTTTCCACTATTTAATATTGATGATCCTTCATCCGCAAAAAGGATCATTGTAAAATCAATCTGTGAGTTACACCATTTGGAATCGGTGAGGGTAAATTGATAGAACAGCTTCATCGGCAATATTATTATTGTCAGGTTACAGGCGTCAGAACCTTTAAGGATTTATGATACCGCAGATTACTCCTGACGCCCTTGCATTCTAATTGTCACTGAATTCCTTTATGATTTACCCAATGAATATTTTTATCAGAGTATCTCTGCTGGTTTGCCTTAGTGTTCCCCTGGGTTCTCATGCTCAGGAGCAGAGTTTTTTCCAATGGTTAGCCGAGTTGCGCTCGGAAGCTCTACAGCTTGGAATAAGCGAACAGACCCTGGCGGCAGCACTGGATGATCTTGAGCCTGTTGAGCGCGTGCTGGAGCTTGATCGCAGTCAACCGGAGTTTGTGCAAACCTTTACCCGTTATACAAATCTGCGTATCTCGCAGGCACAGATTGAAAGAGGGCGGGCCCTTCTGCGTGAACATGCCCAGTTACTAAGCCAGGTTCGAAATCGTTATGGTGTTCAGCCCCATTACCTGGTTTCATTCTGGGCTCTGGAGAGTAATTTCGGGCGAGCTACCGGTGGGTTTACGGTAATTCAGGCTCTGGCAACCCTTGCCTACGATCCACGTCGGGCAGATTTTTTTCGCCAGGAACTACTGACAGCCTTAAGGGTGATAGATGACGGACATATTGCGGCACAAAGGATGACTGGTTCCTGGGCTGGTGCCATGGGACAGTTACAATTTATGCCCTCCACTTTTGATCGATATGCAATTGACGGTGACAATGACGGACGCATTGATATCTGGAACAGCCTTCCTGATGTTTTCTATTCAGCTGCAAATTTTCTTTCCCAGTCTGGCTGGAAGGGGGATGAAAGGTGGGGAAGAGAAGTCATCCTGCCCGAGGATTTTGATTTCAGTTTGTCTGGAACCAGCGTCAGGAAAACCGTTAACCAATGGCGTGATCTTGGGGTAACCCAGGTGGATGGCTCGCGTCTTCCCAGCGCTGAACTGCAAGGATCTATCGTTGTTCCTGCCGGGGCGGATGGACCGGCGTTTCTGGCATATAACAATTATCGCACTACTCTGGTCTGGAATCGCTCGACGTTCTATGCACTTGCCGTAGGACATCTGGCAGATCGGCTCACCGGCGGTGAGCCAATCCAGAATATGCCGGCCAACGAGATAGCGCTGAGCCGGGATAATGTGCTGGAATTGCAGGAATTGTTAAATCTCAGAGGATTCGATGCGGGCTCTGTTGATGGCATTCTGGGCTCCCGGACTCGTACGGCAATTCGAGCGTATCAGGGTCGTGAGGGGATACCCATGGATGGATACGCTTCCTACTCAATTCTGGAAGCACTACGAAATTAGTATGGAGCCAGTGGCTTTGGATTGCTATAAGGGGGATGTGGCCGATACTCTTGCACTCTTTATTTAGCAGAACCCGATTAAATTAAGTTAACCAAGTTGGACCTGATAATCCTTTATGACTGACACGCATACATATTCACAATCACTGAGCCGCTATCGTCGTTTTGCATGGATTACCATTGCGGCGGTTTACTTTTTAATTCTGGTTGGTGCCAGTGTTCGCGCTTCAGGTGCTGGAATGGGCTGCCCTGACTGGCCTACCTGTTTTGGTCAGTGGATTCCTCCCACCAGTGAAGCCCAGCTGCCGGCTGATTATCAAGAGATATATGCTGAGTTGGGTTACGCGGATACTCGCTTTAATGTGGTTAAAACCTGGACCGAATATACCAATCGTCTGGTTGGCGTCACTATCGGCTTCCTGGTTTTTCTTACGGCCGTTTTTTCCTGGTCATGCCGCCGCCATGATCCCTGGATATTTAGGGCATCTGTCGCCGCGTTTTTCATGGTGGGATTTGAAGGCTGGCTGGGTTCGCAGGTGGTTTCGTCAAATCTACAGCCAGGATTGATTACCCTGCACATGCTGATGGCACTGGCCATCGTTGCGGCCTTACTGTTTGCCCTGGCGCAATCGCGGCGGGGAATCATGGCCGCGCAGCCAATTG
>JAESQX010000206.1 GCA_016764875.1 Gammaproteobacteria bacterium
AAGATCATCGCGACGAAGAAGTTGTCGGTTTAGCTCCAACGCAGCGAACAGGTCGCCTTGTACGAAGAGCGCCTGAGCGTAGTCGATCTGGGCCGCACCATTATCAGGATCCTGCAGCAATGCTCGCTCGAGTGTTTCCAGGGACTCAGCAATATTACCGCTGTTGAGCTGGGCGGCACCCAGAAGAGCAAAATATTCCGAACTCTCGAGGCACTCTTGCATCAGCCCCGCCAGTCTTTGCTCCAGGGCAGGCCAATCAGCATTATTGCCCTGGTAGTAAGGTGTAAGATCAGGACAGGCACCAATGGCCACGGGTGCAAACATTGATACAGCAAACAGCAGAATGATTTGAAAAAGTTTGGGCAACTGAATAGAACTGCTGAGATTCCAAAAACTAGGGAGAATGCGGGCCATGGCGGCCATTATCTTGAATAGCTCAGGCAGGTGCAATAAGAACCCTGACCACAATGAAATCCTTATCCGTTTCAGCCTCCGTTCAATTCAGGAATTACTGCAAGCCTCCTTTTATAACTTTCAATCTGCGAGTACCCGACAGTTTACCATGAGCTTCCACCGGCGAAGAAGGCGCGAAAAGGCAATGGGGAATGCGCAGCCCGCTTAACAGGTAGCTACCCTGAGACTCGAGCCCGAATTCATTCAGCTGCCTGGCGGCACATTCTCCAATCAATATTGGTTGGGCCAGGTCAGAGGTCATTTCCTGTATGCGCAGCGTTATAGTAACCGTGTCGCCCAGCAGAGTATGGCTGCGTCGATTGGCCGGACCGATAGAGCCAATAAGCGCGGGGCCCTGTTCGATGCCAATACCCAGCGCCAATGGTTCCAGACCTGCGGGCGGGTGTTGTGGCAACATATTGTGATCAATGGTCTGTTGCATCTCCTGGGCGGCCGTTAAGGCCTGGGTTGCTGCGGCCGCATTCTGGCCATCCCATACAGCCAACAGGCTATCGCCTTTGAATTCCTGAATTCGGCCGCCGTGGCGTTCAACAATTTCAGTGGCCTTAACAAAAAAGTAATGCAAAACGGCGGCGGATTCCTCCGGCGGCCTTGCCTCGCCGAAGGCAGAGAAATTTCGCAGGTCTGCACTCAGCAAGGTAACATCACATCGCCTGGCATTGACACTTGAGCTGGGCAGGCTATAGGCGATCTCCTTGGCCACATCACTGGGTAAATAGCTATTCAGGTTTTCAAATACACGACCACGTTCACTGCGCAAGCGGCTTTGTTCAAGTAATAACAGCAGACTTGCTGCAAATACACTGAATATTGCCGGGAATAACCAGCCTAACCAGATATCACTGCCTGAGAGCAGCTGCATGTGCAAGGTCAGTGCCGCAAGGGGAAAGAGCACCCCTGCCACGGGCAGCCCGTAGGCTGCAACTCGGTCACGGGCACCCGCCAGGACGAATAACACGGTGGCAAAAACAAGAGTCAGTAGCCCCAGCAGCCACATTGAGGCCATAGGGGTGTAAGGAATGGATGCATCCAGCAAGCTGCCGAGAATTCGTGCCTGCAGCTCTACCCCCGGAGTGGCTCCGCTGTAAGGTGTGGGAACAATATCCCCGATACCAAACGCCGTAGCGCCTACCAGTACCCAGGTATTTTCCAGCATCCCCCTTTCAACATTGCCGTTTATGACATCCACGGCCGAGATTGCCCGGTAGCTCTGGGGCGAATTCCGGTAGGAAATGCGTAGGTTACCTTCGGCATCAAGGGGGATTTTCAACCCGGGATAAGCATCAAGCTGAAGCAATTGATCCGGCCCAAACAGGCTTTCCCCTGGTTGCAATGTGACACCCCAGTTGTTGCTGTTAACTCCCTGCAGCAGAGCAGACAGAGCAAGAGCCGGGTAGGGTTGCTGATCAACACAGACAATCGCCGGAATCCGGCGGATGGCGCCGTCGGTGGATATGATTGGTGAAATATGGCCCTTGGGAATCCCCGCAAATCCGCTATGGGCTGCAAGAAAATTGCTGGTACTGCTTTGCACGTTATTACAGCCCACTCCACTTACGGGGTGGGTCATGACACCTGCTCTTACAATCTGATCAGTCTGTAGTGCGGGAACCTGGGCGATTACGGCACCAGTCGACGACTCCAGCGCTAAGCGCAATTCCGCATCGCCTGTATTAGGTTCAGAATAAACAATATCGTGTAGCTGGAGCTGGACGCCAGCTTCGTTCAAAGCGGTAGTTAATCTCGCCATCTGCTGCCGGGGCCACGGCCAGGCTCCGATTTCAGCCACACTCTTTTCATCAATGGCAATCAGAGTGATGCGTTGCTCCAGCGCTGTTTCTGGCGCCACAGTCCAGCCCAGAGCGCCCAGACGTTCTTCAAGAGTCCCCAGGGAATCGTTGAAAACAAGCCATAACAGGGAGCTGATTAATGCGGCCATCCCCAACATCAGCACGCGCCCGCTGCGGGGCATCATTCGCAATGCCACGGCTAACGGGTTCAGTAACTGATTAAATCGGGAAAGGCTGGACATCGCTACCGGCTATCCCAAAGAGTCAAACCCTGAATTCCACCGTTTTCCAACTGCTGATCGAAAAAATAGCCTGCTTCGCTGCCATCAAGACTGATCGCACCAAAGATTTTCTGGGTATCGGAGCGATCATAGAAATAACCGCTGGAAAAAATACTACCCGCTGCTGAAAAATCAATGGCCCCGGTAGCACTTGAATTGAGGTTTAGTTCCGTGCCGAAGGTATTATTAATAAAGTTGATACTGAGCGATCCATCATTAACCTGCATCGCTACGACACCACTTTCAGAATGATAGAAAGCCTGGGCACTTTGCAGAGCGAAACCTACTATTCCCAGCCCTTTCTCCACGGTGTCGATACCGTTCTCTTCGACCCGAAACAGCCCATAATCCAGATTGGCAAGGGTAATCTGGTGGGTTTCTGATACTTCAGTTACTGGCACGGTAATACGTTCCAGGTCTCCCTGTCCTTCTGACCAAATCCAACGCCCCCAAACCAGCTGACGATCAAGCAATATTTCTGCGGATATTGGTTCGGCCGGGGTAAAATCACGTGTAATCGCTTCCACTTCAGCCTCTGCGACCTCAGTCACTTTCAGGGAGGTAACATTTTCCAGATAAATGTCACCGCTCGCAGCCTGTTCTTCCACTTCATTTGTGGCACTAACGGGATTGTCTGCAACAACGGGTGGAGTCTCGTCCCGCATGATGCTGGGGTCCCTATCAAGTGTTGCCAGAAGCAGAGTTGGCGCCTGCGTATCAAGCTCCAGAATTTGCAGGGAATCACCGCTCAGCTCCACCGCGTTTGTCGAGCAGGGGCCGAAGGAATCGGCGGTACAATCAGCCGAAAAAGGTGCCATGACAATGATTCCTTCATTGACCAGGGCTCGCACAGTCTGTTGGCTGGCACTGACAACGAAATCAGTGCCGCGCACACCGATGGCCGCTATGGGGGTATTCAGGCGATAACGCTCACGGGCAGATTTGGCGGCGTCCCCCGAGATAGAACGGGTAACCCCTTCTATCAGATTAAATTTGATAGTGGAATTTTCCGGTTGGCTGGCATTGTAATCATAGCGAACGATTTCCAGACGACTGCCTGGTCGGACACTGACCAGGGCCTGGTCAACGAAACGGATATGAACATGCCCGTTGGCCCCGGTTACAATCTGGTCATTTACCCTGATTGGTGAACCGACTTCAACATTGCGCCGATTTTTACCAGAGCGTTCAACATAGGCCTTGCCAAGCACCAGAGTGACCTCACCAACAAACGCGTCAGCACCGGATTCCCCGGCCTGAGAACTGGAAACCAGTGTCATGCTGGCAGGCACAATCAGCACCAGCAGTAACAAATATTTGATCTGCGTACTAAAGATTGTGGAAAATCTGACGAAATTCTCGAATGTCGTAATTAATTTCATATCGTGTTTCTCCGTAGCTGCGATGCATACATCGCCCGCAGCACGTACACTTTAACAATTGGAAAATACCCTATACATCAACGCAGCCAAGTGATTGTAATCACACATGAGGGCAAAATACCTACATTTGTCATCAGGTTTCAAGAACTGAAAATGTCGGGCCGGTGCAAAATTTTAGATCCGCGCCAAAACCAGGGTTAATATTTGATGGTAATTACCCCAGAGCTTTTGAGCACTTTCCCGATCCTCAACCCTCTACCTGACGCTTTATTAAGTCAACTTGCTCACCAATCCACTGTGCTAAAGGTTGCTCGGCGAGGCATTGTATTAAACGCCGGCACCCAGGAAGAAAATTTATGTTTCCTGTTTGAAGGACGACTGCAAGGGGTTGATTTTACCATTGATGGACGGGAAGTAGGGCTGTATTTCGTAGAGCCGGGCGAGTTTTGCGGTGAACTCGCTCTGTTCGACGATGGCCCGCAACCGGAATACGTCATTGCGCTGACTGCAGCGGTTGTGGTCATGGTTCCCATGGAGAACATGCGTAAAATTATGCTCAGCAAACCAGGAATAACCAATGTTCTGGGCGCAAAGCTGGCCTCCCGGATTAGACAAATGACCTACCAGCGATCACTGCTGGGACTGCCAAACATTCCACAGAGAGTATGCTGTCAGTTATGGTTGCTGGTGCCGGAAGCGGATAAACAATCGATGGAAAAATCGCAGATCAGCAATCCACCAACCCACATGGAAATAGCGATAATGTTGAATATCAGCCGGGAGACCGTAACCCGGGTATTTCAGACATTGCAAAATCGGCAGATAGTTAAACGTGATGGCCCGACATGTTTGCGGGTAAACGATTTGAAAAGCCTTGAAGGCTTCGCTAAAGGGACGCAGAAATTGTAGCCTCCGGGGCTTGAGACCCAAGCGAAACAGCAGGACAAACTTACTCTCGATGTTCTGGGGTTGAAATGTTGCCGCCTGTCCCCCACTAATGCCTTTCGTTTATTATTCCAGGCCCTGCCTCTGTTTTATCAAACCGTTGGAATTGGTTCAGGGCCCAGCCAACAACAATAAGTAAGCCTTATGCCAAACAAGTCAAATTCAGCACCCTACACAGAATTGTCTGACGCACTGAAAAGTATCAGGCAATATTTTATATACGTTGCTGTGTTCAGTATCGCGATCAACCTCTTGATGCTGATGCCCATCATTTACATGATGCAGGTATATGACCGGGTGGTATCCAGTGGCAGCCTGCCAACCCTTGCAATGCTCACCTTGCTGCTGGTGTGCCTGTTGCTTTCCATGGGCGGATTCGAGTGGGTGCGCTCAATGATTCTGATCAGTGCCAGTAACAAGATAGAAATGACCCTGCGCCAGAGGGTGTTTGATGCCATGTTCAAAAATGCCCTGGTTACCGGAGGCATGGGTAAAAGCGCATTGGCAATGCGGGATTTGACGGGTTTGCGCCAGTTTATGACCGGTAACGGCCTGTTTGCGTTTTTCGATGCCCCCTGGTTCCCAATCTATGTGGCAATAATGTTTATGTTCCACTTCTGGTTCGGCATAGCCGCCATCATAGCCGGCATCATTATGGTGATTCTGGCTTATACCAATGAAATAGTAACCAACAGTAAGCTCAAAGACGCCAACTCCCAGGCCAATGCTATTTATAACCAATTGAATGGCAGTCTGCGAAATGCGGAAGTTATAGCCGCCATGGGCATGACCAACGATATTCGTAATCGCCAGGAACAAAAATCCAACGAAGTACTTGGATTACAAACCAGCGCCAGTAAATGGGGTGGTGCTATATCCAGCCTGACCAAAACCTTCCGAGTCATCGCGCAGTCCCTTACCCTTGGTCTTGGTGCTTTATTAGCGCTGCAACAGGAAATTTCTCCGGGCATGATGATAGCCGGGTCGTTGCTGCTGGGCAGAGCATTGGCCCCCATCGATCTATTGGTTGGATCCTGGAAGGGGTTTTCCATGGCAAGGGCTCAATATGATCGCCTTGGTCAATTGCTTAATGAGATCCCCAAAACTGAAGACACCATGAGCCTGCCCATCCCTACAGGGAACCTGCAGGTTGAACAAGTTTATGTAACACCACCGGGTGCCGAGGCCCCCGTTGTAGCCGGCGTATCCTTCGAGCTCAAGGCAGGTGAGGCATTGGGTATTTTGGGTCCCAGTGCATCAGGCAAATCCAGCCTGGCTCGCTGTATACTCGGCATCTGGCCGGCTGCCCCCGGGAAGGTACGCCTGGATGGTGCTGATATGGCAACCTGGGATCGCACTGAACTGGGACCACACCTTGGTTACCTACCTCAGGATATTGAACTTTTTGATGGCTCTATTTCAGAAAATATTTGTCGCTTCGGTGAGGTTGATGCAGATAACATCGTTGCAGCCGCCACACTTGCCGGAGTTCATGAGATGGTTTTGCGGCTCCCACACGGTTACGACACAATTATCGGCGGGGTCGGGGGCATACTCTCCGGCGGACAACGCCAGCGCATTGGCCTGGCCCGCGCTATCTACGGCAACCCCTGCCTGTTAGTGCTGGATGAACCCAACTCCAACCTGGACGATCAGGGTGAAAGAGATCTTGTTGAAGCCCTGCTCAGAATTAAATCGAGGGGTTGTACGGTCATCGTAATTACCCACCGTACCCTGGTTTTAAAATGTGTTGACAAGATCCTGGTATTAAAAGATGGCGCCACGTTCGGCTTTGGCCCCAGAGACGATGTGATGGCAAGTCTGGCAGGGAAACCGCCACCAGCTCAGCGAGCCACAGGCGGCAATACTCTGGCCGTAAGTAATGCCCCCGCCGCCGGAAAAAGCGGTAACGATTCCTGAGCGTATTAAATGCAAAGGATACTGATGAATCGGAGAACCCTTATCAGTACTAACACAACAGATTGAGCAATTGGAAAAAACGCCGTGATAGAAATAGATGACAGTATCGCTAATCCACCCTCTGCACCGGAGTCGGCTCCAGCCCCGAAACCAGCTGTGGAAACCAGTATGGCCATGCCCAGACGTATCGGGCTTACGCTCCTGTTTCTTATTTTTGGAATTTTCGGCTCATGGGCCGCCTTGGCCCCGCTGGATGGTGCCGCTCACGCACCGGGAATCGTTACCGTTAAGTCTTATAAAAAGTTAATTCAGCATCTTGAAGGCGGGATTGTCAGCGAAATCGCCGCCAGGGATGGGGACTTTGTCAGAGCCGGCGAGCCTATTCTGATTCTGGATGCCACCCAGTCCCAGGCTCAACTGGATATTGCCAATGCCCAGCTTGTCGCCCTGGCTGCCACGGAGTCAAGACTGATAAGCGAGCGAGACAGCTTGAGTGAAGTGATTTACCCAGATTTCCTCATGTCGGCTGAATTAAATGCAACGGAAGAAATGAATGCACAAAATCAGATTTTCCGGGCTCATAGGGCCGCTCAGGAAGGTAGTATTGAGGTGCTGGAACAACGCATCGAACAGCTGCAATCAAGATCTGTGGGCCTTGAAGCACTAAAAACAAGCAGAGAGGAACTGGCCGCATCCTATGCAGAAGAGATTGAAGATACCAGGGCACTGCTTAGTCAGGGCTTTTCCGACAAGACCCGGTTGCGAGAACTGGAGCGTAACTACGCTACGTATAGCGGGGAAGCCGCTGAGCTGGTGGCCAATATTTCTTCAACAGGAATAGAAGTTGGTGAAACCCGGTTACAAATACTACAGCTGGATAAAGAGTTACAAAACGACGTGGCCGAGTCTCTGGGGGAAACCCAGACCAGCCTGAAAGATATTCGCGAGCGCATTACCGCCTTGCAGGACGTGGTTCGCAGAACAGTTATTCGGGCTCCCGAAGATGGTGTGCTCAGTGGTATGCAAGCCCATACGGTGGGTGGCGTAATCGGCGCGGGGCTTCCCATAGCTGACCTGGTACCACAAAGTGACGAACTGATCATTGAAGCCAATGTGTCGCCCGTAGACATCGACCGGATAGCCATTGGTCAGGAAGCTACTATCCGATTTTCCGCTTTTGGGCGCTCCACCGTCCCAACTATTTTTGGCAAGCTGATCGGAATTTCGGCCGACAGAATAGTAGATGAGATGACTGGCGCCCCCTATTATCTGGCACGGATTGAAGTGAGTCCCGAGGGTCTCGAAGATCTGGGCGATCTGGTTTTAGTCCCCGGAATGCCAGCCGAAGCTTTTATCAATACTGGTTCCAGAACATTCCTGCAATACATGCTCAACCCATTAACCAATTCTATGGCACGCAGCTTCAGAGAAGATTGAATCCAATGAAAAGAAGTAAAATTCTGCCGGCTATTGGGCTAAGCGTTCTCATTGCCTGCCCAATTACAGTGCTTGCTGCCGACAGTCTCGATTCAGTCAATCAAGGCTTCACAGATGAAACATCTGCCCTTGGGTTCACGCTGGAAAATTTCTTCACGGCGGCCCTGAATTATAGTCCCGGCTTACGTATTGCCGAGGAAATGCTGAATATTGGTTCAGCGCGCAAACGCGCCGCCAATGGCCGCTTACTTCCCCAGTTAGCAGCCAACGCGAACGTTAACGATAACCGGCGTAGCTCGGTCAATCAGTTGCAGAAATTCGACGGTAGCCGCTATTCTGTACAGCTTACCCAGGTTTTGTTTAATTGGCGCGATTTTGCCGCTCGTAACGAAGCTTATTTACTGGAAGACCAGGCAGAAGCCGAATATTACGTCCAGCTGTCTGCATTACTCACAGATGTAGCAGAAAAGTATTTTGACGTATTACAGTCAGAGGACGCCCTTGAATCTATCCGTTCTGAGTTGAATGCCGTTACCAATCAACTTAACCTGATTCAAAGTTACTACGATCGACAGCTGGCTCAGATCACCGACCTTTATGAAGCCCGGGCACGATTAGCCGCCGTACAGGCTGAACAACTGGTATTACAAAGCGAACTGGCCCTGACCCGTGATGCCCTTAGGTCCGCCACAGGCGTGACAGCTGGGCAGTTGTATCGCTTAAGTGAATCCGTAGAAATCCCCGTGTTGGAAGACAGCATTGATTACTGGGTACGACAGGCCCGCAACAATAGCCATTTGATTCAGGCTGGCCGGTACGCAATGCAAGCCGCTGGTGAACGCGTGTCCGGATCACGCGGTGCCTATATGCCGGATGTAAGTTTAGTCGTACAACGACAGGACACTGATCTTGGCTTTGATAACTCGCCGATTGATCTGACAGAAACAACTTTTATAGGTGTTACAGTATCGATTCCGCTTTTTGCTGGCGGCAGTAATCGAGCGGCTGTCAGTGAAGCCATCAGTCGCCGAAATATCGCCCGAAACGAATTGCGCCAGATACAACTTGATGTCAGCGAAAGAACCAGGGCGGCCTATCTATTGGTAAAGTCTACCGAAGTTCAAACTCAGGCGGCACAAAAGCTGGTGGATTCCACGGCACTCTCCGCAGAGGCAATGCAGCAGGGTTTTGAGCTGGGAACCGTAACCAGTGTTGACGTGCTCAATGCTCTGCGCAATCAGTTCCAGGCGGAGCGTGATTTTCAGCGAACCCGTTACGAGCACGTCAAACTGCTTCTCATACTCAAGCGTGAAGCTGGCACCCTGACAGCAGATGATCTTATTGAGGTGGGGGTGTGGCTTCCCCTCCAGAGGCCTGAGCCCCTGATCATGACCGAACTTCTGCGCATGACGACTGACTATCAGGCTCTGGATGATCGTATTCGGGTTGTGGGTGAAACCAAAAGCCAGGAAGTTATTGTTTTATGGCTCACCCAGCGTCTGCTGATTCGCCTGTTGCCCCATATGTTGGAGTGGCTTGAGAAGCAGACTCTATCCGAAATACGACCGGCCGATGCTAACGAGCAGACAAAAGAAGTGCTGCAGGTATTCAAACAGCAATCTGCTCGAGCCGAGATGAGCAAAACCGCCAGCTCTGAACCGGCTAAAGCCGCTCCGGTAAAAACCAAGGCAGACAGTAGGTCGGTGCTTGTCGAATCAATTGATATCAGAAAACCCGGGCAGACGATTCAGCTTATTTTCAAAGGTCAGGATGATTTCCGGGTTGGCATAGTGCTTTCCGCGCAACAACTGCGCCAGTGGCTGGCCATCATACGCGCCCAATGGGAAAGTGCAGCCTGGCCTCTGGCAGTGTGGCCAAACTGGATTACCAAGTCATTGACAAACAAATCAACCGGAACTGGCCAGGGAATTCACTAACAGGCTGCCAAGAGTTTATAGAGACTCCCCGCCCTTTTAGAACTCAATGCCATACTGTTCTACCCGTGCCGGGGCCGTGTCGGGCAGATAGCCATAGGGATCCACGCGGTACACCCTTGGCAGGCTGTTAAAACTTCGTATTTCAACTATCTCCATATAAGCCTGGCTCACCGGGTCAGGATTCAGGTCTGGCTCATCCGGGTCGGGTACATTGCCCTGGATTGTCTCAGCAAGATCCATTTCGGGATATACAAAAATGGAATAGATTGCCGAAGTATTGTTTCCCACCCAGTTCGATAACTCCACCAGATTTTCATAGGGCACAATTTCAGCCAGTTCTCCGCGGTTGTTTATATCTTCCAATTCACGATAGGCAATTATATTTTCAATCAGCTCATCGTCCAGCCCAGGAAGTAGCCGCATAGCCTCTCTTGTTGCCAGATTCATGTTTACCGATCTGTTATTTCCGTAGATGGTAAAAGCCGCATCCAGATTAATTCCCTCAAACAGTTCGGCGAACCCTCTTATGTGCAGGATTTCATCAACCGATTCCAGCTCAGGATTATTTCTTGGACTATAGGGCTGATCCAGCGACTGGTAGTATTCTTGTTCGGCCCCATTAAGACTCACCAGGTCATTCAAATCAGTCCAGTCGATCCAGGCCGCCAACAAATCCTGTACTTCCCGGGGGTCGGCATCCAGGCCACCCAGGCGTTTCTCGATAATACGTTGCATATTGCGCCTTGGAATCCGATTAAGGTTGATCTTCCCCGCATGATCATAAATTCGAACCACCATGTTTTCAGCTGCAGGGTAGGATAGCTCCAGGGGCTGGCCATTAAACCGATAGGCAGGTATGCGAATCTCTCCCTCGTCAGTTTCTGCCAGGGTTTCTCCCACTGGCCGCGGCATTCGCTCCAGCATGAGCTCCATCTGGGCCTGGTTTACTGCGGCGGTTACGCTGGCCCACTGGGCCACGGCCTCCTGATTGTGAAATGCCGTTTTAGCAGATAGCCTAACCTTGCTGGCCATGGCAGTAACCAGCACCGTCAATAATACCGAAGTCCACAGCACAACAATAATTACTGATCCACGTTGTCTGATTAAGGAACTGTTAAATCGGCTGATCATAATCGGGCCTGCAAGGTCAGATTATTGGGCCTGAGAGCGCGATGCTGGTTGTTGGCAATGCGGGCCAGTACTTCCAGCTCTTCATGCCTGCCTTCATCGGCAAGGGGTGTAAATTTGATATACACAGCTAATGGCAGACTTTGGAATTCTTCCCCGTACCAGTCTTCCCGCCATTGCCTGGATTCATCAATCTCTTCATACAGATAACTGAAACTGGCGCTGTAGTTGGGCAAAATCAATACTGCTGATGCGTCGGCCAGTCTGTCTGCCGGGTCATCACTGTAGGCCGGCGCCAGAACCAGATGTACGCCTTGCTCGTCAGAAAAGAGCTCCCAGGCCATCAAACCGGGGGTACGTTGCGGAGACACGGTGGATACCCAGCTCAGGTAGTCGTCTTCCCCAATAAAATAAACATACCGGGACAAGGTTTCTTCGTCCGTATAACTATGTGGAAAGGCTCCGTGCAGCGCTCGGTCCAGCTGTAACAATGCCAGTGCTTCGTCGAGACTTTGATCCAGCACGTCCGAAGTCCGATTCCAGTCCCGGGACACAACATAAACACCGGTACTGAGTAGCCCCATTAACATGGCCGTTAAACCCAGGGCCAACAAAACCTCGATCAGGGTAAACCCTGATCGACTGAATTGATTGAAGCCTTTTGGTTGTTTCAACATTTTACGGTACCAAATCGTTACTGAATGAAATCAGGTTATTGGGGTAAATCCAGGTGTAGCCAGCGTGCTCCGGAAATTATCTGGTCGCGACTTTCGTCAACGATCTCGTAAGCCTGCAAAGTAAAGACCGTGGCCTGGGTTTTGCGTTCGGGCTGTTCAAGGATATCCTGCGCTCGCGTCTGGTAACGTTCATTCTCAAGAATAAGTTCCACCTCGCTGTACTCATTTTCCAACAGGGCGAAATTAATCTGCGCACGGGCGTTTATGGCCCGTATAAGGCTCTCTTCGGAACGCCAGGACAATTGCTTGCTTCCTGCCACCAAGGTAAACAATCCGCCCAGGATAAATCCGGTAATGGTAAGGGCCACAATTACCTCAAGCAGAGTAAAGCCGCTTTGAGCGGCGGCTTTGGGGTTACAACTCATCGAGAAATTCCATGGCAACCCGGCCACTAAAGGGATCAACATTGATGCTGGCGGAGCGGTTTTGTGAGGACAAAATAAGACTGCCACCCGTGCTGCCGCCTTCCGGATAGAAAGTAATTTCAATTTTGTCTTTGATTTCCGTTTCCCGATCAGCGCTATCACGGTAAATAACCGCTATTCCGGAACTGTTCCATTGCCCTACGCTGGACCTGGCCATATTAGCGGGTACTGGTTGATCTTCATTATTGGTACTTATATAGAAACTGGCCGTACTTGGCTGACCACTGACAACCGCAATACGCCGGGCATAGTTGAGAAGAGAATGGGCTTCTCTTACCTGGGCGCTAAAGGTTCGTGAATCAAGACCGGTAATATTGGGAACTACTATCAGGCTCACCATAGCCATAATGCCCAGTACCAGGATAATCTCCAGCAGGGTAAATCCTCTTATGGAAGAGGATAGAGAGCCACAGTAGCCGTGCTGTTTGTGCTTTGGCTTATCGACCGATATCGGCGTCATCATCCTCGCCGCCTCGTTCGCCGTCTGCGCCGTAAGAAACCAGGGTGAAATCCCGGCCGGTGGACTCGTAAATATAGTCATTTCCCCAGGGGTCAGCAGGCACGTTGCCTCGTAAATAAGGACCATTCCAGGCGGCACGCCCGGAGTCGTCAATCATCAATCCGTCAAGAGCATCAGGGTACTCCCCCACATCAAGACGGTAGGTATCCAGCGCTGTTTCCAGAGAAGATATCTGGGAAATGGAGGCATCACGCATCGCGCCTGTCCGCTGCCGGAATATATTAGGCGCCACCATAACGGCGAGCATTCCTATGATGGCCATCACCACCAGTATTTCAATAAGGGTAAAACCCTTGTTTTGCCCCCTGCCAGTTAAACTCTTCATAGTGCTATCTGTTTCCTCATAGCCTTTTCTGTCATTAAGTCAGTTCGCCGGATTCAGATTCCGGCCTCTTCAAACATTTCCGCCGCCAATTCGAAGCGTTGCAGTATTTCACTGTATTGGACACCGGTTCGTGCATTCAGGTTCACTATCTCCGGGCGCAATACGATAAACAGCTCCCGCCGCTCCTGTGTATTCTGCTGGTAGGAGAACAGCCTGCCCAGAATAGGAATTCTGTTCAGCCCGGGTACTCCCGAATTCAGCAGCTGATTGTCGGTCTGAATCAACCCCCCCAGAACCACGTTTTCAGAATCACGAACCACTACAGTGGTGCTGATTTCCTGGTTGTTAAATACGGGGTTCTGATTTATCCCTGAAGCACTGTTATCAACCGAGGACAGTACCTGGCGTATGGTCAGGTTGACAATCCCATCGGTATTGATTTGCGGTGTAATGTACAACTCTATACCCGTAGGTCGATACTGAATGTTGGTGGTAGCAATGCCTCCGCTACTAATGGACTGCCCTTGCTCCACCGGGACTTCCGCACCAATTTGAATTTCTCCTTCCTGATTGTTGGCTACCGTTAAGGTTGGCCGGGCCAGCAATCGAACTTCATTGTTGGCGGCAATGGCGTCCAGGGTCGCCTCAACCCGGGCGGCACCGTCGACAAAGGATTTACTGAACATTAATCCTCCCAGCCCACCCACGCCCCCGGAACCGGGGACAAAATCCGTTGAGGTCGTGGTGGAGATATTCTGCCCATCAGCGGCGACGCGGGACCAATCCACACCAAACTTTGTCTCATCAGTCAGGGTGATCTGCGCTATAACCGCGTTCACCATTACCTGTAGAGGCACGGTATCGAGCTGACTGATGGTTGTCAGCAGCTGCCGGTAATCTCGAGCGGTACCACGTATCAGCAGGCTGTTGGTAGCCTCATCAGCAACAATTCTGACACGGATATTGGCGGATACAACTGTCGAAGGGCCCAATGGCCGTGCCTGCGCTGGCGCCCCATTGGCGCCATCCGCTTCCGCCAAAGCGCCAGAGGCAAACTGATTTGACCCTGACTCGCTCCGCGATCTCGGGGTGTCATCTTCATAATCCTCAAATACGTTTGATAACGTATCCGCCAGGTCAACCGCATTCAGGTTCTTTACCTTGTAGTGGAAAAGCTGCTCAACCTGTTCCTGGTTATCTGCATCCAGTATCCGTACCCACCGGGTAACCTCGTCGAAACCTCTGGTGGCCGGTGCTGTTACCAGAATCCCGTTGATTCGTTCAATGCCCTTTACCTGGTACGAAGATACCGGCCCTTCAATCAATGCCAGGACTTCCGTGAGTTCCGTAGCCACTTCTTCGGCGCTGGCGTTATTCAAGCGATACAGCTGAATCCCCTGATTGGAAAACGGGTCCGCATCAATTAATAACAAAAGCTGATTAATTCGATCCAATTGAGAGTGTGTACCACTGATGGCCAGCACATTTCTACTTGTCAATTTAATGATGGCCCCCTCTTCAAGCATGGGTCCAAGCACTTCCATGGCCGAGTTCGTGGATACATAGATGAGCGGCGTTATCTGCATGACCCTGTTTCCCGCCGTTTCAGCCAGGGTTCGCTCCGTCACGATCTCAACCGGTAAATCTGTAACTACCTTGTACGCGGCATAGAAATCTCCCAGACGTTCGAGAGTTATACCGGCATTTCGAGTAAGCAGCCTTATTAGCGGCCAGATATCATCACGCCCCAGGGGTCTGTTTTCGGAGGTTCTAATGCTCACCCGGTCATCAATGCCGGGATCTATAACAATCGTAATATCAACGGCGTCAGCCAGCTCTTCCAGCACCTGTCTTAAATCTGCCTGTTCGTAATTGAACTCAACAACATCTCCCCCTTCCGGCGCTACAGCTGTAGGAATCTGTTCCCTGAAGTCGGGGAAGTCCAGCGGGTTTCCATTGCGATTTATTCCATTTATCAGCCGTTGTTGTTCGGCTGAGTTTGTGGAAGATAGCTCAGGCACAATGTTAACTGTACTGCCTGAGCCAGCAACAGCCGCACCGGTTGAAGAAGTTACCGTTCCACTGTAAACACCCGCTATCCCTGTCGTGGATTCGGAACGTTGTGCGGTGCACGAAGACAGCCCAACAACCAGCATCAGCAGTAACGCCGTGCCTTTTATACGAGGTATATTCCTTACCATGGTCATATCCTTTATTTCGTCCTTCACTTTACAAACTCCACGATTCAAAACTCCACTGCATTCATACTGAAAACGGCCGAGAGCATAGTGATAGTGATGCCGGCCACAGCGATAGCCAAAACTATAATCAACGCCGGTTGCAGCGCTGAAACCATCCTTGCCATTTGATTCCTGACAGAGTTATCGAAGGTAGATGCTGTTTTAAGCAGTATGGGGGAAGTACGACCCGACTCTTCTCCAACGGTTACCAGTTGATGTAACAGCGTAGGAAAACACCGGGTCTTTTCCAATGAAATTCCCAGCCCGGCACCACCACGCACATCTTCTTCCACCTGAATTAGGTGACGGGTAATTTCCGTATTCTGCACCACTTCCCTGGAGACTCTTAACGCCCTGATCAGGGGAATTCCGGCTCCAAGTAACGCACCAAGGGTTCTGGCAAAAACCGCGCACTCCTTGATCAGAATCAGTTCTCCCAACATCGGCAGGGATAATAGAAAACGATCTTTTTTTAATTTTGAAGCCAGCTCCCTGTCAAGGGACTTCCAACCAATAATCAAGGCAATAACAAGCAAAATAAACAGGTAACCATAGCTTTGAAGTCCACTGCTCACCGAGAGGAGAAACTGGGCTGACGCTGGTATTTCTGTTCCTGCATCCTCAAACATAACGGCAAACTGGGGAACCACGAATACCAGTAACAGGAACACTGAGATAATTCCAACTGCCAGTAAAACCAGCGGATAGATCATGGCATTGACAATTTCCTGCCTGGTTTTGGCACTGGTATCCAGAAACTCGGCAAGATCAGGTAACAGTTGATGAAGAATGCCGCCTTCCTCGCCGGCTCTTACAATGTTGACATACATTTTGGAAAATACTTCCGGCCTGATTTCCATGGCCTGGGCCAGGCTTTTACCCTCCTTGACTTCCCGGCGTATGGTCGCTACCAGGTCCTGCATTGCCGGAGATTCTGTTATTCCTTCAAGCAGGCGCAGCGCTTTATCGATGGGTACCCGCGCTTCCAGTAAAGTGCTAAGACCGTTGGTAAACTCAAGCAGGTCGTTATTGCGGATCTTTTTGTTACGCCCCCGGGAATCACTTGGCCTGGCCTGCTGGACCTTTACCGGAACCAGCTTACGGCCTTGCAGAATCTTGACAACTTCTCGTTCTGATTCGGCGCTCAGCTGACCCGATTGCACTTTGCCGGTGGTATCGTAGGCCTGGTATCTGAAAAAGAGAGTACTCATATCGCCCTGGTCACCCTTACCACTTCTTCCGGCGTGGTGATGCCGGCCTTCAGTTTTTCCAGTGCATCCTGCCGCAGCGTTCTCATGCCTTCTGCAATGGCCTGCTCTCTGATTACATTGGCATCAGCATCGGTTGCAATGTGATGGCGAATGGCGTCAGACATAACCAGTAACTCGTAAAGACCAATCCGACCCCGGTAGCCAGTTCCCCCGCAACGATCACATCCGGTACCACGATTTACCGTAGGGCAGATTTGCTTTTCGATTTCCAGCGCATTGGCTTCGTCGTCTGTTAATTCACTTGTATTGGAACAATCCGTACAAACCCTTCGCACCAATCTTTGTGCCTGTATTGCCAATAGACTTGAACTGATCAGGTAACCTGCTACGCCCATATCCTGAAGTCGTGTAACGGCACCCGCCGCATCGTTCGTATGCAGGGTTGAGAAAACCAGATGCCCGGTAAGGGCGGATTCAATTGCTATCTCGGCCGTCTCATGGTCCCTGATTTCACCCACCATTATTACATCCGGGTCCTGTCGCACAATAGATCGCAGGCCCGTGGCAAAACTCAATCCAATACTGGCGTTTGCCTGAATCTGGGTAATACCCTCCAGCTGATATTCAACGGGATCTTCAACGGTAATAATCTTCTGCTTTTCGCTATTGATTTTCTCCAGAGTGGCATACAGTGTTGTGGTTTTACCACTGCCTGTCGGGCCGGTAATCAGCACCATTCCATTTGGTTGGGTAATTAATTCCCGATACTGCCGGAGCACATCTGCCGGCATGCCCAACTGTTGTAGGGATACGGCCGTGTCACTACGA
Source organism: Gammaproteobacteria bacterium (assembly GCA_016764875.1). Classification (GTDB taxonomy): domain Bacteria; phylum Pseudomonadota; class Gammaproteobacteria; order Pseudomonadales; family Pseudohongiellaceae; genus NORP240. The sequence continues at coordinate 17,581 of JAESQX010000206.1, forward strand.
TCCAGAATTCGAAGTACTACTGATTCCCCATGCACACCCGGCAACGTCGAGACCCGCATATCCAGTTGTTTACTACCAATCTGGTAATCGATACGCCCGTCCTGGGGGAGACGTTTTTCTCCGATATCCAGCCTCGCCATAAGCTTCAGCCTCGATGCCACAGCGGTATGGATTTTTATCGGCAAGCGCTCTATTCGCGTCATAATGCCATCAACCCGGCAACGCACATCCAGGTTGGTGGCACTGGGTTCAAAATGAATATCACTGGCATTCAGGTCCAGAGCCCTGGCAAACAGGTGATTAACCAGCCTGATTATGGGCGCTTCAGATGCAAGATCTGTCAGTTCTTCATCATATTCAAAGCCGGAGACGAAAATTTCATCAGTGCTTTCAATATCAGGTGACAGTTTGGCCCGCCAATGGCGCATCAACCGTTTTATTTCATCAGTGCTGCCAATTGCAAATTTTACTTTGTCATTAAGGATGAAACGAATCTTGGCGCGCAGCTCAATTTCAGGCACATCCTGACACACAAGGGTTCCAGTGTTTGCGAAATCCAGAGACGGCGCAATGTCCTGTGGCTCCAACAGTTCATTAAATACCGGCATTGTTATTGCAATATGTGACATGTGCTACCTTACTTGAGCCGTCTGGACTGACAGCCCTTCACTTCTGGCAAAACCAACTGCTGTAATAGACCCGCTGTACTGATTTCTAGCACGATCAATGCTGAAGTCAGTAACCCACAATCTAGGCACCGAATTACTCAGTTGCCGTAGAAACGAAATAGTATTGGCGGCATCCACGGTTCGAAAAGACATTTCCTGGCTTACCATAATCCAGCCCTGTGCTTCAAGACGGTCGGCAAGCCGTGTTGAAGTTACGCTAATTTCGCTGTCACGGGCGTACTGGGTCAGTGCCTGTTGGATATTTGCCTCGATAATGGGACCGGTTTCACCGCTGAACACCTGGGCCTCCAGACCCTCTAGTGTACTTTCAACTTCGGTCCTTCTGCCGCGCCAGGTAATGGTGTCATCAAAAAGTCGTCGCTCCCGCTCAATGTTGAGATGAATATCCTCAATGGCCTCGTTTCGATCCTGGTATATTCCCCTGATTGCAGGAAACACGCTGGAGATAACGAAAACCACGGCCACAAAACCAGCTAAAAGCAGTACATTTTTTTCTCGTTTGCTAATCTGCATCGTTAGTCAGGCTCTAGTTATCCGGAAAGTAGCTAACCATATAGCCATCAAAATTTACTGTGCTCAGTCGAAGGTCTATGTAATAACGGCTGTTGTTAGTGGCACGGGAAAACGCCACTTCGGTAAACAGCGGATGTTGCTCCAGGCGCTGCAAAATTATCTGGGGCTCGGTGCTTTCCCCTTCAATCCGTATAAGCCCTTCTGACAGCTCCAGGGATGTCAACTGCTCCGGAGACAAAACGCTCTGCAAAGTAAACATGACGTCCCTCACATCCTGTAGCGGAAAATCATTGATCAAGCCCCACTCGTCTTCAAAATTTTGCACGACACGGCGGTCTTCCCGAGCGTTCTGACTGAGCCCGCGCTGTGAGTCCAGGTTTGCTTCAAGGCGGCGCATCTCAAAGGACTGCGCCAGAAACGGTAGTGCGCAGACAAATATCAGCATGGCAAATGCGGCCACAGAGAAAATTACCCGCTTGCCTTTTTCAACCTGCCGCTTGGCCCGAAGAGCGCTGGTGGGGAAAAAATGATACTCCCGTTTGCTTGATTTAGCTGATTTTGAACCCTTGTAGGCATCCACTGCACGGTCACCTGAGATCTCTTTTCTTTGTGGAGCATTGGCGCCCGTAACCTGCTGTTGCCACTGTTTGGCAAATATATCCTGGTCAAGATCAGTCTTGTTTACATGCAGCCACCTGGTGAGTGCGCCATTTTCCATAACCACGTAAGTCATTGTGCTGTCATCAGACTCGATCAGATCGAGATTTCCCGCCTCATCTGCCAACGCCAGGGTTCGGGGCATTACCGATGTCAGGAACATCTGGTTTCCTGCAAATGATTGAAACAGATTTTCCAGACGATCTTCACCTATCCATAGCGCAATATCAGCATGTCCGCTTTCGCTGTTGAGAGGATTTACGGCCAACAATAATTTGTCGTTCAGGCTTGGCAGCAAAATATCCGACTGAAGCTGTAATGCTGACGCAAGCGCTTCTTTGCCAAGGCCGGGGATAGCCACTGTGGTGGCAACAAATTCATCAGAGGGTAGTAAGAGTAATATCGAAAGTTCACCATTTTCGGTGGCTACAAGGCGATGACAAGCACTGGCTAGGCTGTTGCTGTCCAGGCAGTCTCCCGGCTCCAGGGTAACTTGCTGCCCGGAAGCAAGGTTTACTACCTGGTTGTCAAACACCAACAGGGTTACACCGATCTGCCGCAATAGCTCTCGCTTTGACCCACCCTCGAAAACCGCACGCACTCCAGCCGGCAGCTGACGCTTGAAGGTGTCTTTCCACTGGTTAAAATCTACTGCTGTGGATGCCATGGCTCTCAATTACTTGGATTTAATTGGAAGGGAATGCCGCCAAAAATGACTTCATCCCTAAGTCTGTTATATCGGCAAAATAGTTTGATCCATCAAAACAATGAAGAACTTGTTTTTCAATTGAGGGTTGAAAGTGTGTGGCAGGTCGCAAAACCGCGCAATCAACGGGCTTCAGGGTTTTGAAATACTGAATTTCAGGCACAAAAAAAGGCTACCTGGATACCAGGCAGCCTTTTGAATCAGTTTAGTGAAGCTTAGTGCGCGGCTTCAGTTCCACCATGAAGATCATGAATTGAAATGGGTTGCGCGTCAGGATCGTGTCCGAGGTAATCCACTCGCGTGCCGGAAACGTAATTTGCCTCAACCGCCATAAACCCTATAAATATTAATAAAACTACCGGCGGGCCCAGAATCGTAAAAACCAGGGCCATTCTCTCCCAGACTACATGCATGAATATTGAAACGATAAAACCTGCCTTCAATAACATGAAAACAATAATTAAAGTCCAACGAAGATATCCCTGAAAATCAAGGTAATCTACCATGTATGACATGGTGCTCAATACAAACAGGAGCGTCCATATTTTATAGTAGATCCCTAGGGGGTGTTGTTGACCTGCTTCCGCTGACATTACTGTCTCTCCTTACCAAAGATAGAAAAATGCAAAAATGAATACCCAGACAAGATCCACAAAGTGCCAATAAAGACCAGTGATCTCAACGATCTCGTAGCCTTTCTTCTCGTAATCACCCCGGTATACCTTCCTGGCCACAATTAACAGGTAGATTACCCCCGCCGAAACGTGTAGGCCGTGAAATCCTGTAATCATGAAAAATACCGAACCGAATTGCGGAGCACCGTAAGGATTACCCCAGGGCCGAACCCCTTCCTCTACAATCAGCTTGGTCCACTCAAAAACCTGCATACCAACAAAACAAACACCAAAAGCAGCGGTAGCACACATCAGCAACGCTGTTTTCGTACGCTCTCTTCGATAACCGAAATTCACTGCCAAGGCCATGGTGCCACTACTGGTAATCAGGATGAAGGTCATTATGGCAATCAGAATTAGCGGAATAGGCTCACCACCGAATGACAAAGCAAATATTTCACTTGGATATGGCCATGGCTCAGTGGTGCTGATGCGCACGTTCATATAGCTTGTTAGGAAACAGGTGAAAATGAAGGTGTCACTTACCAGGAAGATCCACATCATCGCCTTGCCCCATGGCACATGGTAAGCCTGCTTATCAGCCGACCAGTCGTCTACAAGGCCACCAACCCCGCGATGAGGAGAAAGGGCGTCACTAGCTGCGGTGTCAGTCATGCATTTGTTCCTATAATCATTACTATTACTAAATCTATCTTTGCCTGTTTGAATCAGGTATTCGATAAAATTCCAAACATTACCAGCCAAACCAGAAGCAGGAAATGCCAGTAAATTGTGCAAAGCTCAATGCTTAATTTAAGCTCACCCGGTTCCGCGCCGGACAGTAGCTTGAATGAGGTTTTGCTCCAAACCCATAAGCCACCCAGAAGGTGTATGCCATGTAAACCGGTAAAAATATAAAAAAATGAATTTGCCGGATTGGAAGCTACAAAGAACCCATTATTTTGCAGGTTCTGCCACACCATTAACTGACCGGCTATAAATAAAACGGCGAATACACCACCACCGAGCAGGCCAATCTTGATATTGGCCAGCTGCTCTTTCTTGAGCATATTACGAGTCCACTGAAACATAATACTGCTGATAACCAGCAGGCCGGTGTTGAACCACAACTGGGTTGGCTCAGCCAGCGGAGTCCAGTCGCCCAGCCCCATCCGGGCAAAGTAGCTGATGGTGAACAGGGAGAAAATAATTCCCGCCACGGCCAGGAACAAGCTTAACGCTACTTTTTCTGGGGGCACGTCAAAAGCACCTACAGGCTCAAGGGGGCCGATAATCCCCTTCTGTTCCCATGGCTTGGCGGTTACATCTTTAACAAGACTCATATGTCAGCCTTTGATTGATCGTGGTCTGGATCAAAGTGCTGCTCATCTACTGTCGGTTCACTATCTTCCGGAGTATTTTGAGGAAT
>JAESQX010000207.1 GCA_016764875.1 Gammaproteobacteria bacterium
AAACTGTCCCCCGAAATTCTCCCGACCTTCTTGCCGGATCGGAGGTACTGTTTATGTCCATGCTTCCGTTCCCTATCTGATTTATATCAATAAACGTAGCGCTCAACAAATTACACTGTTTCGGGTGTTTTGGGTAAATGTACATTCGAACTAGTTAAATACTGCATAGCAGTGGTGGTGTAGCTGCATCATTTGTTTTTGATAGGAGCGGATCATGAAAAAAAATATCGTAATAGGACTATTCTCAGCGATGGCTCTGGTGCCCGCGCTTGCTGGCGCTGCGGATCAAGACCCCACATACTCACGCGAAGTCTCGAGGATCATCCAGGACAACTGCCAGATCTGTCATCAGCCTGGGCAGATCGGGCCCATGTCTTTCACGACCTACGAGGAAGTCTTGCCCTGGGCGCCGCTTATCAGAATGCGGGTGTTAGATCGCGAAATGCCACCGTATCACTATGACAGGGATATCGGGGTTCAGGAGCTGCAGAATGACTGGCGGATGTCCGATGAAGACATCAACACGCTCGTGGCCTGGGTAGACGCGGGTTCCCCGCTGGGCAATCCCGAATTGCTACCGACGCCGAAGCAGTATCCGGTCATCGGCGAGTGGCGCTTGGCAGACGAGTTAGGCCCGCCCGATCACGTCATCAAATCCGCGAAGTGGGACGTTCCGGCAAGTGGTCAGGATCTGTGGTGGAATCCCGAGGTGCCCTCGGGCATTACTGAGGAACGATGCATCAAAGCGATTGAGACGTTGCCTTCGAAGGAAGCGCATGGATCAACACACCACGCGAACTCTCAGTTCCAGGTTCAAAATGCAGACGGTGAGTGGGAAACGTTTGGCCGCCTGTCCGAGTTCGCGTTCGGCAAGCTCGGAGAGATGGTTCCCGAGGGGGCATGCAGAACCGCGCCCGCAAATTCCCAGGTGAAGTGGAGCATCCACTACTATCCCGATGGCACGGCGGTGGCCGATGACCAGGTCTCAATCGGTATCTGGTATCAGGACAAGGACTTCGACAAAGAGACTGCCTATGATCAGGATCTGCGCTCCTACTTCCTTCGTGGCGGCGACTTCGACATTCCTCCACACGGCAAGCTGATGACGCAGGGATTTCACTCCTTTGATCATCCGGTACGAATCGACAGCTGGCAACCACACATGCACCTGCGCGGGGTAGCGATGTCCATGGAGGTCTTTAATCAGGAAACCGGACGACGCGAGACGCTCAGCCAGGCTTCGAACTGGAATGCAGGCTGGAACCACAGCCATATTTATGAGGAAGGTTTCCAGCCGCTAATCCCAGCTGGTTCGACGATCATCCTCACCGCTTGGTACGACAACACAGCAGAAAACCCGTTTAACCCGGACCCGGATCAGTGGGTCGGTATGGGCCAGAGGACCACCGATGAGATGTCCCATGCCTGGATTGCTGTCACCCATCTGGACGAAGAGGGTTACCAGGAGATGCTTAAGGAACGCGAACAAAGATCCGTTGCCTCGGTAGGAGGAGTTCAATGAACACGTATAAACACCTTGCTGCAGGGACTCTTGCGCTCGCTCTCATGGGACTGACCGCAGCACCTCTCTATGCGCAGTTACCAACTCACTTGCGTGATTACCCCTTGGCTCAGCGACACAAGAGCGGCGATCTGGTAGCTCCGTTTTTCGACGGCTGGATTGCCAATGGTGACGGCTCGGTCACGATGATCTTCGGTTTCATGAACCGGAACAAAGAGGAACTCATCGACATACCACTGGGCCCGGACAATCACATCGAGCCGGCACAATTCGATGGGGCGCAGCCTACACATTTCCCGGTTTACGACCGGGGCGGCCTGACGGGTATTCGTGAACGGGGAGCGTTCGGCGTTACGGTGCCGGCGAACATGGCTGGAACCGAAGTCGTTTGGACGTTGAATCACGCAGGATACAGCTACTCCGTTCCTGGACGTGCCACTTCGACTGCCTACGAGATGAGCCGAGGAGAAAGAGCTCTCGGCTCGTTGTCACCGGCCATTCGTTTCAACCTTAACGGGTCTGAGTCTACTGACCGGGAGGGAATCATGGCTTCCCGGGTCACAGCATCAGTTGGAACCCCGGTGACATTGTCGGCCTTCGTACAAGATCGCGGCAAGCGAAGCGGGTACGGTGTTGACAGTCTTTTCCCGGTGGGTACAACCTGGATATTGCATCAGGGGCCTGCTATACCCGATTTCGAGACCGAGAGTATATCGGGCCATGACAGGGGCGAAGCCGGTGAGGGCAGCGAGAGCAGAAGCGACGACTGGATTGTAGCGACTACGCAAGCCACATTCTCGGAGCCGGGTGATTACGTCATTCGACTACGGGTCGATAATTTCATGGCACCGGACAGCAAGTTCGACAACCACTGCTGCTGGTCGAATGCGTTCTTGCCGGTGACGGTCACGCCCTGAGCCCAACCTCCACTTCGTAGTGGGTGAATACTTTGGGTCATTGGTATAGCGGAAATAAGACTGTTTCTTTAACAGCTCTTATTTCCGCTATTGGTTTTTGCCCTTTTGCTTGAAAGCCGGTAAGCATCCACTCTAAAAATCTTCCAGTTTGTTGTTAATCTTTGCAGCCCCATCTTCAGCCTTGCGCCTGAAACAGATAAACTCACTGTCTCTAGAACTCCAGGAAATAAAACCTTGAATCTTAAAAGACAAAGACTGTTGCCCGCGGCGTTGGTGTTGGCCAGCGCCCTTTGTTTCGGCGCTGAGGAGGAATTAAGAGTCGCCGTAATAGGAGGCCTGGATATGAGCGGTGTATGGCCCCGAATGGAAGAATCGGCAGAAAAATCTCTCAACCTGGATATTACAACTGTAATTGCGGCCCCCAAGGAGCAGGTCGTTCCTGCCTTCATGAGTGGTGAGGTCGACTTATTACTGATTCATGGCGGCGACGAAACATTTGCCCTTGAAGCGTTAGGCTATGCATCGGGACTGCGAACCTGGGGCTACAATGAGTTCGTGTTCGTCGGCCCGATAGATGATCCGGCGGGAATCCTGGAGGCCGTGTCAGGCCGGGAGGCGATTCAAAAAATACAGGCGGCAAAACAGCCATTGATCACATTCCGTGATCCCGGCAGTTACCAGATCCTTAAACGACTTCTTGACCAAGCCGGCCTGGTTCCCAGACAACTGCAACTGTTACCCGACACGGTGAACAAGTCCCAACAGATATTGGGGCAGGCGGCCAGCGATCGGGCCTATGTAGTGGTGGGCCATATGCCTGTTGCTTTCGGCCGAATGCCGTCCGAAGGAGTAAGAGTTCT
>JAESQX010000208.1 GCA_016764875.1 Gammaproteobacteria bacterium
CAGTTTAGAAAAATTAAGGCTGAAGTCACCGGTTCCGCCGGCGAGGTCAAGCACGGTCTGGCCGGGCCTGATAGCACTTAACTCAATGGCGAATCGCTTTACAAGGCGGTGAGTGCCCAGCGACATGATGTCGTTCATCACGTCATAGTTCTGGGCCACGGCATCAAATACCCCCTCTACCAGTGAGGATTTTTCCTTCACAGGAACTGTCTTGTAACCAAAATGGGTGGTTTGTTCCGTGTCGGAATTAGATGGATTATCAGCCATAGGACGATCGTTTTAGTCGGAGGTCTTCTCTTTTGAGGCAAGGGGCATAATGTTAACTGCCTGGGTTCCCGGAGGCAATGGTTCCCGACTGGAGTTGCTGGCTTTGAGTTTATTCAGGTAGTCGTTGAGCAACCTGTCATGATTGGCGCATAACTCCAGCAGATAATCCCAGCTGTATATTCCGGAGTCATGGTGGTCATCATAAACCAGTTTAATGGCATAGTTCCCCACCGGCTCTATGGCTAAAATATTTACAAACTTTTTCCCGACCTGAAGTGTTTCCTGTCCTGTGCCGTGGCCACGGACTTCGGCTGAGGGAGAGTGTACACGGAGGAACTCTGCGCTAAGGCGATAACTGGTGTTGTCCGAGTAGACAAGTTCCAGCATGGCAGATTTCTTGTGCAACTTTATTTCAACTGGAACCTTGTTTGTGCTCATAATTGTATGCTCGGTATAAATTACAGAATGAATCGGCTAAGATCCTCGTCTGCGGCAAGTTCACCAAGTTGCTTGTCTACATAACCGGCATCTATCAGCAATCGGTTGCCGTCACCAATTGCAACATCCGAAGCCGTATAGGAGATTTCTTCAAGCAGGCGCTCCATAACGGTATGCAGGCGCCGCGCACCAATATTCTCTGTGCGTTCATTTACCTGCCATGCAATTTGCGCGATTCTTGAAATTCCGTCGGCGCTGAAACTGATTTCCATGCCTTCAGTGCCAAGCAGAGCCTGGTACTGTTCTGTAAGGGAGGCATCAGGCTCTTCCAGTATGCGCTCAAAATCTTCGGCAGTAAGCGCCTCCAGTTCAACGCGGATTGGTAGTCTACCCTGTAACTCTGGTATCAGATCCGAAGGTTTTGATAAATGGAATGCCCCTGAGGCAATAAAAAGGATGTGATCGGTTTTCACGCTCCCGTACTTGGTTGTGACAGTTGACCCCTCTATTAGCGGCAACAAATCCCGCTGTACGCCTTCTCTTGAAACACTGCCTGAGTTCTGATCATGACGGCTGGTGACCTTGTCAATTTCGTCAAGGAAGACAATGCCGGTTTGCTCGGCGGCTTCCACCGCACGGTTCTTGATTTCATCGTCATTGACCAGCTTGGCGGCCTCTTCGTCTTTGATTGCTTTAAGGGCCAGTTTGACCGTCATTCGTCTCGATTGCTGTTTGCCTTTATTCATATTGGAAAACATATTTTTCAGCTGGTTGGTCATATCCTCCATTCCCGGAGGAGCCATTATTTCGAAGCCGGCAGGGGATTCAGTAACCTTGATTTCCACCTCTTTATCGTCAAGCTCTCCTTGACGAATTTTCTTCCGAAACAATTGTCGGGTACTTGATTGGGTTTCGTCAGCGTCAGTATCCGGAGTGCGAGCCTGTGGCAGCAATGCATCCAGTACCCGATCCTCTGCCCGGTCTTCGGCCTGGCGCTGCACTTTTTGAATCTCTTCCTCACGTAGCATTTTTACCGCCACATCTACCAGGTCCCTGATAATTGATTCCACGTCCCTGCCTACGTAGCCAACTTCGGTAAATTTTGTTGCTTCAACTTTTATAAAAGGAGCATGTGCAAGTCTGGCAAGGCGTCGTGCGATTTCTGTTTTGCCAACGCCGGTTGGGCCGATCATCAGAATATTTTTTGGTGTAATCTCATGCCTGATAGTTTCGTCCAGCTTCATACGGCGCCAGCGATTACGCAGAGCAATAGCTACGGCGCGCTTGGCAGCGCTCTGGCCTATGATGTGTTTGTCTAGTTCAGAAGTAATTTCTCTGGGCGTCATTGTGGACATTGTGTTGTTACCTGTCATACAGCGGTGATTTTTCAGGAGAGTTTGAGCTCTTCGATGGTGTGGTTCTGATTTGTGTAGACGCAGATATCACCGGCTATCTTCAAACTGTTTTGAACGATATTCCTGGCATCCATGTCAGTGTGCTTGTAAAGGGCGCGGGCGGCAGACAGGGCATATGGACCACCGGAACCAATTGCCATGAGCGAATCTTCCGGCTCAATCACGTCACCATTTCCTGAGATAATTAAAGAAGCTTCCCGGTCGGCGACTACCAGCAGTGCCTCCAGGCGGCGAAGACTTCTTTCGGTTCGCCAGAGCTTGGCCAGTTCAACAGCGGCCCGGGTCAATTTGCCCCGGTGTTTTTCCAGCTGTTCTTCAAATCGTTCGAAGAGGGTAAAGGCATCGGCGGTGCCACCGGCAAATCCGGCAATCACCTGATCATTGTAGAGTCGGCGAACTTTGCGCGCATTGCCCTTCATCACGGTATTACCCTGGGATACCTGGCCGTCGCCGCCTACAACAACCATGTTTTGCCGTCGCACAGAAACGATGGTTGTGCCTCTGTATTGTTCCAATGAGGTTCTCCTGCTATGTCTATTTAAACTACCGCAGAGTAAGCTTCTACGTACCCGGAAGTTCTCTGGATTTACGTTATCACATGCGCCAGGCTAAAGGGGCCAGGGCGATTATATAATTATTCAGAGGTGCCCTGAATTATGGGGTAGAGATAGGGGAATTCAAGCCAGTAGATTACGGTTTCATTCTGAGTTTTATACTGTCGATATTGTAGCGAAGCAACAAGGTCTCAGCACGGCTGAGTTGGTCGCCGCTACTGAACGGCCCTGACTGTACCAGGTAAAGGGTTTGTCCAGGCAGATCCTGCTTCATGATGGCTGTTTTTAATCCGATTGCTTCCAATCGGGCGCGTTGGGTGTCTGCGCTGGCCTGGCGTTCATAGGCCCCTGATTGCAGCACATACCAGGCGGTATCTGCCGCCGTAACTGGTGCGGAATTGTCCTCAATTTCCACTGGAGTAACATCAACTATTACTTCATAGGTTGGCAGTGCCTCGTAGAATTCCAGTTGCAACTTATCCTCTGGCGCATCGGTGGCGGCTACAAGTTCCGTAGCGGCGCTGTTTTCCGGCGCGGCTTGAGGGGTGCTGGGTTCTACAATTACGGGTGATGTGGTTGGATTCAGAGGTGGAACGTTACCTGAAAGGTAGAACAGGAAGCAGCCAAATACACCGACGGTTAAACCTGTTACCAGACCTGTAGACAATAATATCCATGCCGGGGGTGCTGCAGCTGGTTTTTTCTCCAGCAACGGTTCCGGTTTAATTTTAGCGAAGTCATGAACCATGAAATATTATCTTACCCGTCAGTTCTGGTTTGGCAATAGCCACAACAATTATCGGTTATCACTGCTGTCCCTTTATCCGTTGTATGGATCGAACGTATATCAACAGCCTGCTATATAAGATCCAGAGGGTCTACATCGATAGACCATCTGGCTTTTCTGGCGCTTTTGATAGTTTCTATCTGTGGACACACCAGAGCCATAAGTGCCTGTAATGCGCCCCGGGATTTAGCCTGCAAAAGAAATTGTGCTCGATATCTGCCAGCACGTTTTTCCATTGGAGAAGGCAGAGGATGATGCAGCAGTATTCCTGGTAATGATAGCTCCCGCTGTACTTTTTCACACAATTGGTGGATCTGTTGCAACAGCTGGAGTGGTAACTTCAGCTCTGCTGCCTCGGCTCTTATGAGGGCCAGGTGGCTGAAGGGGGGCATATGGGCTGCTTTTCGTTCCCGCAGTAATAACTCAGCTACCTGATGATAGTCATTTTCTGCCAGTGCCTGCAGTGATGTATGGGTGGCGTGACGGGTTTGCACCACAACCTGGCCTGGTTTGTCCGCTCTGCCTGCACGACCTGCCACCTGGAACAGTAGCTGCACCATGAGCTCCTGACCTCGGAAGTCGGGGCTGAACAGTCCGGTATCGGCATCCAGTACAGCCACCAGTGTTACCCGGGGAAAGTGATGTCCCTTGGCCAGCATTTGAGTGCCAACCATGATGCACGGCTGGCCCGTCTGAACCTGATTTAGCAGGTCATCGAGATTATTCCTGTTGCGGGTGGAGTCGCGGTCAATCCTGATTACCGGAATGTCGGCAAATTGCTGTTGTAGAAACTGCTCGGTTTTTTCCGTACCCATACCCCTGGTGGCGAGTTGGCTGGAATTACAATTGGGGCATGCGGCGGGGATGGCGCTGCGTGACTCACAGTGATGACAATGAAGTGTTGGTGGTATTTTGTGAACGGTTAGCAGTGAATCGCAACGGCGACACTCAAATACAAAGCCGCAGGCCTTGCATAACAGTGCCGGCGCAAATCCCCTTCGGTTAATGAAGATCAGTACCTGGTTCTGCTGGTCGAGATGACGGCGGATCAGATCGATGAGTGGTGTGGAAAAGCCCTCGGTGGTATTGGCGTGCTGCAAATCCAGCAAATTGATTGGTGACTTCCTGGCCTCGCCTGCCCGCTGGCTCAAAACCAGGTGGTTGTACCTGTGGGTTGTCGCGTTATAGAGAGTTTCCAGGGCAGGTGTTGCCGATCCGAGAACAATACTTATTTTCTCTTCCCTGGCCCTGACGATAGCCAGATCCCGGGCGGAATACCTGAAGCCATCCTGCTGTTTGAAAGAAGCGTCATGTTCCTCATCGACGATAATAATCCCTGGTCGCGCCAGGGGGGTAAACACAGCCGAGCGAGTTCCAATGATAATTCTGGCCAGCCCGTTTTTTGCTCGAAGCCAACTCTCCAGCCTTTCATTACTTGTCATACCGGAATGCAGGGCGGCTACCCTGCAGGCAAAGCGCTCCTCAAACAATCGTATGGTCTGGGGTGTCAAGCCGATTTCCGGAACCAGGATTAATGCCTGCTTGCCAAGGTCCAGAACTTTCTTGATAACCTGCAGATACACTTCGGTTTTGCCGCTGCCGGTAATTCCATCAAGCAAGTGGCAGGCAAACCCGTCCAGTGATGCGGTAATGGACTTGATGGCCACCTGTTGTCCCGGATTGGGTTTGATGATGTTACCTTTCCCGACCGGCCTGTTGTTGGTGTCATCACCGGGGTTAGTTGCAGGAATCTCAATTTTTTCCACCAGGGCCTTGTTTACCAGCTCCCGTAAAGTGGCGGCAGTGAATCCTGCCTCTGTATATTGCTCAAGGGAGACCTGTCCATGTTGAACAATAAACTGTAACAGTGCCTTTTGCCGGGGCGCCCGGTCGAGGTTTCCACGGTCCTCCTGCAAAGGTTTACTACGGCTGATCCAGGCGTATTTGGTAGCGAACTCGGCCCTGGCTCCCTGGCGAAGCTTGGCAGGAAGCAGGGTGCTATAGACTTCTCCGGGTGGGTGCTGATAGTAACCTGCGGCCCAGTCAAAGCTTTTCATTAGCGCCGGTGAGAAAAGGGGCTCCTGATCCAACACCGCAATGGCGTGTCTCAGCTTATTTCTGCCTAGTTTGCTGGTGTCGCTTATCCCGGTAATAACACCGATGATTTCACGTTTGCCGAACGGTACTCGCAAGCGCATACCTGGTTGCAGGGTTTTCCAATCACCCGAATTACTTTCTTTCGGTGGCAGGTAATCGAATGTGCGTCTTAGCGGAGAGGGGACTGCCAGATTTATTACAGGTGGGATGTTGCTGGATGTTGATCTTGCCATAGTGTTCAGAGTTTTCTTAATAGTTGGCTTGTAAAAGCGGCAGCAACTTCGACTATAGCGGTCTGTGTAGCGCAGCGGCAATTAGTTTATACTGACTTTTCTTCCATGGAAGTAGCCAGGCCGGGAGAGTTGGGTAATTAAAGGTGTTTACAAGGGGTTTTACGAATGACCGAAGAGTCAATTCCACCACAGTTATTGGAAGCAAGAAATAAGATAGACGAAGTTGATAACAAGCTGATTCTGCTGTTGGCAGAAAGATTTGATCTAACCCGTCAGGTGGGTGAATTGAAGGCCCGCAGTAAACTCAGTGCGTTTGATCCCGGCCGGGAGGCTCGCAAGCTGGCCACGATTAGAGCTTTATGTAAGGAGCATGAGCTTAATGTGGAGCTGGTTGAAGGAATCTTTTCCCAGATTATGACTGAGGTGGTGAAGAATCATCGGCGTTTCCAGGGCGAGTAATTGAATTTCCCATCGTTTTCCCTGCTGCGAGTTAAGACGAATCTGCCCCGCCCCGGTTCAGTTCTTGCGTCTTCGGTTCACTCTGGTAGAATGCTCGCCCGCTCTGCTGGATAGGATAATTCACAGCAGGCTCGGTTAAAAGAAGGCGTGGTGCGTAGCTAATCCGATTACCTATGTGGCGACGCCGAGTGGAGGCAAAATGAAAGCAGATATACATCCCGCCTATGGCGTTATCAAAGCTACCTGTAGCTGTGGCAATGTCGTTGAAACCCAGTCTACATTAGGCAAGGACATACTGATTGAGGTGTGCTCCAAATGTCATCCATTCTATACAGGAAAGCAGAAGATCCTGGATAGTGGTGGTCGTGTTGATCGCTTTAACAAGCGCTTTGGAAGCCGCAAGGTTTAACCAGGGGTTTCCTAAAAAATCGTCTCAGTAGATACTTCGGTCTCTTCGGCCCCCGGGACTAAACCGGGGATCTGGTTGTCGGGTAGCTCCGGAGCGTTTTCTATCCGAAAGTATTCGAACATAGTGTTGGGTTCGCCAGGTTTTGCTAATCTGCCGGTAGTTTTTTCCACCAGACGGTCTACCAGTCCATCGGGTCTGGACATAGTATTTTCCGGCATGTCGGCCAGAGCCTCGCGCATGTAATCTATCCAGATGGGTACTGCAACAGTAGCGCCCTGTTCTGATTCTCCCAATGGTCTCGGTTGATCAAAACCAACGAAAACAGTCGTGGCTATGTCCCGGTTAAACCCGGAGAACCAGAGTTCCTGCGGGCCATTGGTAGTTCCTGTTTTGCCCATCAGATCTTCTCGACCAAGCGCTCTTTGAACGCCGCGTCCACTGCCTTCTTCTATCACTGAGCGCAACATACTATTCAGAATGAAAGCCACCCTTTCATCAATAATTCGCGGAGCCTTTTGGACCGTGATCTTGGGGTCGGACTCCAGTGTATCGCCAGCGCATTCCTCGCAGGCCAGGACGGGCTGAGCCTGGTAAATATTTTCCTGGGACAGGTTAGTAATGTGACTGATAAACCAGGGTTCTATCTTGTACCCGCCATTGGCGATAACGGAGTAGGCTGTAACCATTTCCAGAGGCTGTACGTCCTGGCTTCCAAGGGCGACGGTTAAATCGTTGTGAGGGAAGTTTTTGACGTTAAAACCGAACTTGGCAGCGAAGGGTAGCACCGAATCTGATCCAAGCTGGTCATAGAGACGGACAGCGGGAACATTGCGGGAGTCTTGAAGCGCAAATCGCAGTGTAATTGGCCCGAGGAAAACATTATCGTAATTGTTGGGCCGATAATCTCCGCGGGTAATGGGAGCGTCATTGATGGTTGATGCGGCGGCATATCCCTGCTCAAGGGCGGCGCCATAAACAAATGGCTTAAAATTAGATCCCGGTGGCCTCGGAGTGATGACACGGTTTACCTGGCTACGTCCAAAATCATAGCCACCAACCAAAGCCAATATTTCACCGGAGCTTGGTGATATAGAGACCAGCGCGGCCTGAATATCAGGTATTTGACCCAGTGACCAGTTGTCGCCGGTTTGCTTGACGCGAATGAGGTCGCCGATGGCAACCACATCGCTGGCATTTTCCGGCGGTGGCCAGGCATTATTCTGAGTAATATAAGGACGTGCCCAGCGCATTCCTTCCCAGCCTACAGTCACCAGTTCTCCGCTCTTTAATAAAACCCTGATACTGCGATCATTAACCGCCGCAACAATTCCTGGATGCTGGTTGCCATATTTTGCGACACCCTGTAATTGTTGTAACCAACTGGCAATGGGATCAATTGGGTTCACGGCGAAATGAGCATCTATGCCGCGAAAACCATGGTTTTTATCATAATATTCTTCCAGCCCGTTGACCAGTGCCTGCTTGGCGGCAAGCTGCTTGTCACCGTCTATGCTGGTAATGACTTCGAATCCTTGGGTATAGGTGTCCTCGCCAAACTCGCTATAAAGGCGCTGGCGCACCATTTCTGCTATATACGGCGCGTCTACTTCTATATTTCGATTTCGCCGTTGCGCCGTAACCAGAGAAATTTTAGCGGCATCAAATTCTTCCTGGGTAATCATGTTTTCGTTACGCATATTTTGCAGTCGTGTTTCCCGACGACTAATAGCGCGGTCCGGATCACTGAGAGGATTGCAGCGGGAAGGGCAGGGTAACAGTGAGACCATCATGGCGGACTCGGCCAGTGTGAGTTCGCTTACTTCTTTTCCATAATAAACAAATGCGGCAGCGCCGATCCCGTCAGCTCCCGCCCCGAAATAGATAGTATTTAGATAAAGAGTGAGGATTTCCTCTTTTGTCAGTTCGCGTTGTATTTGCAGTGCAAAAGGAATTTCCTTGAATTTACGCAGGTAGACATTGTCGCTGTCGAAGGACAGGTTGTTGGCCAATTGCATCGTAATGGTGCTGCCGCCCCCTTTATTCTGGCCTATTAAAAAACCATAAAAACCCCTGAACAGGCCTTGAATATCGACGCCGGGATGAGAATAGAAACGGATATCTTCTGTGGCTATGAGCGCATTTATCAATACCCTGGGGATATCTTCGAAAACAACCGGGTTTCTACGATTGCCAATTTCGTCAATCAGTCTGTTGTCGGCTGTATAGATTCGTAGTGGTGTTTCCAGTTGTACGTTTTTGTATGTCTCAACGGGGGGAAGCAGGGGGGCAAGATATAGATAGGCCGCGGCAACAACCATAATAATGCCGCATAACATCCCCGCACTGAGCAGGGCTCCCCACTTGAAGTAAAGTTTCGCTTTGTCTGACGTAATGTCCAATATTGTGATGTACCGGTAACCGTTTTGATGAATATCTGTCCGGGAAAAATCGTAGACAGGGATTGACTCCCGAAATGCCTGTGATGTTCAAGCATTATACACCGTAGTGTAATCAAGTTCCCCAGAGTAAAGGGGCCGGAGTCGCCTTTTAGAGGACCCTTTGTTGGCTGAATAATTTTAAACCTTGCTCTTGGTCACACTAGTGAAAGGATTTCCCCCGGCGCTTCTGTTATTAAATCGGGCATTTTATGGTTGGCAGTGAAGTCGAAAATATTCTATTAAATCAGTCCATTGAGTCGATTCCGCCATCAGCATTACAGGCTCTTTACCTCCGGGGCAATTGCTTGCCCTATTTTCACTTCAATCCGTATTCGTGATGTGATTCATAGAATTGGCAAATTAGTTGCGCGATGATTCGACCTGAAGTCACCTGTGCCGAAAGTTTTATAAATAATTGAAAATTCTTAGAATTTCAACAATGGCCGATAAATTAGCTTGAATTATTGCGCTTTTGGCAGGACTGGCCTAACTTTTTTTGACAAAGGCCAGAGTAATGTCGATCAAGGTCGCTTAGCTGGTTCGAAGTTTGTGACTTCCAGATATACCGGAATAACCAAGGGTTAACAGTAACAAGACACAGGAACCGTAACGTGCTGAACAAAGTAAAGAACATAGGACGTAAACCAAAGACACTGCTTGGGGTTGATATCAGTTCCAGCTCGGTCAAAATTATACAATTGAGCGCCATCGGCGACAATTACAAGCTGGAAAATTATGTTATCCGTCCATTACCTGACAAGGCAGTGGTGGAAAAAAACATTGGTGATGTAAATGTGGTTGGAGAATGTATCGCAAGCGCAATCAGTGTATTAAAACCTTCCAGTAAGGAAGCAGCTGTTGCCGTTGCAGGGTCTGCAGTAATTACCAAAACAATTGAAATGAATGCCGCTTTATCTGATACCGAAATGGAAAATCAGATTGTGGTGGAAGCCGACCAATATATCCCCTACCCACTTGATGAAGTTGCAATAGATTTTGAACGGCAGAGTCTTTCTGAGCGGAGCCCTGATCTGGTGGAGGTTTTGCTGGCGGCCTGTCGTAAAGAGAACGTCGATTCCAGGGTAACAGCTCTCCAATTGGGAGGACTGGATACCAAAGTGGTAGATATTGAGGCCTATGCGATTGAGCGATCATTTGGATTACTTAGTGAGCAGATTGGTGCCGGCGATGCCCAAACCAACGCAATCGTAGATATTGGTTCATCAATGACTACCCTCAATGTTATGCAATCCGGTAAAAGCATATACACCCGCGAGCAAATGTTTGGCGGTAAATTTTTAATTGAAGACGTCGTGCGTCGTTTTGGGTTAACCGTGGCGGAGGCTGAAACCGCAATCAAGCGAGGCGGCCTACCCGAAGAATATGAAGATGAAATTCTATCTCCATTTAAAGATTCGGTAGTGCAGCAGGTTGCCCAGACACTACAGTTTTTCTTTTCATCCAGTCACTACAATGAAGTGGATCATATTATTCTGGCTGGAGGTGTTGCAGCTATTGAAGGATTAGCGAGCATGGTTGAGGAGCATTTATCTACGCCTGTGCTGGTAGCGGATCCCTTCAAGGACCTGGAAACCGGTTCGAAGGTTAATAAAACCATGTTACAAAACGATGCGCCCAGCTTAATGATTGCCTGTGGCTTGGCTATGCGAGGAGCGTACTAATGGCACAGATAAATTTATTACCATGGCGAGAGTCATTAAGAGACGAGCGCAAGCATCGTTTTCTCATGGGCATGTTGGTGGTGGTTGCTATTGGAGGTGCCTCGGTATTTCTCGCTGATCAATTTATGCGAAATGAAATTGGCAACCAGCAGGCACGTAATTCATACATGAGAGGCGAAATTGCACTGGTTGATGCGAAGGTCGCAGAGATCAATAATTTGCAGGAGCAAAAACGGGAAACTCAAGAGCGCATGAGTGTGATACAGGATCTCCAGGGATCAAGACCGGTAATTGTCAGGGTATTTGATGAGCTGGTTAAAACATTACCCGAGGGTGTTTACTTTCAAACCATAGAAAGGGTTGGAGATTCGATGAACATCGAAGGTGTGGCTGAGTCCTATGGCAAGCTGACAGATCTGATGCGTCAGCTTGACGGTTCAGACTGGTTTGCAGACCCTGATTTACAAATTATTTCTGCCAGTGAAGATGAAGGATTTTCCGCAGACGTTGCTAACCGATTTACGCTTGATCTCGCTTTGGTAACACCAAACGATCATCAAAGCTCCGAAGAATATTTACAGTAGGGCTATAACTTATTATGTCGATTATTAAGAGTGCTATAGAAGATCTGAAAGATTTTGATGTCGCTGATATTGCTGATTTCGAATCCATGGGAGATTGGCCCAGAGCAGTAAAAGGGGCTCTGGGGGTATTGGTTTTTGGGGCTTGTATTGCAGCGGGGTATTTTCTGCACATACAAAAACTTCAACAAGACCTGCAGAAAGCAATTGCTGAAGAATCAGTGCTGACCGTGGAGTTCGAACAAAAGGCATTTTTTGCCGCTAATCTGGAACAATATAAAGTGCAAATGGTTGAGATGGATAAATCCTCTGCCGAATTGCTCCGCCAGTTACCCAGTAAAACGGAAGTCCCGGGGTTGGTGGACGATATTACTGACGCCGGCCTGGGAAGTGGTCTGGAATTTGCGATTATTGAACTCTCTGATGAGGTTGCCCAGGAGATTTATATAGAGCTCCCGATGGAGATCGACGTTGAAGGGAGTTATCACGATTTTGGAACGTTTGTTAGTGGCGTGGCATCCTTGCCGAGGATTGTGACTCTGCACGATTTTTCCATCGAAAGAAAAGACGATGCTTTTTTAACTATGAGCATCTTGGCAAAAACCTATAGATATAAGAATGAAGCTGATGAAATTATATTCACTCAATAGCATGTCAATCCCTGCAAGCACTTTCAGGTTTGTGGTAATAGCGTTGCTGGTTTTTTTGCTGACAGCATGTGGCCGATCGGAAACGTTTGTAGATTTACAGCAATTTGTGGGCGAGGTACAAGCAAGGCCTGGAGAAGAAGTAGAGCCGTTACCTACCTTTGAAGCCTATGAAGCATTTGCCTACAGCGCCGCAGGATTACGCGGCCCCTTCGATATCCCTGTCATTATTCAACAAAGTGACGGCAGTGTTCTGGCCGAAAACGTGAAACCTGATTTTGAGAGGGTTCTCGAAGTGTTGGAAAGTCACGCTATTGCTGAACTGGCAATGGTGGGAATGATGGAAAGGAAAAGCATTTACGTAGCATTAGTGGAAGATGAGCTGGGTGAGGTCCACCGGCTGAAGCTGGGTAACTACCTGGGTAGAAATCACGGTAGAGTGGTTTTTATTTCAGAGACGCAGTTGAATTTAATTGAGATTGTGCCCAACGGTAACGATGGATGGGTTGAAAGACCGCAATCGCTCGTGCTGACACGTTAGTTTTTAGTGCCCCAGAGGTAGCGTAATTATGTCCAGAAAAACCACACCAATACGGCACGCAATATCGGATGGATTGAATATGTTTGTGAAGCGTTTTGCTTTTACTTTTTTGACAATGTTGTTAGCGGGTGCTGCCTTTGCACAGCAATCAGTACAGCTCGAAACTATCGGGTTTTCAGATTTGCCAGGAGACAGCATAGAGATTCGCCTGGGTTTCGATGGTATTCCACCACAACCGGAAAGTTTTATCCTGGATAATCCGGCAAGAATATCCCTTGATTTGATGAATGTAGAAAGTGCCCTTTCCCAGCAGCGTTACAATATAGACTCCAGAAATGCTAAAAGCGTAATTGTGCTGGATGACGGTAGCAGAACACGCTTGATAATTAACCTTGATCAATTGGTTAGTTACGAATCAAGCGTGGTCGGCAACAATATCGTGCTGAGAGTTGGTGCGGCGGCGCAAACTGCTACAGCAGCGGCGCCTTCCCCATCAAGTGCGGCAAGCAGGTCTTCATCCTCCGGACTATCCATTACAGATGTTAATTTCCGGCGTGGAGACGGTGATGAGGGTCAGATTGTTATCGACCTTTCCAGCGACCAGGTAGTGGGAAGTGTCGAGCAAATTGGCTCGCGAGTATACGTTGAATTCACAGGAACCAGCGTTCCTGAGCGTTTAAATCGTCGTTTTGATGTCAGCGATTTCGCCACATCGGTGTCCACAGTGGATGTCCTGGAACAAGATGGCAACGCTAACATTATTATAGATGTCGATGGCGTCTATGAGTACGTGGCGTACCAGAGCGGCAGGCAGTATACGATCAGTGTGCAGACGCCAGCGGAAAGAATTGCTTCTGACCCTGCAGCCGCCTATACGGGAGAAATCAGTAACCTGAGTTTCCAGGATGTCGAAATCCATACAGTTCTGCAGATTCTGGCGGATGAGTATGATTTCAGTCTGGTAGCTCCTTCTATCGAAGGCACCATTACCCTAAACCTTGAAAACGTACCCTGGGATCAGGCGTTGGAGCTGGTGCTTCGTGTCGGAGGCCTGGATAGCAGGCTGGTGGGTACCGTGCTGTATGTGGCACCAACGGAAGATATTGCGGCACAGGAACAGGCTGAGCTGGAAGCATCACAGAAGGCTCAGGCACTGGCACCTGTCTATACCGAATTTGTGCAGATTAATTATGCTAATGCCAATGATATTTTACTGCTTTTGCTGGGCACAGACTCTGGTGGGGGTGCACCGATTGCCTCAGAAACGGCGGGTGGGGCTCTGGGCGCAAGTGATGGTATTCTGTCCAATCGTGGGTCGGCCACGGTGGATGCCCGTACTAATATGATAATAGTCCGGGATGTCGAGGAAAAACTTGAAGAAGTCCGGACGCTGGTTGCCAGGCTGGATGTGCCAGTAAGGCAGGTACTCATCGAAGCCAGAATTGTAAACGTGTCAACTGATTTTGGCAGGGACATTGGTATTCGTTGGGGTGGTAGTGGTAGAAACGATTCTCGCGAAGGCCTTCGATACAGTGGTGGACTTGAAGGAAGCATTGAGCAGCAGAATAACCGGGTAGCAGAACGGCTCGCCATAAACGACGCATTGGTGGCGGGAGAGGCAGCCAGGTTAGAGGCAGTCGAAGCGGGCACCGACCCGAGTCTGATTGCTGCAATAGTACGAAATGCTATTAACGCCATTCCGATTCCCATAGGATCAACAACATTTCCGGAAGCTCTGGCTATAGATCTTGGGGTAGAGGAACCGAATGCCAGTTCCTTCGCCATTGGATTCAGTGGCAACAGTGGCCTTATAGAAATGGAATTGTCGGCCCTGGAAAGTAGTGGTAATGGTGAAGTTATCGCCAGGCCCAAGGTTACAACACAGGATAAGGTAACTGCCTTAATTCGATCCGGCGTATTGATTCCCTATCAGGCGCAAGCAGGTGGCACGGCAGGAGGATCAACAACAGAATTTCAGGAAGCGGTACTGTCTCTGGAAGTGACACCACAGATTACTCCGGACGGCCGAATCATCATGCAACTGGTAATCAACCAGGATTCCGTACAACCAAATTCTGGTCAAATACCGGCTATTAATACCAACTCTATTGAAACCAGCGTGCTGGTAGACGATGGAGAAACAATCGTATTAGGTGGTGTATTCAGGGAAGAGATCACAAGCCTGGAAACCAAGACGCCAATTCTAGGTGATATTCCTTACCTGGGGCGATTGTTCAAGCGGACGGAGAATCAGAGCAGACGTACAGAATTGCTCATTTTCATAACCCCTAGAGTGATTGCTGAACTCGATATCCTTTAAACTATGTGGCCACGGCGGTGGTCACACAGACACTTCTCAGCCGCACAAGCCACTTGCTGCTATTCCCCATGGCCGATATTCTGATTGCAGTGAAGCTTTGATTAATTACATGATTAATCAGCGGTTCCCTAGGCTAATTCTCGGCATACCAGTACAATACGCGCAATAGTTTCAGTAAATTCTAATCAGTAAAAATGGCTATTAACTCAAACATATTCCTTGTCGGGCCAATGGGTGTCGGTAAGACTACTATTGGCAAGGTGTTGGCGGATCAGCTGGGTCTGGATTTTTACGACTCTGATCAGGAAATAGAGGTATCCACAGGGGCTGATATTCCCTGGATATTTGATGTTGAAGGTGAGGCCGGTTTTCGCGCCCGCGAGTCTAAAATTATCGCCGAACTGTCAGCTCGTCGCGGCATTGTGCTGGCTACCGGCGGCGGGACCGTGCTGGCCGAAGAAAATAGAAAATTCATCAAACAAAGGGGGCTGGTAGTTTACCTGAAAGCGTCCCTGGTCCAGCAACTGGAAAGAACCAGCCGTGATAAACACAGGCCATTGCTACAGACTTCTGACCCCGCCGGGAAGATCAAGGAGTTGATGGAAATTCGTGAACCGCTCTATCAGGAGATAGCGGATATCGTTGTAGATACTAACAGGCGAAATCCAAGGTCTGTAAGCAACGATATTGTTAATCGTCTCAGTAAACTTGGGCAACGCGAATCGACATCCGCAAAGGGAGAGCAGGCCTGAAATGCTTTCTGTAAATGTGGATCTGGTGGACAGAAGCTATCCGATTTTCATTGGTAAGGGCCTTTTGGGAAGCCCGGATGTAATCGCCCCTTTTCTGCATTCTGGCCGAATCTTGATTGTCACTAATGACACAGTCGCCCCGTTGTACCTTAAACAAGCGCAGGAGTTGTTGGGTAACT
This sequence comes from Gammaproteobacteria bacterium, assembly GCA_016764875.1. GTDB lineage: Bacteria > Pseudomonadota > Gammaproteobacteria > Pseudomonadales > Pseudohongiellaceae > NORP240. Next base: position 15,800 of record JAESQX010000208.1, read on the forward strand.
GCGATGCTATAGTGCTTGAAGATGGGGAACAGTATAAAACCCTTGAGACTGTACGAAAGATCTACGATAAATTATTGGCGGACAAATACGACCGCGATACCACTCTGGTGGCGCTGGGGGGCGGTGTTATCGGAGATATGACCGGTTTTGCGGCTGCCACCTATCTGCGTGGAGTCAAATTTATTCAAATCCCCACAACTTTGCTGGCGCAGGTGGATTCTTCTGTTGGCGGTAAGACAGGCGTCAATCATCCACTGGGAAAAAACATGATCGGCGCATTTTATCAACCGGAATGTGTTCTTGCTGACACAGAGGTTTTGAAGACACTGCCGGAACGTGAGCTTAAAGCAGGTCTTGCAGAAGTCATAAAATATGCCCTGATTAACAAACCCGAATTTCTGACCTGGCTGGAACAGCACCAAGAGCAGCTAATGGCGCTGGATGGAGAAACAGTGTCTGAGGCGATCCGCATAAGCTGTGAGCAGAAAGCTGAGATTGTGGCTCAGGATGAGCGCGAAAGTGGAATCAGGGCGTTACTGAATCTGGGCCATACCTTCGGTCACGCAATTGAAACTGCTGCAGGTTATGGGAACTGGTTACATGGAGAGGCGGTTGCAGCGGGTATGGTGATGGCCGCAGATTTGTCCATGCGAATGGATTGGCTGAGTCAGGAGGATGCGCTGCGAATAAAAAACACCCTGAAAAAATTCGGTATGCCCGTGGCCCCTCCTGCCGATATAGGAGAGCAGCAGTACCGGAATATTATGCTGTCTGACAAGAAAACAAGAGCTGGAAAGATTCGCTTTATTTTATTAAAAGGCATAGGTAACGCGGTACTCGAGAGCGATATTGATAGCGAGCTACTTGCCCGAACCCTGCAGGCGCAGGAGCAGCTTTGTCAGACTTGAACATGAAACAGGCGAACCATGAGTCAGTACACCAGTCAATTAAAATTGCGCTTTGATCCCTTCGATACTTCCATAGAGTCATCGGATTTTTATGGCGGTGGCAAACGGCAACAGCTGCTGGACCAATTAATAGAACTGAGCTGTTATAGCTCGGACATAACTGTGGTAACCGGGCCTCTGGGAAGTGGCAAAACCACAATTTCAAATGGGCTCGCTCGAAGCCTGGATAATGATTTTATAGCTGTCTGTGTGCAGGCAAGCCTTTTCATGGATGCAGCGCAACTGCTTGAAACCATTTGCCGCAATCTGAACATCGAGGTTTCGCAACAATCCACAACACACGAGCTTAGCAATAGCATATCGAATTATGCCGGATTCATGGCTGATCAATCCAAGACCGTACAACTCATTGTGGATGACGCACATGAGCTTGGAAGCGAGGCATTGGAGGCCATAGTGGAAGTGGTTAAACGCCAGGCCGATGCAGCTGTATTGGGTGAAAGCGGATTAAAGGTTGTGCTTTTCGGCGAGGATCAGCTGCTGAATAGCCTGGGGCAACTGCCTCTGGAGAGTGGGGTAAGGTTTGAGCTGGAGCCATTTACCAGGGAAGAGGCCGTCGATTATGTCAGATACAAGCTGTCCATAGCGGGCTACAACGGTGAATTTCCTATTGATATTGCCACCATGGAAAAAATTTGCGACAGATCCATGGGTGTTCCCGGGGCCATCAGCCCGCTGGTTCGAGAAGAGCTGGATAAATTGGATTTTGGCAGCAACATGATTCCAGCTTTCAACTTTCCTGAACGACATCTGGTTGCAGGCAGCGTGTTATTTTCTGTATTACTGATTGCTCTGTTTTTCCTTGTGGGTGATGAAAGCGAAGTAACTCTGGAAAACCAGGTGGCAGGCACAGGCAGTCAGGGTGCATCGCAAAACCGTATTCAAATTCCTCTTGATGTTGCGACTTCTTTGCCGCAGGAGGCACAGGGTACGGCCAATTCTCAGGTTTTCCGGCAACAAGATATCGATGTTGAGCGCGACGGTGCCGAGGTCATTTCAGAGGCAGAAGAACGTCAGCAGTCAGTGCGGGAAGTTGTCGCTGCCACGGAAATACCTGTAATTGAGGCCGCTGGTGAGACAGATGAAGATCCTGCTATACCCGCCATAGAGAGTCCTGCAACTGAAGAGTCTTCGGTCGTGAAAGAGGTTACTGTGGAGGCTGCCAGGGAGGTAGTCAAAGAGGAGCCTGTTGAAACGCTTCTTTCTCAAACAGAACATCCATTGCTTGCCTATCCATCAGACAGTTTCACCCTGCAACTTCTTGGCTCCCGCTCGGAGACAAGCGTAAAAAACTTTATTTCCGATAATGATGGTGGGGCCAGCTATACTTATTTTGAGACTCGTTATCGGGAACAGCCATGGTTTGTGGTAGTTTACGGCAGCTATCCTGACCGAAGTGCTGCAACAGCGGCAATACCACAATTGCCTGGTTCGCTGTCTGACCTGAAACCCTGGGCGCGAAATATTTCTGAGATTCAACAAGACATCCGCAAATATCCGCAGTAACAGCCAGTCCTGGTGTGGCTACAGTTTGTCTGTCTCAGGCCTGACGTGTAGAATTAGCGCCCGATTCTCCAAGCTGAAAATGATTCTGCAGTGTATATCCTTCGCCGCGTTTTAATCCGCATTATTCCAGCTCTGTATAGAAAGTGATTACTAACAAACTTCCATAGGTGTTGACTTGAGTCAGTTGAAAAATGATCGTTTTATAAGGGCTTTGTTAAAACAGCCGGTGGATAGAACACCGGTATGGATGATGCGACAGGCGGGACGTTATTTGCCAGAGTATCGGGAGATCCGGAGTCGTGCCGGTGATTTCCTCACGCTGTGCCAGACTCCCGAGTTGGCCTGCGAGGTTACCCTGCAACCATTACGACGTTATGCTTTTGATGCGGCAATCCTGTTTTCGGATATTCTGACCATCCCTGATGCCATGGGTCAGGGACTGTATTTTTCTGAAGGTGAGGGGCCAAAATTCCGCAAGGTAATTCGTAACGCCGCTGACGTAGAAGCTCTCCCTGAACTCAATATTAGTAAGGATCTGGGCTACGTCACCGATGCGGTATCCCTGATTCGCTCGGAATTAAACGGGTCGGTACCCCTTATCGGGTTTTCCGGCAGCCCATGGACCCTGGCGACTTATATGATAGAGGGTGGTGGCAGCCGCGACTTTAGAATTGCCAAGCAGTTTATGTATGACAATCCCGAGGCTATGCATCTATTGTTGGAAAAACTGGCAGCGGCAGTGACAGATTATCTGAATGCGCAAATTGAAGCGGGGGCCCAGGTGGTGCAGATTTTTGATACCTGGGGCGGTATTTTGAGTACCGGAGCCTATGAGGAATTTTCCCTGGCTTACATGGAAAAGATTGCCCGAAACCTGCATAAGGAGAAGGATGGTTTACCGATACCACTGATAATATTCACCAAGAACGGTGGTTTGTGGCTGGAACGAATTGCGGCGAGTGGATGTCATTGCGTTGGCCTGGATTGGACCATAAATATTGGTGTGGCGCGGGATAGAATAGGGGATAAAGTCGCGTTACAGGGGAATATGGACCCTTCTATTCTGTATGCATCACCGCAGCGAATCCGCACCGAAGTTGAGGGAATCCTGAAAGATTATGGAACCGGTACTGGCCATGTTTTCAATCTGGGACACGGTATCACTCCGGGAGTGAATCCCGACCACGTATCAACATTTGTTGATTGTGTGCATGAGCTATCTGAACAGTACCACCTCTGAGGGCGGCCAACTCGTGGCTACCGACCTGGTATTTGTTGCTCTGGGCTCTAATATGCCCTCAATCTACGGTTCTCCTGTCGAAACAGTGAAGCTCGCGATGGAACGTCTGCAAATCCTCAGTCGAGCACCCCTGCGGCGTTCGTCCTTGTGGCTCAATGAGGCTGTGGATTGTCCGCGAGACTCCCCCGAATTCGTAAACGCCGTCGTTGGCTTGCTACCGGGTGAAGAAGAGACTCCAGGTTCACTGCTGCGTAAATTATTGGAGCTGGAGACAGTATTTGGCCGTAACGAGAGCGTAATTCAAAATGCTCCACGGCCGCTTGATCTCGATCTCATCTGTTTTGGCAACCAGGTTGTGAACGAGGTGGACTTGAATCTACCCCATCCCAAGGCTCAGAGCCGCCTTTTTGTATTGCTCCCACTTCAGGAAATTGCACCGGAGTTGACGCTTCCCCTCCAGAGGGAAACTGTCACCCAGCTGGCAAACAAGCTCTCGGATTCACTGCAGGCAATAACCAAAATCCCGGATTAACGACTTGTCAGGCAGCCTGATCATTTTATCTTCCCGTCCGAAAGGATCTGCAGGGCATTCTGGTCTGTTTGAGGCATCCAGAGACCCGGGAAGTAGCGATAATTTGTATTTCCCAATTAATTTAAATTTAAGGTCGAAACGGGATGCATTTATTGTCTTTACAGTGGTAAACTTTTAAAGTTATTCGAATTGAATTGGCAGCTTGTTTTAGATGAGTTCTATTATTAATAATAATTTTCGCTTAAGCGTGGTGGTTTTCGCCAGTGCGCTGCTTCCTATGTCGTTGGGAGTAGCACAGGATCTGAATTCTACGCAATCTATGCTGTTAGCCGGAAACAAGGCTACCTCGCCTTCGAACAGCAAATATGTCACTCCTGTGTTAAATATTGAGCGTCGTGTCGATCAGAAGGGTTTTCAAGGCCTGTATGCTGATGACACTCTTAACGTTAACCTGGGTTTGGAAATTTCCCCTGTTAGTGGTTTAAGCCTGAGCGCTGATGCATGGAAGCTACAGGTAGAAGAGCTGCCCGCTCAAAATCAATTGGGCAGTAGAAAAACTGGGTTGCCTCAGCTTTCAATTACTGAAACCTCGGGTTCAGAGTTTATTCTGCAACAGCCATTTGCCAGTTCCTATATTGACAGCAAGGGAATCGATGTTCGTGCTTCCTATGTGTGGGATACCCACAAGGCCGGTCAGTTCACTCTTAGTACCAAGGCGACCTATATTTATGATTTCAGCCAGAGAAATATCCTGCCTGAAGTTGTGTCATTGGTCAGTGGTGAGCCAGAACCTCCAGGCAGCCCTGATTTACAAAGCAGTCTCACCTTGACCTGGCAATTTGGCAATCACAGAGCCAGTGCGGTAACCAATTATTTTGATTCTTTTAAGGATATTGGTGAGCTGAATATTGATGAGATCAATGAACTAGTTGAAAATATTACAACGTTTGACCTTCAGTACGGCTACAGCGTTAAAACTGGCAAGAAAGACCGTGCCATTATCTCTTTCGATGTGGGTGTTCGTAATATTTTTGACGAAAAAACCACGCAGATTCTGAATCAGAACAGTCGCGTGGTAGACCAGAATGGTCGAGTTGCCTACGGCTCTATCAAGTACCAGTTCTAGTTCTAGTCGCTACCGATAATTTCAGCAGTCTCTCACCTTCCTTCACTCTCCGCTAATACCCCTGGAACCCCGCCTGGCTGTTTAGCGGGCAAAAAAACCCCGCTATATAAAACGGGGTTAAAGGGCTACACAAAATCTATCGTGTAAAATCACTTGCGTTTAAAAGGTATATGTATCAATTGGTTGACACGGTATCTATAGTAGATTGTCAGGCGATAACTACTGTGTGCTGATTCACAGTTTTATAAACCCGGAATCAATCAAGGATGAAACGATGCGCGGGCAATGGCCCAGAAATCAACGCGCTCCACACCAGCTGATTTCAGTACCTCGGCAATGGCGTTGCCTGTGGCCATAGTTGTTACTACATCATCGACAATTACCAGGTGTTTAAGGTTCAGGGACGTAGTAGGTTCCTTCAGCTTAAATGCACGCTTCAGATTGGTAGATCGATCCTCGGCGTTTAATTGGCTCTGTGATGGGGTGTACCTGGTTCGGTACACCAGAGAGTTGTTTACAGCGATACCGGAAAATCGAGACAAGGTAAGTGCAATTTCCAATGCCTGGTTAAATCCTCTTTCACGTAACCGTTGAGGATGTAAAGGAATCGGAATCAGTTGTTGTGGCAACGAGAGAACATCAGCGCTGCTGTGCGTCTCGTTAAGGTAACGAATAAACTCTCTACTGAGTATGGTAGACAACACTAGGCCATCAGCAAAATTGGCGCCGTATTTAAAACGGGTTATGAGTTTACTGACTGGGGCCTCGTATGCGAATAATACATGGCATGAATCGAACACTGGCGGGTTGATTATACAACGGCCACACGCAGTAGGTGAGTGCTTACTTCTATCATTCAAAGGGACGCCACACCCGGCACATTTTTCAGCTATCCAGGGCAGCCGGGTATTACAGTAATCACACAAGCTGATGTTTTTGTATAGTGCCGTGCCGCAAACCACACAGATGCGGGGTAACGGCAATTTGTCTAACCAGGTAAGACGATTCGCTCGTGCAACATTCAACATAAAGATTGGATTGGCTCAACTTGAGCCATTTACGGTGTCTTATGAGTCAGACAGTTCGTAATTCAGTATAGTCAGCGAATAGGACGGGGGCCAAAATTGGCGGAAGAAATAGCCACTTATGCAAAGACAATTATGGCTAGGGATATTGAAAAATCAGAATGAAAGTGTGGGGTATTGAATTTTTCAAATAACCCAGTCGACATTTTTAGCTAAGAGTTCGCGATAATTATTTAGGCTTTCTTCCTTTTCACCTATGAGAATCAGATTGCCTTTACCCATGGGAATCACCACGCCCTTAAAGCGCTTATCATTTAAAGTGAATTCTGCCTGCACTGGACTGTTGTTAATTACGATAACATTTACAGCCCCTTTGGTTCCCTGTAGGGCTAGATGAACACTATTGTTTTCAGGAATTATATTGCAAGGCTTGGCAAAGTTGATATGCAGATTGTCCACGGATTCCGTACCACGCATTTGTCCACCAACCGAACCAATCGCCTGACTAACAGTCTGAAAGTTAACGCTGGCCTCGGAGTCCAGTTGATCCAGTTCCATGTATATGTGCTCAATAATCTGTTGCCCGAACGCGATTTCGGCGGAAGACGGCCCACTATCTCGGAAGAGCACGGAGTAGGTGACACCCAAAGCGAGCACCAGTGATGCGGCCAATGCAAATCCACGAAAAGAGAATCGGCCCTGATGCAACGGAACCACGTTTGATTCAGCTTCCCCGGCGATTTCCTTCAGTTTGGAAGCAAGGCCGTCGGGTACCGGGATATTGTTCAGCGTAGTGTTGAGGCGCTGGTTAAGGGTTTTTGCTTCATCAAGGAACTGTTGACGTGTAGGATCTTCATTCAAGGCATCGAGGAAATCCTGACTTGTATTGTCTGGATTGGCCAATGCCAGGGTTTCAAATTCTGATTTATCCATCTTGTTTTGGCTCGTCTAGGTCTGATTCGAGATCAATACCAGTTGAAAATTCACTCCTTAACTTGCCCCTTGCCCGAAACAGCCTTGTCATAACGGTATTACTGTTCAAATTCAGTATTTCAGCTATTTCCTTGCCGCTGAAGCCACCAATAACCTGTAGTAACAGGGGGTCTCTGTATTCACTTTCCAATCGGTTAATTGCGTTATGCAATAACTCCTTGTCCATCGCGTCATCCGGCGCATCAAAACTGGTGTCGGCTATTGACTGGTCATCCACATCCACCAGTTCAGGTCGATATCGTTCGTATAGCCGGGCATTTTCACGTCGTAAAATGGTGAATAGCCAGGCTTTAGCGGCCTTGTCGTTCTGCAGGCTGTCCAGAGAGCGCCAGGCTCGCAGAAACGTTTCCTGAACCAGATCTTCCGCCAAGGGTTTATTCTTACAGATCCAGTATGCGAAGCGGTATACATCCTGATAGAGGTCATCCACCAGCGCTTCATAGCGTTGTTGTTTGCCTTTTTTGTCTAAGACCGGGGTATCACTCATTTCTTTCAAGGCATGTTAATAGTTTAGGTAATTTTAGCTGACTTACGGCGATGCAAAATTCATTTTGGTATTGCATCTGTCAGACCGAACGAAGTGTGCCTAAATTGGTAGAAGGCATCAAGTTATTTGCCGATTTGAGTCAAAACAGCCTCTGTTGGAAATAAATGGGGCAGCGTTATTGATTCGTTTTCGTGAAACGGCCCAGACCGACAATATGTGTTTTGGTTAAAATTTGAGCCCTGTATACTTAGCAGCCTGTGTTTTTAAGGGAAATAACATGATTAGAATTGCAATTGCTGGTGCGGCCGGAAGAATGGGCCGGGCTCTCATAGAGGCAGTAACTCAAAG
>JAESQX010000209.1 GCA_016764875.1 Gammaproteobacteria bacterium
CGTCAGCCTTAGGTCAGCACCGCTGCTTACAATTGAAATTCCGACAAATAGCACCATCATCACCTGCAGAGTGAGGAAATCCACTTGCTGCATCATTATCAACCCGATCCCGAAGGTGACCAACACCGCATTATTTACTAGCCAAACTCTTTCGTAGTTTCGAGGCTTCCCGCTACTTCTCTGAAGTGCGACTAGCCAACAAAAATTCCAGAATGTTGCAAAAATATACAACCCGACAAACCACAAACCAGCTCGCTCAATTCCTTCCTTCATGTATTCCGCGTAGGCCATGCACACGAAAAGAATAAGAACACCCTGCACCAACAGTACAGGCAGATGAACCATCACGACCCATTCCGGTTTTGGGGTACTTGTGTTTTGCAGCTTGTTCCAAGCACTTCGAATGTTGCCTGTAGCCCAGAAAAACCGCACGATCAGAAGCAGCACGGAAGTAAACGCGCAAAGCGAAACCACTAGGTCCACCGAATAGAGTTCAGTCAGCTCCCCTTTTCGAATCGACGTGTACAAGGCGGAGGCAATTATCTCGATACCAAAAACGAGACTAATCATGTACATAGCCTGGAATTGGCTTAGGCCATCTGGAAATTTCTTCATTTTCGGATCGCCCTGTGTTTGATCTGTCCAAACTCGAAATCATAGATAGAATATCTCTGGCGTCTGCAACAACATGTGCACCGAGATATTCGACCGGATGCTATCCTCTTTAGCATGTAAACATTATTCTAATAGACTTTCAAAAGAAACGCGATGCGCCTCTCCTTCTCATGTCGTCAGTGGTTTGGAGGTTTAGAAATGCATCCACGATAAGGAGAAGAAATGGCCAAGGCCGACCAAAACCGCTTGGAGAAAAATCAACTGGGCTTAGGAATCGAGTTGGCGGTCAAAACGGTAGCTTCGACCAAAGCACCTTCTCTTCCATCACCAAATTTCTTTGTTCGGCCTCGGCGGCCCGAAGCATCTTTAGTATTCGCAACGTATTGGCGTTTTGCTGCCGTGAGACAAGAGCTGTTCTTTGGAAAAATTTTTGACCATGAAACCCGCAAACCGATATCCGACCCAACGCTGATGCGGCACAAGTTTACCAACGTCTACCGAGCATCCGATCGCGTTAGCCAATATTTAATCCGACACGTCCTTTATAATGAGAACTGGTCTGCGGAAAATTTCCTCTTCCGGCTCCTAATCTTCAAGTTCTTCAACAAGATTGAAACCTGGGAGGCCTTGGAAAGCGAATTCGGCCTCATTTCTTGGGAGAGCTTCAATCTCGATCGATATGACCAATACCTCTCCAAACTCATGGCCAGCGGAGCTACAATTTACTCTGCCGCCTACATAATGGCGTCGGGGCGTTCCGCATTCGGCCACGCTCGAAAACACAGCAACCATTTGGAAGTTATTCAGCTTCTGATGAATGGAAATGTTGCCCAACGCATAGCGCAACTGCCAGACCTTGAATCTGTCTACACTTTGCTACTCAGTTTTCCATGCATTGGTTCTTTTCTTGGGTACCAGTTAGCAATCGACCTCAACTACAGCACACTGTTAAATTTTTCGGAGGACAACTTTGTAGTCCCAGGCCCCGGTGCGCTGGACGGAATCGCCAAGTGCTTTACAAACCTTGGAGATTACTCCCCTTCCGATATCATTCATTACATGGTTGAAGTACAAGAAGTGGCATTTGAACGTATCGCTCCGAGCTTCGAGAACCTTTGGGGGCGGCGTCTACATCTAATTGATTGTCAGAACCTATTTTGCGAGGTCGGCAAATATGCTCGGGCTGTACATCCGGAAGTTAGAGGGAACTCCGATCGAAGCCGCATCAAGCAGATTTATCGTAAATCACCAAGACCACAAGAAGCCCCTTGGTACCCGCCCAAATGGGGCATCAACGATACAGTAGCTACAGACCTGCGATGGAATCGTCTGCGAAGATAGGCCTAAAGGCCAAGAGCATTTCGAAACACAAAAAGACTGGTTGTTTTGCCTGGGAGAATTTGGTAAGATTTTCTTACCAAATGTAATTTGAAAGGCTAACAGATGAACTCCCACCTAGCGAATCAGGTCGTTTGCGATGTTTTGCATCAAATCCAGTCCGGTCAGGGCCTGCCCTGCCCTCCGCTGAAGAAGACAACTCGTCCCATAAAAGACCTTGAAAAATTCGATAGTCCAATGTCAATCGCGGCAACAGGAATGATCGGACGGAGGCTCGGCATCAAAATTCCTCCCCAAACAAACCTATTTGGCGACAAAGGTGGATTCCACCCCATTCAAAAGACTGTCGGTATTCTCTGTGAAATAGCTGCGACAAAAAGGGCAGCTCAACCGGCGTCTGCAGCAGAATGAGCCCGCCTATCTCCGACGATCGCGCCCTGACTGCGTCGCGAATTCGTGAAGCTCGCAAGCTAGCAGGCCTTACTCAAGCTCAAGTCGCACGATTTTTGTCAATGCACCGTCCCACCGTATCGGAAATTGAAGCGGGTAATCGACGTGTCTCATCAGATGAAATCGCTCAGCTGTCGAAACTCTTTGACGTGAGCGTTGGATGGTTGGTCGGCGAGGTATCTGCGCAGATCGAAAGTGATGACCCACGTGTACAACTAGCCGCACGAGAGCTTAATCGACTCAAGCCTCAAGACCTCGATCGACTTTTAAAATTGTTTGCAGCAATTCGAAGTGACTCCAATGAGGAGCTCTAGTGTGAGCGGCAGTTTCCCGACGTCACAAAAACTGACTTATAAATACAAGATTGAACTCGCACGACGAGCAGCTCATGAAGCGATGAATGTGCGGCTTGACTTAGGAGTTGGTCTAACCGAGCCCATTTCAATCTATTCTATATGCGAAAAGCTTGGAGTCATCGTTCGTATAGTCGACGTAAACATGGATGGCATCTATTTGCGCGGCAGCCCTCCGCGCATCCTAATATCTTCACTACGACCACTTTCCCGAAGGGTGTTCAGCTGCGCGCACGAACTCGGACATCACATTTTTGGACACGGGTCCACGTTAGAAGAATGCAAAGAAGACGCTGAGTTACCTCAAGGAACAAACCCTAAAGAATTTTTGGCTGATGC
>JAESQX010000210.1 GCA_016764875.1 Gammaproteobacteria bacterium
CTTATTATAGTACGAAAACGTATTATAATGTTCTGCGTTATGTAACTTTGCTTTGCTCACCTCGTTAAAATTGTATTAGAAATGTGTTCGCGAATCTCATGCTTCGATTTGGCAAAAGCGAAGTAATAATATCTTCTTTTCCTTAAAAAATTTCTTATTAAAAGTTTCTCTATAATGTTAATGGAACACGCTTTTTACGAAACGACGCAAGTCCGCCGAAGCTTTTTAGCGTAGGTGGATAGGAGAGAAGTGAAATGTGTGTGGAATGATTATAAATTACTAACTTTCATATATTTATGTTTTCCATAAAATATATTTCTAAAAAATTTACTATATTTAAACTCTCCCTATTTTAAAATTACAATAGTAAATAGAATGATATGCGCTTTTATTAATCATAAAGAAAATAGATTATAAAATATCATTAATTAAATCTCATCTGTAAACAGCTTGACTAATTACATAATTAAATGACCTATTAAATCGAACTTTATGCCTGTAGAAATAGAAAAAAATACGGAATTTAAACCATTTGAGAACATTGGACTTTGCTTTAGTGGTGGTGGCTATCGTGCCACCTTTTTTGCTCTAGGTGTATTATCATACCTAGATCATGTCTCTTACAAAAACAAACCTTTATTAGAAATGGTTAAAGCATTAAGTACCGTTAGTGGAGGCACATTAACAGGAGTAGGGTATGCCAAAGCTGTTCAAGAGCCTGATTATGATTTCAAAGCTTTTTTTAAAAGATTCTATAATACATTCACTCCTGAGAATGACATCTTACTTGAAACGGCCATTAGTAAATTAGAAGATGATGCTGTTTGGAAAGACAATCCGTATAAAAAGCGATCGCTTATCAACGCATTTGCACTTACCTATGCTGAAATGCCATTGTTTGAAGGTTCGTTTGAAAACTTTAAAGGAGATGATATTAAGCAATTAGAACAGGTGTGCTTTAATGCTACTGACTTTTCATTTGGATTGTCCTATCGTTTTCAAAACAAAGGATATTTTGGTAACAACCCACTGTATAAAGAAAATCAAAAGGAAATAAATGCATTACGAAATAAAGTGAAATTAGGTGATGTGATTGCATCATCGTCTTGTTTTCCTGTTGGATTTGAACCGTTGGTGTTTCCCGATGATTATTTCGAAAACCACAACGATCCAGATTATAAAAATTTAAAAGAGTTGGATCGTTTTATCGACGGTGTTGGAATAATGGATGGAGGTATTGCAGATAACCAAGGTATTGGGAGTATGATGCTAATTAATGATCGTATTGAAAATGGTCTGGATTTAATTATTGTTAATGACGTAGGAAGTTATAAAATGACACCATGGCAACAGGATACAACTACCATCGGAAAAAGTTTTACTATAAAACACGCTACGAATAAGATATTGCAATATTTTACTATAAAGCCTTTGTATTGGATTACACTTTTGCTAGGCTTGGGTATCATCCTATTAAATAATATGTTGGTATTTGGTTCAGCTGCTTATACAGGACTCTATATTTTTGGTAGTGCTCTTATGGGAATAGGATTGCTATTAACAATATTTGGGCTGGTGGCCTTTGTTATTAAGGCTTCGGTATTATCTAGATTAAAAACACTCTTCAAAAAGAATGTTCCTGAAGCCTTATTGGATGATGTTTTAACTTTTCAGAAACTAGATATTAGTTTAATACAACGTATGTTGACTGAGCGTTTTACTTCGGCCATGGTTATGATTAATGATGTTTTTTTGAAACAATTACGACGTTTAAATTATGACTTGTTCTATTCTAAAGTTGAATTAACAAATAAACGCATTACCACTACGGTCTATAAATTAAACGGGCAAAAAACGCCATACAGCGCTACAAATTATAACAAAGCGATAACACCATCACCAAGTAAAAACTTAAAAAGTGTTAGTTTGACGGCTTCTGAAACGCCCACTACATTATGGTGGGATAAAACAGATATTGCTAAAAATCGAATGGAAACGCTAATTGCCTGCGGACAGTTTACTGTGTGTTATGAGCTTATGGATTATATTTTAAAACTCAAAGCAGATAAGGATAATCAAATAAATGACTTTACTCAAATTGATACCTTATATAATGCTTTAGAGGCTGATTGGAAATCTTTTAATAAGAAGCCTTTATGGCTACTTGACGCATTAGTTTAATATGGATTATTTTAGTAATACAATCTATTAATCAACCACAACTAATTGTCCATAAAGAAAATTGACAATGAGAGCCATTGTTGAATTATATTGAAAATAATAAAACGTTAATTCTATGTATATAAAAAATCTTAGTGTTGAGAATTTTAAATCGTTCAAAGGTTTTAATGATTTAAAATTCCTTCACCCGAAAATTACAAAGGCGCATCTAGAACTAGATTTTGATATTGATACTGTACGTTATGATAATATCAATGTTGTTTTAGGAAACAATTCAACTGGTAAAACAGCCTTTCTTAAAGCAATAGCTCTTTCCACTTTGGGACCAGGAGTATCTCAGTTAAACATTGATCCTTTCATGTGGGTTAGAAGATCTCGAAATTCTGATCACAACGTTGGTTATTTAAAAGCATTTTTTGAATCAAACCAACAAGATCATATTAACTATGCTCGTGTTGAGAGTGAAATTGAAGTTAGGATTGATCAAGGATCAAGAGATACGATAAGTTGGATTCATCCTCAAACAAAATCATGGCACCCGGTTTTTGAAGATGACCCTGAAGCAATGTTCTTAGTTGGATATGGTGCAAGTAGAACAGTTGAGTTACCTGAAAAATTTGATTCAATATCAAGAGAAAGTAGTGAATTTATTCGAATTAATAAGATCCGTAGTTTATTTGAAGAAACTTATCAATTAGTTCCTCTTGATGCTTGGTTACCTAATATGCGAAAAGACAATCCAGGGCGTTATACGCAAATTGTGGGACTTCTTTCTAAAATTACAGGAACTGGTCATTTTCAGTTTACAGGAGAGATAGAGGATGACCAGTATATTTTTGAAAAAGAAGGTAATTTAATTCCTTTTAAGGCACTTTCCGATGGATATCGAGCTTTTTTAGGATGGATAGGAGACCTGTTGTATCATATAGAACAATCTTGTCCTAGCGGAAAGAAATTAGTAGATAATGAGGGCATTGTGCTTATTGACGAAATTGATCTACATCTTCACCCAGCTTGGCAAATGAAAATCTTACCTCTTTTAGCAGAGGCATTGCCAAATATTCAATTTTTTGTAACAACTCATAGCCCTCTTGTTGTTGGAAGCATTGAATGGCAAAATATTATTTATCTGAATACAGACGAGGAGAATTGCTCTTTTCCTGTACGAGATAAACGAAATACCTATGGCCTCGATACTGATCAAATTCTAGTGTCAGATTTGTTCGGTTTAAAAAGCACTCGAAATGATGACGTTGCAGATAAGTTAAGAATCTTATCATTTAAGGCATCGACAGGTGATTCGGCAGCACGAAAAGAACTAATGACATTAATGACTAAAGGCGGAAAGTTATGATTTCTTATAAAATAGATAAAGATGGAAATACCATTGATCTCACCTATATTGAAGCACTTATAACTGCACATAATGCCACGTGGTTGACAAGGTCAGCCGAGAGAACAGAAACCTACAAGACTGCAGGAAAAGTAACGCACTCAAGTCATATTTGGAGCGAAATAAAAGAAGTGTATATGAAAATGCAAGGTAATAAGTGCGCATTTTGTGAGAGTGAACTTGAAGGGAAAACAAGTGGGAAAGGCGTTCATGATGTGGAACATTTTCGTCCGAAGAACCGAATTACCAAATGGCAGTCAACTCAGGAGTTTAATACGCTTGATATTGCCATTACAGACCCAGCCGTTTCGAAAGGGTATCACTTATTAACCTATAATCCTTTAAATTATTCTATTTCCTGTGGTCCTTGTAATCAAGCTATTAAGAGAGATCGATTTCCTATTAAGGGCAATTATAACACAGATATGGAAAACCCATCTACGGAATCTGATGCAGAAATTCCGTTATTGTTATTTCCCATAGGGCAAGATGATGTAGATTGCGAGGATCTGATATCGTTTGAAGGTGCAGTACCAACTGTAGTGGTATCATCTGGAGTACCCTTTGAAAGAGCAATTACCACCATTGAATTCTTTCGTCTTGGTCGTGCAGATGTAAGAGGGAAACTATTTAAAGAAAGGTGTTTTAAAATTATCACTATTAACAGTATTCTTGAGGGCGTTGATCCAGCAAACTTTGATACCATACTAAAGAATATGATTGCAAATTATTCCGATCATTCAAGTTGTGGTAGATCCTATGTTGAGCTGCTTAAAAGCGATAAAACGAAGGCAGCAGAAGTATTAAGTGAAGCGAAAGAATTTGTGCGTACCTATATACCAGATGAGGAATTAGATTAACAAAACCTAATAGATTCAGAGTAGCCCCAGATGCATAAGTCGCAACTCGTCTATGATGTTCTGCGTTATGTAACTTTGCTTTGGTAAAAGCGAAAGTTTAATTACTACATTTTCTTGTTTTTTTATTCTAAAATGGTTCTTTAAAAATGTAATGGAATACGCTTTGCCCGAAGCGACGCAAGTCCGCCGAAGCTTTTTAGCGTAGGAGGATAGGAGAGTAGTGGAATGTGTGTGGAATGAAAGCAATTACTAGAACTCCAATAAATCAAGTTCTAAAAGCCTAATTGCCATAGCTCCAACCGAGACGTTGAATATTTCTGAAATAGTTGAAATTGGTTTATCAAAATAATAATCAGTTGATGCTAACTTTATAGCTAGACCATTCAAATCTTTACAATTTCTTCTTAATTCATTTTGAGATTTCTTTCCTTTAGTTAAATAAAATGCTGAATCATCATCTAAAATAAACTTATTTGTTCCAAACAATTCTTCAAAAACTCTTTTCACAAGTTCACCAGGCATTAAGAAAAATGCAGCAAATTTATCCGCATGAAACTCAATTTTATTACGTTTATTTACACTTGAACCATCAATTGGTTTATCTCTATGTAATATATCTTGTTCATGTAAAATAGCGTGTCCAAGTTCATGAGCAGCAGTAAAATTTTGAGTAGGTTTTGGATAATCTTTAGATATTAGAACTAATTTGTTAGGCTGATCTATTAAACCTGCAATTTCATTTGTCTCTTTGAACTCGACATCATTAAAAAACTCATAACCTAGTGCTTTCTTAAAAACCTTTGCTGGCTTCAAAACCCCAACATAATCTTTGGGCGTGTTTTTTTTCCAAATTGTTTTGCGATGTTTCCAAATTAACCTTTGAAATCTTGATGCATAGCTTTCAACGTCATCATTAGATAATTTTGAATTTAATTTAACTTCATTAAGTAATTTATTTACATCATTATATAATAAAACATTTTCGTCCACTTCTTTTTCTAAAATCTCAATTTTGGAATTTGCCTTTAGATGTAACATTTGGTAAACAGCTTTTATATCATTTGTTTGAGATATTGTTTCCTTCATCCAATTTGCTTCATCACCTCCAAAAGACAAAAGATTTAATTGAATTATTGATAAACAGCCTGCTAGTCCAGAAATTGCTCCACTCAAAGCTACATGAGAATCTCCCCTTGCAGATTGAAAGCCATTATCAAATACATATTCAGAGAATTTTACTAGTTTTATATTTAAACCAGCTATTTCTAAAGGTATATCAATAGCAACTTTAAGTTCATCTAATGCCTGTCTTCCTAATAGATTCTTTTTATATAAATCTTCTTCTAAATCTCTCTTTTTGCGAAGTTTTATTGTTTTATCAAATTGAACAGAGTCAAGGTTAAATAATCTAGTTAATTCAGGAAAAATACGACTTTGAATCTCTTTGTCAAATTTTAATAGTTTTGGTAAATATTTAGAATATGATGCTCTTCTTTTTTCTTCGTTTGTTAAGCTTATTACTGTTACTAATAGTTTAGCAGCTATCATTCCTTGAAATGCTGCAGCACTTCCAGAACCAGGTTTGTGGTTACCTGCGCCAAACTTTTCTAATAGCTCTTCAGAAGATATATTTAGTAATTGTATAGCCATATTTATTGTCAATTATTTTAGAAGCAAAGATAAGTAAAACTTATAAAGGTTTAAAAATGAGAAATTTAATGGTTCCAGCATAGATTTGTTACTAAATCAATTCATTGTTTTCAAATATTAATAATTTTCCGCCTCTCAAATCTTCAACATGTAATACTTCATAATTATCATCATGTGAAATGTAATGCCAAACTCTATAAATGTCCTCTTCATTGTTGTTTGAATAAACATCAACAGAATCATTTCCTACAAACGATTGTCCGCTAGTTTTTAGACCTTTATCTGAATCATTAATTTCATTTCTAACTTGAAGCTTTCCTTCTTTTACAAAATTTAAAATTCTTTGATATTGTTTTTTTGCAGTTATATTCATTTTTTTTACTAGTGTTTATTTGGAAAAACTCCTTTATCTTTCATCCATGATATTGCTGAAGTCAACTCTTCTTCTTTAAACTTTTTTTTTGCTTCACCCCAATCATAGAAACCTTTTATAAGTACTTTTTCATTAATTAAGTTATTTGAATTTA
>JAESQX010000211.1 GCA_016764875.1 Gammaproteobacteria bacterium
GATAAAAATGCTGATCTGGGAGAATCTTCTATCCGCTTACGGGAGCAAATCAGCCGGCTTCAGGGCGACCTGTCCAATGAGCAGCGACAGTTTGAGGAAAAATTGGCACTACTTGAAAATGCCCGTGAGCAAATGAATCTGCAATTCAAGGAGCTTGCCAATGAAATTCTCGAGGACAAAAGTAAAAAATTCACAGCCACTAATCAGGAAAACATTTCACAAATTCTGAAACCGTTGCAGGAAAAAATACAACACTTTGAAAAGCGTGTGGAAGAAACCTATGACCGTGAATCCAAGGAAAGGTTTTCACTGGGACAGGAAATTAAAAGACTGCAGGAACTGAATAGTCGTATCAGTGAAGATGCGGTTAACCTTACCAATGCCCTGAAAGGAGATAACAAGGCGCAAGGCACATGGGGGGAAATGATTCTCGAATCAATTCTGGAAAAGTCGGGGTTGGTCCGGGGCAGGGAATATGAAACCCAGGTTAGTTTAAAGGCCGTTGATGGGTCACGAAGCCAGCCTGATGTGGTGGTTCATCTGCCGGAATCAAGAGACATTATCATTGATGCCAAGGTTTCCCTGAAAGCGTATGAAGCCTATTGTAACGAGGATCAGCCCGATCAAAAGACAGAATATCTAAAGCAGCATGTTCAGTCCATGAGAAATCATATCAAGCTACTTTCTTCAAAGGAATACCAGAATCTGATGGGAGTAAACTCTCTTGATTTTGTTTTTCTGTTTATGCCGATTGAGGCATCTTTTAGTATCGCAGAACAGCAGGACGCCAATCTTGCACATAATGCGTATGAAAAGAACATTATTATTATAGGGCCTTCTACATTATTCACTACTCTTAGAATCGTTCAAAATTTGTGGCGTCAGGCGCAGCAGAATCAAAACGCACTGGAAATTGCCAGCAAGGCTGGAGCCCTGTATGACAAATTTGTAGGGTTCGTGGATGATCTGGAAGAAGTTGGCGGCAAAATTGATGCGACACGAAAATCCTATGAACGCGCTCACAACAAGTTGATTTCCGGTAGAGGGAATCTGATTGGGCGGGTTGAAAAGATCAAACAACTGGGGGCGAAAACCTCCAAAAAGCACTCCGACGAAGTACTGCAGGCGGCGGATCTGGAAATGCAGCCGGAGACTTTACCTGGAGCTGTTATTGAGGACAAATCAGGGAGTCGGGAGCCTCACTAGTGCTGGACGACATTACTGATTTCCTTCCTTGCGAAACTCCCGATGCGTGGGTTCACCATGCCCTGGATAATCTGGATACCTTGTTGATAGATCATGCTAACTGCGAAAAGAAAGCCGCAGCGACAGCTATGAATCTGATGTATCGCCATGTTGAAAATTCACAATTGCTGCTGATAATGTCTCGCCTTGCCCGTGAAGAGCTGCTGCATTTTCAGCAGGTAGTCACACTACTCAAGGAGCGCGGAATTACCTATACCAGGTTAGGCCCTTCACGGTATGCATCAGGATTGCGACAGCACATCGATAGCCGTGTCAGCAACGGTTTAATAGACACTTTAATAATTGGCGCTTTTGTCGAAGCTCGCTCTTGTGAACGATTCGCCAGGCTGGTTCCCTGGCTGGATGACGAACTGTCCAGATTTTACCGTAACCTGATCAAGTCAGAAGCGCGGCATTTTGGCGAATACCTGGAACTGGCCCGCGTTAACGCGTCAGGTGATATCGCAGATCGCATTGAATTTTACTCAGCAATAGAAAAAGACCTGATCCTTGGCCCGGATGAGCAGTTTCGTTTCCATAGCGGGATGCCTGCTAGTGAATAAGGTCTGATTCGCCAGGCTGATTTACGGTGAATATTGACGGCAAGGCAAATTGCTTATTCAGAACAATCAAGTCATGGCGGTCGAGCTGAATGTTGTCTCCGGCTGGAGATGTAATCTCCTCCAGCAGGACGCAGTTAATTTCATCGTCGTTCACCGCCACAATAACCCCTGGTTTGAAACCATCAATAGTATCCAGGGAGATGTGTTCGCCAACTCTGAAGCGTACCATCTCGCTGGGCAGTGAGCGGTCAGGGTTGATTACGGTTTCTACCGGATAGGGTGTGGAGAATCTGGCAGAGGCAACTATATGCATGATCCGCAACACGGACTCATCGGTCAGGTCCAGCTCGATTTGCTCGTCTTGCTCGAGAATTTTCCTGGGGGGGAAGGTATTGCGCAGCAGGGTAAGAAAAAGATTCAGGTCTTTTTTATTCCATTCAATCTCAATTGGATGGTCTGGAGGGTCAGTTTCATGCGGGGCCGAGATGATATCGGTCTCAATTTCAACTTCCGCCGCCTCATCTTCTTTCTGATTAGCGAGAACTATACTGACTACGTCACTACCCTGGCCGGTTTCATCGGTCAGACGCCAGAATATGCTATGGCCAGAAGCAAAAATCATTGTGTCCCTGTTTATGCCTTTAAAACCTTCGGTTGTGAACCGCCTCAACGGGCAATCCCCTTTTTATTGATAGCTTTAATGTAACAGCTATCAGGATAGGGTTAAAGACCAAAACCTGTGCCTATCGGCCCCGACAGGATTGCGGCCGGCTCAAGTTTTCCCCTAACTTCCGCTGCAAGGCGTCTAACTGGCCACAGGGGATCTGCTGGTTACCGCTTAGAATTGAAGCCGTTAAGCCCCCCATGCGTAACAGCACAGAGATATCCGTCAAAGGGTTATTCGGGATGCTGAGCCCGTTAAGTTGGCTCATTCCTGCAAGAGGTTGCAAGTTGGTGATTCTATTGTCAGCCAGGTCGAGAAATTTCAGCCCGGTATATTGTTCAATGCCATCCAACGATCGAACGTTGGAATTGGAGCAGGAGAGTACGGTAAGATCGGCTGGATTTTGCAGGCCCTGCTGGCGCAAGGCAAGGTTGATGCATCCCTGTAAATCAGCGTCCTGTACCGGCAGGGAGTTTGGCTGATAGCGGGGGTCATAAACAGCTTGATTATTAACCGTAACGGCAAACTGGCGAGAGCAGGAAAAAAGCAACAGGACCAGAGTTGAAAGTACAATAGGGGGGATTAGCCTGTTCAAATTCCCGATCTCATTAAGTCGCCGGATGATATAGCCGCCCGATACAACATTACTGTTAAAGCATAGCCCATCTACCGGAGGCTTTACAGCTCTCTTGAGGAGTTCTCAGCTTAAGTTCCTGCGCTGGTGTTTCCGTTATAGGGTAGGTAGTATGCCGCCTCAATGTGCGGTATAACCAGCAGCTACAAGATAATTTGAGATTTAACCAAGGATACATATATGAAGAATTTCGTGCTTGTCGGATTTAACACTCTGGCCGCTTTAAGTATAGGATTCAGCTCGGCTGTGCTGGCACAGGATCTGGATTTGCAGGACGAAGAGAGCCGCATAGCCTACAGCATAGGTGCAAACATCGGACAGAATCTGATTTCACAACAATTGCTGACAGAAATTGATTTTGACATGTTTGTTGCCGGCATGCGTGATCAGGTAAACGGAACAAGCCAGCTTTCACCGGATGAAGTAAAAGTGGCAATTCAGACTTTTCAGGAGCGAATGACTGCTCGGCGGAACGAAGAGGTCGCCGCTGCACGGGATGAGGGCGAGCAGTTCCTGGCCACCAACGCCGAAAACGAGGGTGTGGTTGAGCTGGATTCCGGATTGCAATATATGATCCTGGAATCAGGTGATGCCAGTGGCCCTTCACCTGAAGTGACGGATGCAGTGCTTGCCCATTATCATGGGACATTTACCGACGGTTCCGTATTTGACAGCTCTGTAGACAGGGGAGAGCCGGCCCAGTTTGGTGTGTCCCAGGTCATTGCCGGCTGGACGGAGGCTTTGCAGCTAATGAAAGCGGGAGACAAGTGGCGGCTGTTCATTCCTTATTCTCTGGCTTATGGAGAAGCAGGTTCGCCACCGACCATCCCTCCATTTGCCACCCTGATATTTGACGTGGAGATTTTGGAGATACGCTGAGCAAGGACATTGTCAGGCTACAGCCAGTCAAATTGTTATCAGAACTTAAAGTTATGCAAAACAAGAACTTCAATCAAGCTCTGTTGAGTTTTCTGCAAAGCTCACCAACCCCTTTTCATGCGGTTGAATCGATTACTGCCCAGCTGACAAATGCCGGGTTTGAATCGCTGAATGAGGTGGATCGATGGCAATTACAGGTCGGTAGAAGCTATTTCGTCCGCCGTGGTGGTTCTGTAATTGGTTTTAAACTTGCTCAAAATGGCACGCTCGGTGCCGGAATACATCTGGCCGGCGCACATACTGACAGCCCCTGCCTGAAAATCAAACCGATTGCCGAGGTTCTCAGCAAGGGTTATCTGCAACTGGGTGTCGAAGTGTACGGAGGGGCTTTGCTGAACCCATGGTTCGATCGGGATCTGTCCATTGCCGGGCAGGTAACCTATCTGAGCGAGAATGGTCAGTTGGGTTCTTGTCTGATTGATTTTAAAAAGCCGGTTGCTGTCATTCCCAGTTTGGCCATTCACCTTGATCGTGAGGCTAATAAAAACCGTTCGATTGATGCGCAGAAACATTTGCCTGCGATTCTGTTGCAGCCGGTTAGCGACGACAAGTTCAGTTTTGATGACTTCCTGCTTGATCACCTGCAGCAACAAGCTGGCGTGGCAACAGCCACCAGGGTGCTGTCTCACGAACTCTGTCTCTATGACACCCAGCCGCCGGCCCTGGTTGGCTTGCAAGAGCAATTTATCGCAGGTGCCCGCCTTGATAATCTATTGAGCTGTTTTCTGATAACCCGTAGCCTGATGGAAAGCAGCGGGGAGTTCACCAGTGTGCTGGTGTTTAATGACCACGAAGAAGTGGGGAGCGCCTCGGCATCAGGCGCCCAGGGTCCGTTTCTGAAATCCGTGTTAAAGAGAATTGTGGCAGAGGAGTCAACGGACACTGATGCCCTTGAGCGAGTATTGCGAAAGTCCCTGCTGTTATCGATTGATAATGCCCATGCGGTGCATCCAAATTTTGCGGATAAGCATGACCCTGAACATGGCCCGGTGCTTAATGGCGGGCCAGTGATCAAAATAAACGCCAACCAGCGTTACGCCAGTAATAGCGAAACAATTGCTCGCTTTCGCACCTATTGTGAAAAGGTCGGTGTGAGCACGCAATCTTTTGTCATGCGAAGCGATATGGCTTGCGGTAGTACCATTGGCCCCATTACCGCGGCTGAAACTGGCATCAGCACGGTGGATATCGGTGTTCCTACCTTCGCCATGCATTCCGTCAGGGAGTTGGCCGGAGCCGCTGACGCTGAACAGTTATCGCGGGTCGTTTCAGCTTTCTACAATCGCTGATTTCCTCAGCCCATCAGGCTTCTGCTTTTTCAGGTTTCTGATTATAAACCGGCAAGGGCTGAGGCTTTCCATAATATTCACCGGTAGTGGCAGGTTCTCATTATTTATAAGGCTGGCAAGAAATTCCGCACTCAAGGGGCAGGATGTCAGGCCGTAGGAGCCGTGGCCAGTATTGATAAACAAGCCGGGTAAGTAGGTTCCTGCCTGTGTCTGAGGGGATCGGGCATTTCTGGCAAGGCCGGCGAATTCCTTTTTAAAACAATGTTCATCCGGCATAGCGCCGACAACGGGAATATAATCCGCTGTATTGCATCTTACGGCGGCCCTCGATTTGACAACTTCTTCATTCAGCAGGTCCGGGTTCTGGAATACTGATCTTATTCTTTCCAGGTTTTCCTGATCATCAACCAGCCTGGGTTCGCAGTCTGTTTCATTTGCCCCATAGCTGGCCCCAATGCAATGGCTGTCATCCACCGCTGGACAAATATATCGATCGGAAACAACAACAGCCTCAAGATGTTTGCTACGCTCATTGCTATCAATCTGGCTGACCTGACCCCTTACTGGAATCAAAGGCAGCGATGCTGTCTGTGCAAAACTGGCCGCGTCGATACCGTTTGCCAGTACCACTACCTCAGCTTCAGCCAGTGTCGAATTCTTGTTAAGAACCTGCCAGCCGTCATTAATTTGCCGCAGGGAATCCGC